>NZ_JAFCMD010000052.1:0-4526 GCF_018130105.1 Bradyrhizobium sp. AUGA SZCCT0160
GATGATGGACCCGTTCATTGCGGGGCGCGGTGACGCGGCAACCGCCGGCGGCAACGCATCCGGTTTCGCCGATGAGGAAGCGCTGGCCTATGCCGCGAAGAAGCGCAATCCGAATGACGCGCTGGCGGCGATCTACACCAAGGCGCCGCCAATGGTGCCGTTCCAGCAGCGCTGGAGCGTGTGGGCGGCCGGCTTCGGCGGCTCGCAGACCACCGACGGCAATACCGTGGCCGGCTCCAATACGGCGACGTCGCGGATCTATGGCACCGCCATCGGTGCCGACTATCGCTTTTCGCCGTTCACCATCGCCGGCTTCTCGCTGGCCGGCGGCGGCACCAATTTCAGCGTCGCCAACAACGGCAACGGGCGTTCCGACCTGTTTCAGGCCGGCGCGTTCATCCGGCACAATGTCGGAGCTGCCTACCTCTCCGGCGCGCTGGCCTATGGCTGGCAGGACGTCACCACCGATCGCACCGTCACCATCGCCGGCATTGATCAACTGCGCGCGCGGTTCAACGCCAATGCCTGGTCGGGCCGTGTCGAAGGCGGCTATCGCTTCGTAGCCCCCGTCATCGGCGGGATCGGCTTCACGCCGTACGCCGCAGGCCAGTTCACGACGTTCGAACTGCCGGCCTATGCGGAAGGCGTCATCTCCGGCACCAACACGTTTGCCCTCGCTTATGGTGCGAAGAGCGTGACCGATACCCGCAGCGAACTCGGTCTGCGCACCGACAAATCGTTCGCCATGCAGGCCGCGATCCTGACCCTGCGCGGCCGTCTGGCGTGGGCGCATGATTTCAATCCCGACCGCGGCATCGGGGCGACGTTCCAGACGCTGCCGGGCGCCAGCTTCTTCGTCAACGGCGCGGCGCAGGCTGCCAACTCCGCGCTCGTCACGGCTTCTGCCGAAACCAAATGGATGAACGGCTGGTCGACGGCCGCCACCTTCGAAGGCGAGTTCTCCAACGTGACGCGCAGCTACGCCGGCAAGGGCGTGGTGCGGTACGCGTGGTGAACGGGTGGGACGCACCGCACTTCCGCTTCTGGTAGTGCTCGTGTCGCGAGACATTTTGGTCGTTGGATGACTGACGGACGCATGAGTGGAGTAACAAAGTGAAGAACAGGCCGGTCCGTCGATATTTCCGCGAACATCTCGTGCGATCCGCCCTCCTGAGCGGTACGGCATACGCCCTTATCAGTTGCACGTCTGCGCACGCCCAAACGGTCATCAATGTATCCGACGGCACCAGCCTTTCGGCGGCGATCGCACAGGCCGACACGAATGCCAGCACGAGCTACGTCATTAATTTCCAGAACAACATCACGCTTAGCGGCGCAGCGTCCGATACGCTGAATGCCTTCAACACCACCAGCAACGTAACGGTCAACGGCGGCGGCTTTACGCTCGACGGCGGCGGCGTGCAGCGCGGCTTCTTTGTCTATGCGGGCAGCGTCGCCATCAACAATCTGACGATCCAGAACACCCAGGCGCTCGGCGGCAATGGCGCTCCCAAGAATTTCAGTGCCGGCGGCGGTGGCGGGGGACTCGGCGCAGGCGGTGCGCTGTTCGTGGCGAGCGGTGGCAATGTGACCGTGAGCAACGTCGTTCTGTCCGGCAATAGCGCAACCGGCGGCGCCGGCGGCTCTGGCGGAGACGGCGTGGGGGGCGGAAGCGCCGGCGGCGGCGGCGGCGGTCTCGGCGGCCATGCAGCGGCGTCGGCCGGCGGCGGCGCCGGGCGCGGCGCCTACGGCGACGACGGCGGGACTGGGGCCGGGGCGGGCATCATCGTTGGCGCCGCGAGTGGGGGACAAGGGCATATTCCCGGTCCCGGCGCTGTCCCCGGTGGCATCAACGGTGGCGGTGGCGGTTATGGCGCCGCCGGCGGCGTCGGCGGAAGTCCCATATTCAGCAACGGTCAAGGCGGATTCGGCGGCGGCGGCAGTCACAACGCTGCGGACGACAGGGGCGGCGCAGGGGGATTTGGCGGCGGCGGCGGAGGTGGACACTCCATAGTGGGCTATCAGGGAGGCGCTGGCGGCCTTGGCGGCGGTGGTGGCGGCGGCGCCGGCGCAGGCAACTTGGGTGAGGCGGGCGGAACCGGCGGTAGTGGAGGTTTCGGCGGTGGCGTCGCCGGCCAAGGTAGCAGCATCGCGGCGAACGGTGGCGTTGCCGGAGGCGGTGGTGGCGCCGGCGGCGGCGGATTGGGCGGCGCCCTGTTCGTTCAGGAGGGCGGTTCGCTGACGATTGCCGGCGCGTTCAACGTCAACGGCAGCAGCGTCGCCGGCGGTGCCGGCGGCGCGGGGGGCCCCGGTCTTGGCGGCGTCGACAATGGGGCGGCGGGCGGCGGCGGTTCTGCTTTCGGCACAGGCATATTTCTTCAAGGCAACGGCATCATCAACTTCCTGCCCGGCAGCGGCGCGACGCAAACGATTTCAGACGGGATCGCCGACCAGACCGGTTCAGGCGGCGCGGGTGTCAACGCCGGAATCTGGGGCCTGAACAAGAACGGCGCCGGCACGCTCGTGCTCTCGGGCGCCAACACCTATAGCGGCGCAACGACTGTGGGTGGCGGATCGCTGCGCGCCGGACATGCCGCCGCGTTCGGGACCAGCAACCTTTTCACGGTCTCGGGCGGCGCGACTCTGGATTTGAACGGCTTCAATCAGACATTTGCTGGGCTGCAGGGCGCCGGCACTGTTACCGGCGCCAACGGCACGATCTCCGGCATCTTTACGCCGGGCAACGGCACGCCGGGTTCGTCGATGGCGATGACAGGCAATCTCGTGTTCCAGGCGGCCGCTCAGTATTTGGTGCAGGTCAATCCCACGACGTCCTCTTTTGTGGCCGTCACCGGTACAGCGACGCTTGGCGGCGCTACCGTAGGCGCAACCTTTGCGCCAGGAGTCTATGTGCAGAAGAAGTACACCATCCTCACGGCGACCGGCGGCGTCAGCGGGACCTTCAGCGGGCTGACCACTTCAAATGCGCCCGCGACTTCCACGACATCGTTGAGCTACGACGCCAACAACGTTTATCTCAATCTCGCGCTGTTCTCCGGGCCCAACTTCCCGGGCGGCCTGAACGTCAACCAGCAGAACGTCGCCAACGGGTTGATCAATTTCTTCAACGCCACCGGCGGCATTCCGGCGGTGTTCGCCAATCTGTCGCCGAATGGCCTGTCGCAGGCGGCCGGGCAGACCGCGACGGGATCGCAGCAGGCCACGTTCAACGCCATGAACCAGTTCATGGGCGTGATGATGGACCCGTTCATTGCGGGGCGCGGTGACGCGGCAACCGCCGGCGGCAACGCATCCGGTTTCGCCGATGAGGAAGCGCTGGCCTATGCCGCGAAGAAGCGCAATCCGAATGACGCGCTGGCGGCGATCTACACCAAGGCGCCGCCAATGGTGCCGTTCCAGCAGCGCTGGAGCGTGTGGGCGGCCGGCTTCGGCGGCTCGCAGACCACCGACGGCAATACCGTGGCCGGCTCCAATACGGCGACGTCGCGGATCTATGGCACCGCCATCGGTGCCGACTATCGCTTTTCGCCGTTCACCATCGCCGGCTTCTCGCTGGCCGGCGGCGGCACCAATTTCAGCGTCGCCAACAACGGCAACGGGCGTTCCGACCTGTTTCAGGCCGGTGCGTTCATCCGGCACAATGTCGGAGCTGCCTACCTCTCCGGCGCGCTGGCCTATGGCTGGCAGGACGTCACCACCGATCGCACCGTCACCATCGCCGGCATTGATCAACTGCGCGCGCGGTTCAACGCCAATGCCTGGTCCGGCCGCGTCGAAGGCGGCTATCGCTTCGTAGCCCCCGTCATCGGCGGGATCGGCTTCACGCCGTACGCCGCAGGCCAGTTCACGACGTTCGAACTGCCGGCCTATGCGGAAGGCGTCATCTCCGGCACCAACACGTTTGCCCTCGCTTATGGTGCGAAGAGCGTGACCGATACCCGCAGCGAACTCGGTCTGCGCACCGACAAATCGTTCGCCATGCAGGCCGCGATCCTGACGCTGCGCGGCCGTCTGGCGTGGGCGCATGATTTCAATCCCGACCGCGGCATCGGGGCGACGTTCCAGACGCTGCCGGGCGCCAGCTTCTTCGTCAACGGCGCGGCGCAAGCTGCCAACTCCGCGCTCGTCACGGCTTCTGCCGAAACCAAATGGATGAACGGCTGGTCGACGGCCGCCACCTTCGAAGGCGAGTTCTCCAACGTGACGCGCAGCTACGCCGGCAAGGGCGTGGTGCGGTACGCGTGGTGAGATGCGGGGTGCGACAAATCAACCCGTCGGGCAAATCAGTTCTGAGTTTCAGAAATCGTGTCAAGTAGAAAATTTCCGTAAATCAAAAATATTTCTGTTGTCGGCCGACCCAAATCAGTGCGCATCTATCGTCATCCCGTCCTGGTCAGAAGGGCGTCGGCCGTCGTCACGGACGTTGGGCGGGTTGCGGTGGACGCTGGTTTACGCCTCGACGACGGCGTGGATAAGCGTACGGCAAAACCGTGTGGTCCTGGCAC
>NZ_JAFCMD010000053.1:0-3270 GCF_018130105.1 Bradyrhizobium sp. AUGA SZCCT0160
TCTTTGCCAAGCTCAAGCATCTGGTCCGCAAAGCTGCCGCGCGAACTGTCGACGCGGTCTGCGCCGCAATCGGCTGCTCACTCGATGCCTTCACCTCAGAAGAATGTGCCAACTACCTCAAAAACTCAGGCTATCGAACCTAATGCCATCACGCGCTAGCGGCCTACAGCTGCCGCGAATTCTCGCGAAAGCTGCGCCGTCGCCGTCCACTCACGCCTGACGCGACGTGGTCATCACGATCCGGACCAGGTCGGCGGCGTTGCGTGCCCCGAGTTTCTTCATGATGTTGGCGCGATGATCCTCGATGGTCCGCGGGCTGATCCCGAGATGCCTGCCCGCTTCCTTGTTGGACGCGCCGGCGGTGAACTGCTCGAGCACCTCGCGTTCGCGGCGGGTGAGCGGTTCGCGCCCGGGAAAATGCAGCGTCGCGATCCGGGACGCGGAGTTGTTTTCCGCCTGCCGGCGCGCATAGGCCTCGATCGCCTCGTCGAGCCGTGCGACGATCTCGCTGCCACGGAACGGCTTTTCAATGAAGTCCAGCGCGCCGCTCTTGATGGCGTTGACGGCCATCGAGATGTCGCCTTGCCCGGAGATCATGAAGATCGGCGCAGGATAGTCCTCGCCGTGCAGTTCCTTCAGGATGTCGAGGCCCGACTTGCCGGGGATATGCACGTCGAGCAGGATGCAGGACGGCGTCCGGGTTCTTGCAACGGCCAGCAATGCGGCGCCGTCGGCGAAACAGATGACCTGATAACCGCCCGCCGACAGCACCATGGAAAGCGTGTCGCGAACGGCGGGGTCGTCGTCGACTACAAAGATCTCCCCGCGGGAGTGGGCTTTCTCAGCCATGTTTCATCTTCCATGCATGGTGAAACGTGACGCGCACTCGATATCGGTACTCAACTCCATACCGCATCAAAACGCCCCCGTATTTGTACGGGACGTTGGCTTAACGCACAAGTAGCAACGCGCCCCTAAAAAGTAGTCCGAGGAGTGCAGCTATGAACCCCCAAGGCGGCGGCATCGCGATCGAACCTGACGACCGAAGTAACGCGTACCGCTCGGTGGTGTCCGATGTCATATCCCTGATTGAGCATGTCCAGGCGAGCCTGAGGCTGATCGAACGGGAGATCGCCCGCGAAACCGCGTCCGGCAGCCAGGACATCTCCACCGATATCGTTGTGCTGGATGATGTGACGCCGCCCTATGTCAGGGCGACCGCGGCGTTGAGGGCCTGTGACGCCAATCTTGCCATCGCTCTCCACTCGCTGCTAGACCCCATGACACCGTCCAATGCACCGGAGCAGGTCGCCAGCGATTATGTCTGGAGTTCGCCGGCGCTTTCGGTTCTCAGCGCGTAAGCGAACAGCGGCGCCGTGCCGCAGCAGCCCAATACGGCCATCTGAAATAGAGGACATCGAACCGGCCAGCCTGTGCCGGCGGGCGTTTGCCGCCATCCCGTGCCGGATGTTGCCCCGACTTTTCGGCAATCGGTGATTTCACCGCCTGACCGGCGGTTCGGTGCGGAAGCTAGACGCTCAGGACATCATCTCATCGGACTTCGACGCCGCGCCCGGCCGCTTCTTGCCGTTCTTGCCGCGCAGGAAGTGAATGTCCATGTCCGTGCCGTTGACGCGGGCCAGTTCGCAGCGGCGATAGGCGAGCCCGGTCGACGACAGCAGCAGAAAGAACTCCTTGAGGTTGAGGCCTTGAATGGAGCCTTCCACGGTCAACGTGGCGTCGGTATCCGAGATCGAGTTGAGTTGGCAATCGCGGCGCCAGGTCCCGTCAATCGCCATGATGCAGACGTCGTACCCCCGGCTGAACGTGACGCGCTCGGCTGCCTTGTTCTCTTCGGACATTCCTCAACGCCCCGCCATTGCCGCGATTTTCGGCATCGCTGCCGTTGCCGCCCGCGCTGCGTTCGGCCGATAGAGCCCACGCTTGTCCGGAAATGGCTTGAAGACATCGGTCAAGCCTACCACCGTCTCCGCCGCGCCCAACACCAGGAAGCCGTCCGCTTCCATCGACTTGGCAAGGCGGCCGAAGATGTTGATCTTGGTGTCCTGGTCGAAATAGATCAGAACGTTGCGGCAGAAGATGACGTCGAACATCCCGAGCTGCGAAAAATCGTGCAGCAGGTTGAGTTGCCGGTGCTGCACCATGGCGCGGATGTCGGCATTGATCTGCCAGAGCTCGCCGTTCTGCTTGAAATATTTGACCAGCATCTGGATCGGCAGGCCGCGCTGGACCTCGAACTGACTGTAGATGCCGGCCTTGGATTTCTCGAGCACTTCCTGGGAGAGATCGGTCGCGATGATCTCGATCCGCCATCCGGCGAGGGCCGCGCTCATTTCCTTCAGCGACATGGCCAGCGAATACGGCTCCTGACCGGTCGAACCGGCGGCGCACCAGATCCGGATGCTCTTGCGGGCCGCGCGTGCCTTCAGCACCTCGGGCATGATCGAATCGCGGAAATGATCGAACGGCACCTTGTCACGGAAAAAGAAGGTCTCGTTGGTGGTCATGGCTTCGACCACCTGGGCGACAATCGCTGGCGCCCCGCCCTTCATTTTCTGCACGAGTTCGCTGATGCCGGCGAGGCCGCATTTGCGCGACAGCGGCAGCAGGCGGCTTTCGATCAGGTACTGCTTGTCTGCGGACAGGTCGAGACCGGAATGATCCTTCAAGAGCTTACGCAGATACTCATAGTCTGGCGGGGTCACGGGTGGCCTCTCAACGGCAAGCGGAAAAGGATTTAGACGGGTGTCGGTTCGGTGACTTCGATCAAGCCGACTTCCTTGAACTTGTCGGCGACGATGTCCTTGTCGAACGGCTTCATGATGTACTCGTTGGCGCCGGCATGCAGCGCACGCGAGATATGGTCCATGCCGTTTTCGGTGGTGCAGAACACCACCTTGGGCGCATCGCCGCCGGGCAGTCGGCGCAGATGGCCGAGGAATTCATAACCGTCCATCACGGGCATGTTCCAGTCGAGCAGGACGGCATCCGGCATCGCGCGCTTGCAGACTTCGAGCGCCTTCTCGCCGTCCTCAGCCTCGGTGATCTCAAAGCCCATCTCTTCCAGGATGCGGCGCGCGATCTTACGCACGACACCGGAATCATCGACGACAAGACATGTTTTCATTTTTCGACCTCCTTATGCCGATCGTTCTATGCTGCGAGTGTGGTGGGCACGATTTCGAGGACGCGATCGACATCGAGGACGACCATGAGCTGGCCGTCGAGGCGGTGGACGCCGCCGGCGAG
>NZ_JAFCMD010000054.1:0-2343 GCF_018130105.1 Bradyrhizobium sp. AUGA SZCCT0160
GGTATCAACGCAGAGTACATGGGCAGAAATCAGTGACAGTCAACGTCCGCAAGGACCATCTGTCACCTCTGTTTTAATTAGACAGTCGGATTCCCTGAGTCCGTACCGGTTCCAGTACGGTTGTTTAGATGAGCGATCAGGATACTAGAACCGAGGTCCAAGCACACACCAGAAAGCGTCCGCAAGCAAGCACAATCACTAGTCCGCCATCAACCCGAAAGTATCAAGCAGACAGAACTGCGCCGGACAAGCATCAACCAACTGGCCAACCGTTCCAACCACTGGAGCCAATCCTTTTCCCGAAGTTACGGATCTCGTTTGCCGACTTCCCTTACCTACATTATTCTATCGACTAGAGGCTGTTCACCTTGGAGACCTAATGCGGATATCGGTACGATTGAGTGCAAATTAATAGCCTCCCTTGGTGTTTTAAGGGCCGTTCAAAGAGCACGAGACACCACAGAAACCGCGGTGCTTTTCGGAAACAACGTCCCCATCTCTGGCTGAACCAATTCCAGGGAGTCCGTTCCTTAACTAGAGAAGAAAACTCTAGCTCGGTCTTTGAGCGACTAACCAAGTTCGAATGCGTTACCGCGCTTGTGCTCCGAAGAACACAATCTTTGCATCTCAGTTAGGGAATATTAACCCTATTCCCTTTCGACAAGCGGGGACTAAAAGCAAGCTTTTCGCCACCGATGATACAAGGCGTTCGCCAGTACCTTAGGATCGACTGACCCACATCCAACTACTGTTCACGTGGAACCCTTCTCCACTTCAGTCTTCAAGGATCGAACTTGAATATTTGCTACTACCATTACGATCTGCACTGACGGAAGCTCCAGCCGAGCCTACGCTCATAGCCTTCAACGCAACCGCCACGACCTTCCTACTCGTTACGACCTGGCGCTAGACAACGCACATGTCGCAACGGCGGAGTATAGGTCTCTCGCTTAAGCGCCATCCATTTTCAGGGCTAGTTGATTCGGCAGGTGAGTTGTTACACACTCCTTAGCGGATACCGACTTCCATGGCCACCGTCCTGCTGTCAATATCAACCAACACCTTTTATGGGGTCTCATGAGCGAGAAGTTAGGCACCTTAACTCCACGTTTGGTTCATCCCACAGCGCCAGTTCTGCTTACCAAAAATGGCCCACTTGGACCTCGCATTCACGTTGACAGTTCACTAAAGAAACTGCAACTTCATATCCATTGAAAGTTTGAGAATAGGTTGAGGACATTACGTCCCCAAGGCCTCTAATCATTAGCTTTACCGAATATAACTGCCTGAGATCCAGCTATCCTGAGGGAAACTTCGGAAGGAACCAGCTACTAGATGGTTCGATTAGTCTTTCGCCCCTATACCCAAGTCTATCGATCGATTTGCACGTCAGAACCGATACGGACTTCCACCAGAGTTTCCTCTGGCTTCATCCTGCTCAGGCATAGTTCACCATCTTTCGGGTCGTTTGCCAACTGCTCAACCTCTGCACAGTCACAAGTGACACGCACAGGGCCGTGGTGCGCTGCACTCCGAAGAACACAGATCCCACGTCGGCCAATTCGAGACTGACCTTTACTTTCATTTCGCCGCAAGGTTTTAACACCCTTTGACTCGCAGTAGACAAGCACTCCGCAATCCGTGTTTCAAGACGGGTCGGAAACGTCGTCGACTTTCACACCGACGTCACACACACTAGCGTAACTAAACGCTAGCCGCCACGAACCCACTACCGCCAGCAAGACACCTTCTCTTGCGAGATGGGCAACACTGTCGGGCTAGAACGAGCAGCCAACGCCGTCGGCGTAGCATAGGAAACGACACCCGGCAACGATCACAACTAAGCGACCAGTCACCAAGCTTGTCTCCAAGCAACATCAACTGTCTCCGGTTCCACTCCAGCGATTTCACGTTCTCTTGAACTCTCTCTTCAAAGTCCTTTGCAACTTTCCCTCACGGTACTTGTTCGCTATCGCAATCGAGTCGATATTTAGCCTTAGATGAAGTTTATCACCCACTTTAGGCTGCACTTTCAAGCAACCCGACTCCAAGGAGCAAGCGAACCAACAGTGCCGCTATCCAGAACGGGGCTCGCACCCTCTCTGGTTTATGGCCTCAATCGTAAGGACTTCGGACATACGACACTGCTGGAAACTTACACCTATACGCCACATTTCGAAGCAGCCAAAGACTGATCGATTCGGCGCTGGGCTCTTCCCGTTTCACTCGCCGTTACTAAGGGAATCCTTTTTAGTTTCTTTTCCTCCGCTAAATGATATGCTTAAGTTCAGCGGGTAATCACGACTGAGTTCAGGTTGAGACCCATGTACTCTGCGTTGATAC
>NZ_JAFCMD010000055.1:0-2133 GCF_018130105.1 Bradyrhizobium sp. AUGA SZCCT0160
GGCGGAAGTCAGGATGACGACCACCGAACGCGCCTACACCTCGCCGATCTGGTACACGCCTTGATCGCTCGGCTGCTGAGAGAGCCGTTATTTCAGTTTCTCGCGCTTGGTGCGACGCTATTCGCGCTTTACGGTCTCGTCGGCAAGCGAAATGCAGAGGCTCCCGAGAAAATCGTGGTTTCCGCCTCGCGGATCGCCAACCTCGGCGACGGATTTGTGCGGACATGGCGGCGGCCGCCGAGCGAGCAGGAACTGCAGGGCCTGATTGAAGACTACATCCGCGACGAAGTCTTCTACCGCGAGGGCAGAGCGGCCGGGCTCGACCGAGACGACGTCATCATTCGTCGTCGCGTGCGGCAGAAGATGGAATTTCTTGCCGCAGACATGCCTGAAGCGAGCGACGAGCAGCTTGCCGCTTACCTCGCGTCCAATCCGGAGCGCTTCAGATCCGACGATCAAATCACATTTCGTCAGGTCTTCCTGAGCGCCACGCGGCGCCCCAATACCATCGAGAGCGACAGCAAACAGGTTGCGAGCGTCCTAGCTGGTGCCGACGCGGCTGTAGATACGACGACACTCGGCGATCCCTTTCTGCTTGGCGAGGAGTTTCGTGGCTTCTCGGCAACAAAGGTAACCAACCAGTTTGGTGAAAGGTTCGCCAAACGGGTGCTCGCGATGGAAAACGGGCGCTGGCAGGGGCCGGTTTCTTCGAGCTTTGGACAGCATTTCGTCTTTATCAGCAAACGAGTTTCCGGCAGCTTGCCGCCGCTCGATGATGTCCGGCCGGCCGTCCGCCGAGAGTGGGCGAACGCGCGGCGCCTTGAGGCAGAACAGAAGCTGTATGCCTCGCTACGGGAGCGCTACGAAATCGTGGTGGAAGCGCCTCCTTCCAAGGCGGCGTCAGCCGACGTTGGTCGATGACCCGTTTTCGTTTGTTCATTGCTGTTCTGGCGGTGCTGCTGGCGCAACCCGCGATCTCGGATGAACTTCGGCCCGGCTATCTGGAAATGCGCCAGACCAGCTCCGGCGAGTATAATTTGCTTTTCAAAATCCCTGCGCGCGGGGAAGACTTGCGGCTCGCGATCTACGTCAAACTGCCCGAGGGCACTCAGGATGTAGGGCCGCCCCGTGCATCGTTCAGCGACGGGGTCTATGTTGAACGCCGTACCATTCGGCGGGAGGGAGGATTTATAGGGCAGCCGGTATCCATCAACGGACTATCGGCCACATCGACCGATGTACTGGTTCGGATCGAAAGCCTTGCCGGCGCAGTACAGACCGAACGGCTTTCTCCAACGAAGACGGCATTCATCATTCGAGCCGTGCCCGGCGCTTGGGAAATCGCAGCGACCTACCTGCATCTGGGTGTCGAACACATTCTTTTCGGCTTCGACCATTTGCTGTTTGTGCTGGCGCTGGTGATTCTCGTACGAGGCTGGGGGCGCGTGGCCATTACGGTTACGGCATTCACGATCGCGCACAGCATTACCCTCGCAGCGGCGGCGCTGGGCTTTGTGAATGTGGCGGGACCGCCCCTGGAGGCAACCATAGCGCTCAGCATCATGCTGGTTGCGGTCGAGATTCTGAACGCCCGCCGTGGGAAGCCGAGTTTGACCGCGCGCCTGCCATGGCTCGTTGCCTTCTCCTTCGGCCTCCTGCATGGCTTTGGATTTGCCGGCGCGCTGGCTGAGGTGGGATTACCTCAACATTCGATCGCCGTTGCGCTGCTGTTTTTCAATGTTGGAGTTGAGATTGGACAGCTCATTTTCGTTGCCGCAGTCTTGTCGTTGATATCCCTGTTACGCTTTGTGGCGTCAAAACTATTGGAGCCTGCGCGTATACAGCCATCACTCGACCGGCTCGATGTGACCGTCGCCTACGCTATAGGCATCATGGCGGCCTACTGGCTGGTTGAGCGTACGACGGCCTTTTTTGTGTAGGAGGCACGCCGCGTAAGAGAACGATGTCCGCTTCGGGTCTTGGCCGTGTAAAAACACCCTTCCAAGGAAGTCGGTGAGAAGCCAGGACCGGTTCGGTCTCACGCCGCGATCGCAGCCATCAGCGGCTTGGTCCCGACGATGTTCATGACCCGTGTCAGGTTATAGGCGAGGACCGAGAGTGCCATCTCGGCGG
>NZ_JAFCMD010000056.1:0-1967 GCF_018130105.1 Bradyrhizobium sp. AUGA SZCCT0160
CGGGGTTTCCCCCGCCGCCTTGATCGTTGTCTTCGCAGCCGAACTTAGCGGAGCAGCTGGAGCACGCTCTGCTGGCTCTGGTTGGCCAGCGCCAGCGCGGACACCGCGATCGACTGGCGGGTCGACAGCGCCTGGCTGTTCGCCGCTTCCTCGTTGGTGTCGGCCAGCGTCAGGTTCGACGAGCCGGTCTGCAGCACGTTGATCAGGTTCTTGTTGAAGTCCTGACGGATCTGCACGATCGACAGGTTCGAACCGAAGGCCGAAGCCTGCGAGCGCAACGTCGAGGACGCGCCGTTCAGGGACGTCACGATCTCGTTGATCGCAGCGTTGTCCTTGAAAGCGCCCGTGGTCAGGACGTCGAGGCCGAGGCCGGCCGGGTTGAAGTTGACGCCCTGGATGCTCAGCGTCGACTTGCCGGTTTCGTTGAACGTCAGCTTCAGAGTGTCGCCGCCGAGCAGGTTGACGCCGTTGAACGACGCGTCCTGCGAGGTGGTGGTGATCTGATTGATGATGTTGTTGTACTGGCTGACCAGGTTGTCACGGGTCAGCTTGGCCGATGCGTCAACAACCGGAGCCGGCGCCGTGGTGCCGGCAGCGAACGCCTGGCCAGCGCCAACCGCGGAACCGGTGATCGCACCGATCGTGGCCGAAGCCGCATCGTTCGTGGTGGTGATCGTCAGCTTGCCGGACACGAAAGTGGCCTGCAGGTTGTTGGCGGCGAGAGCATCGTTCAGCCCGTTGAGCGAGGAGACGCGGCCGGCACCCGTTCCGAACACGATGTCGGTGGCAGTGCCTCCGCCCGTCGCGCCGATATTCAGGGTCTTGCCTTCCAGCACGCCCGGCACTTGCGTGCGGGCCTGTGTCACGCCACCCGCCAGACCGAGCGCGGTCAGAGCGCCAGCGTTGTTGCTGGTGATCGTCAGATCGCTCAGCGTACCGGTGTTCAGCGTGATCACGCCGCCGGTGATGGTCGAGGCCGTCGACGAGCCGGTCAGGCCGTCGATCTTCGCCAGCAGGCCGGTGACGTCGCTGTCGATCTTGATCTGGTTCGGATCGTTGCCGATCGTGTTCGCGGCCACGAAGCTCAGCGTCTTGCCGTTGACGGTGAGGGTGTCACCTACCGCGAAGGCGTTCGACAGCGAAGCGGCCGTGCCGTCGCCGACGCTCAGCTTGGTGGCGCCGGCCAGAGCACCGGCCGTCACGGCGCCACCGCCACGGGTGGCGGTGCTTGCACCGGCGCCGTCGATGGCGAGCTTGTCGAGCACGTTTGCGGAGCCGGTCACGACGAGGTCGGCGGCCGTACCGGACCTCAGGGTGATGATGCCGGACGTTGCCGTCGACGCGTTGGCCGGGGTCGTGTTGCCCGACAGGGTGTCGATCGCTGTCATCAAATCGCTCAACGAGGTATCGACACCCATCGTATAGGCGGTGCCCGACCCGACGAGGCCATTCGCGCCGGCTCCGAAGGTGATCGTCTTGCCGTTGACAGTCAGCGTGTCGTTAGCCTGGATCGCATTGGCGGCGCCGCCGACGCCGGCGTTGGTCGTCAGGGCCGACAGCAGCGTCGAAGCGCTCGCGTTGGTGGCGTTGCCCGAATAGAGCTGGGTGCCCGCTGTCGCGGCCGTGCTGGTATACGCAGCGCGCTGCGGAGCCGAAGTACCGGTGAACGCAGCGTTGGTCGGGTCCTGATCGGCGACGAGATTGTCGGCCGTTGCGCCCGCGATATCGACGGAGGTGAACGCCGACTTGGTCGAGAAACCGACCGTCGTCTGCAGCGCCTGATTGGCGACGGACTTGGCGGAGTCGACGAGCTTCTGCAGCGAAGTGATGCCGGTGTTGGCGGACTGCAGGACCTGCACGCCGTTGCCGATGCCGTCGAGAAGATTGTTGATGTCGCTGGCGCGGCTATCGAGCGAGGCGGCGGTGAAATAGTTGGTCGGATTGTCGAGCGCCGTGTTGACCTTCTT
>NZ_JAFCMD010000057.1:0-1715 GCF_018130105.1 Bradyrhizobium sp. AUGA SZCCT0160
GATGGCGGAGCTCAATCTGGCAGACCGGCTAAAGGACTCGGCCGCCGCGGCAGGTGACGCGATCAACACGCGTGTCTGCGATATCAAAGACAGTGCGTCTGACCTTGCTGGTTCCGCGATGGATTCGTCGCGTGATATCGCCGCTGGTGCAGCCGCCGCCACGCGAAGCGCCGCCTCGTCGGCGGCGAATGCGGGGCTGGAAGCGGCCCGGGATGTTCGGGACAGGGCAGCGGATTATTCCAATCGCGCCGGAAAGACCATGTTGGATACGATCCAGCAGAATCCACTTCTGGTCGCCGGCGTCGGCCTGTTGGTCGGAGGTCTGATTGCGAGTGCGCTTCCCAAGAGTGAGTTGGAGGAAGATCTCGTCGGAGACGCAGCCGCGGCCGCCCGAAGGCGGGCGAGCGAGGCGGCTTCCAAAGGCTTCGACGCTGCCAAGGGCTTAGCGGGCGAAATTTTTGAAAACGTGGCGCGGCAGGCCGGCGCGGAAGGCCTGACCCCGGACAAGCTGGACGAGTCGGCAAGCGAGATCCTGCAACGCGTCAGGCGCGTGGCGGAAAGCGCTGTCACGACGGCGTTCGATCCGGACAAGACACCCCATTCACATCCCGGCGGAGGAAACTGACATGGCTGACCTCATTGGAACTGCACATCAAGGCACGGCGTCTTCCGGCCAGGACTCCGCAAGAGCGAAGTTTGACGACGCGGTTGCGTCAACGAAAAGTTTGAGCGAGCAGGCCATGTCGGCTGGCCGAGACCTCACCGACAAGGCGAAGGATCTTGCTGAAAGCTCGACCGACGCCATCAAGGGCCAAGCCTCCGATCTCGTCGATGCGGCCAAGGATGTTGCATCTCAGGCTACTGACAAGCTCAAGGACGCGGTCAACAGTCAAAAATCGTCCGGCGCGGAATACGTTGGCAACCTGGCGGATACAATGCGGCGCGCGGCACGGGAGTTCGATACGGATCTCCCGCTCGCGGGCACCTACATCCGGAAGGCGGCCTCCCAGATCGAGGGAGTTTCTGATCACATCCGCAACGGCAACCTGAACGACGTGGTCCGGAAAGCGCAATCCTTTGCGCGCCGTCAACCCACGGCCTTCCTTGGCTTGGCGGTCCTGGCGGGTTTTGGAGCCGTTCGGTTCCTCAAGAGCTCCTCCAGTGACGACGGCCCGAGTTCGCAAGTCCTGAGAACGGACAGCCGCTCCTCCGCAACAGACAACCGAGGGTACCGCGATGACTTCTCGAACTGATCGTTCGATCCCGGAACTGTTCAGCGATGCGGTCGGTCAGCTTGCAAAGCTGATCGGAAACGAATTTGCGCTGGCTCGCGCCGAACTGTCCGAAAAGGCCGGACAGGCCGGGAGAGCCGCCGCAATGATGGGTGCTGGGGCAGTCATCATGATTCCCGCGCTTGTCCTGCTGTTGTTTGCCGCGGCGGCTGCCCTCATACAGGGCGGCTTCTCCGAGCCCATCGCATATCTCATCGCCGGAGGCGGCGCAGCGGCCCTGTCGACCGCCCTCATCGTGGTGGGCCTTAACCGCCTCTCGGGCGATGCATTGAAGCCGACGGCAACGATTGAAGAAGTACAGCGTGACAAAGCGGCAGCGAGGGAGATGGTCCGATGACCGACATGACTGAAAAGGGCTCGGACTTTATCAAGGATCTTGGCAACGCAGCGCGCCGTAATCCGGTCTCCGCGGCACTCATCGGA
>NZ_JAFCMD010000006.1:0-334902 GCF_018130105.1 Bradyrhizobium sp. AUGA SZCCT0160
TGGTTGACTCCGTCGCTGCCGTTTCGGCTCTCGCCTACCCGACAGCTTGACGCCTGCAACGGGCGCCAGGACCACACGGTTTTGCCGTACGCTCGTCCGCGCCGTCGTCTCAGCGCAAACCAGCGTCCACCGCAACCCGTCCAACGTCCGTGACGACGGCCGACGCCCTTCTGAGTAGGACGGGATGGGCAAAGATATGCACCTGATTTTCCTTCTGGTAAACAGAAATATATTTTACTTTGGGGCTTGACGCGTTTTCCGAAAACCAGAATTGATTTGCCCGTCGGGTCGTTTTGTCGCGCCCAGGCGTCATTGCACGCAAGCCTGAACGGCTTTCGCGACATCGCGGCGGCCGGTCTCCTTCAAGCCGATCGCATCGGATCAGGCGACAGACAGCTTTGCAGTTGCGCCGAACCCCGGCATGACGCCGCCAAGAATCGTGCCCAACGCCACCAAACACGGCTCGCCTGCGGATGGGCGGTAATGTCAATTACTCGACATTTGATCGATCGCGCTAAGCTGCCCGCAATCTTCGGCATCTCGTTGCAATTGTGCGGACGAATCTGAAAAAATCCTGATATCGCTTCGCCCGCCCGGGCCAAGCTCGCCAACGTACGGGTCCAAGAAGGAGCACCGATGAGCAAGGGCGATGACGTGCAGATCGAAGTTGCGCTGGCCGCGACCGATGAGGTGCGCCTGCTGATCGGCGAGCTCGAGGCCGTGCTTGCGGTGGAGTATCCGCCGGAGCAGCGGCATGGCTTTTCCATCGATGCGATCTTTCAACCGCATGTCCGCTTCTTCCTCGCGCGACGTCACGGCGCGGCGGTGGGCTGCGGCGGCGTCGCCCTCTTCCCTGAATATGCCGAGGTCAAGCGCATGTATGTGCGCGGCATCGCGCGGGGCCAGGGCGTTGCCGACGCCATTCTCGCGCGCATCGAAGACGAGGTGCGTGGCGCCGGACTTCCTGTGTTGCGCCTGGAGACAGGAACGCGCCAGATCGCGGCGATGCGGCTCTATATTCGCACGGGATTCCGGGAATGTTCCGCGTTTGGCGATTACGCGCTGAAAGCGCCGCAATCCACCGCGGCGAGTGTGTTCTTCGAGAAGCGGATGTGAAGCATATCGCGGCAGGAACCAGCCACGGTTCAAACTGTCCACAGAACGGAACCCGCGCTGCTTCCAGTTAAGAAACTCTCAGTATTTCTACGTTAGGTTGGGTCGCATTGGGGTAATGCTTCGGGCGCACAATGGCGCGGTGACCCGGTTTGTCGGGTCGCATCCGGCTTGGCATTGTTTCCATTGTCGAGAAATTTGATCTCGTTGCTGGACCAATCGATGCTCAAGTTAAAGAAAATTTCTGATCTACTGAAGGACTCGGCGGATAGCCTCGAAGGGCACGGCAGGGCGGCCACTGGAAAAGCAGCGGACGAAACGGCCAAAATGATTAGAGACCTGCGCGATGCGGCCCGAGAAATCCTGACGAGTCAGGAATATCAAAATTCAAAGATCAAATTCTAGAACCAAGACGCGACCATCAGACGTTTAGTCCGACGATGATTTTTTTTGCTCAACCGGAGAGTCCGGTTATGGTCGAAACTCGAATTGCGCCTCGCTTCCGTGTCGCCAAGCCCGCGAAGATTGATCACGGCGGCGACAAGATCAGATGCATGATCCGCGATATCTCCGCTACGGGAGCAGCGCTTGAGATATTCGATATCGTCCGGGTGCCTCAAAGCTTCACATTGATTGTGCCGGAAGATGGCCTGAAGCTGCCGTGCCACATTGTTTGGCGCAAGGAATACCGGATCGGTGTCGCCTTCGATTAGTTGTGTAGCCGGGGGTTGCGTAGTCCGGATGAGCCAACGGGTCGCGCAAACGCGCGCCCGATGACAGGCTCCGCGACATCCGGGACTCCAGCATTTCCTCCGATACCCGCATGTCGCTGGCGCTCATGCGGGCTACCGGTCTCACAGCCCCGGCAAGCTGCCGGCGGATGCCTGTTATTGTTTTGCGGTGGTCTCGGCCTTGCTATCCGTTTTGGCCGCCTTTGGTTTCGCGGGCGCCTTGGCGGCGGCTTTCGGGGCGGCATTGTCGCTGCGCACGGTTCCCCAGGGATCGGTGCTCTTTTGCTCCGGAATATTGCCCAGCGACCGCTTGTAAGCCCGCTCGGCCTCCTTCTCCGCCGCGATATCCGATCGCGTCTTTTCCTTATCCTCCTCCCCGTATCTTTGAACGGGTGCCTGCTGGGCCAACGCCGGCCCGGCCAGCAAGACCATCACAGCCACGATGCCAATCATTTTCATGCGATCACTCCCCGGACTTTCCTGCCAAACGAATAGCACAGCTCCCGCGCCGGCCTAAATGCTGGATTGGGCGGGAATTGCTCGCGAAAACGCGCATTTCGTTGGCTGCAGCCAAGTCGTTGCCCAGAGCTGTCCAGTTTTGTAAACGTCTGGCATGAACGCCCCGCTTCTCCCCAACTCCGCCGACGCGCTGCTGTTCGATCTCGGACGCGTCGTCCTCGATATCGACTTCGGCAAGGTGGTCGCCACTTGGGCCGGCCATGCCGGCTGCGAGCCCGCACAGCTGGTCGAGCGATTCTCACCCAATGACGCCTGGCATCGTCACGAGCGGGGCGAGATCAGCGATGCCGAATTCTTCGCAGGCCTGCGAGTCTCGTTGGGCATCGGAATAACGGACGCCGAGTTCCTGGAAGGCTGGAACGCGATCTTCGCCGGCGAAATGCCCGATATATCAGCATCGCTGGCGCGCGCCGGACAACGGCTGCCGCTTTATGCCTTCTCCAACACCAATAACGCGCATGTCGTGCATTTCAGCCAGGCCTATGCCGGCCTGCTCGGCCATTTCCGCGAAATCTACCTGTCATCGACGATCGGGCTTCGAAAGCCCGATGCGGCGGCCTATGATCATGTCGTCAAGGCGATCGGTGTTCCCGCCTCCCGCATCGTGTTCTTCGACGATTCCGCAGCAAATATCGACGGCGCGCGGGCCCGCGGCCTGGCCGCGGTGCATGTGACAGGGCCGGATGATGTCGCAAAGGCGCTTGCCGCGCTGGGAATTTGAGAGGGTGTTGCCGTGGCCCTGATGCCGGTCGTTGATGCACTGACCGCGATCCTTGCGGGCGCCGATCCCCTGGCGGAAGAAATGGCCGCACTCGACACCGCCTGGCATCGCGTCCTCGCGCGCGACCTTGCCGCAAAGCGCACGCAGCCGCCGCGGGCGATGTCGGCGATGGACGGCTATGCGGTGCGATCGGCCGATGCCGCCGACCTCTCCGCGCGGCTGAAGGTGATCGGCGAAGTCGCGGCGGGCCGCCCGTTCGAACGCAAGGTGGGCCCGGGCGAAGCGGTCAGGATTTTTACCGGCGGGGTGATCCCTGATGGCGCCGACGCCGTCATCATCCAGGAAGACACGGCCGCCAGCGGCGACCACATCACGATCACGGAAGTTGCAAGACCGGGACGGCATATCCGCGCCGCCGGCGCCGATTTCCGCGAGGGCGATGTGCTGCTCACCAAAGGAAGCCGCCTCACCGAACGCGATCTGTCGCTCGCTGCCGGCATGAACTATCCGGAACTTGCCGTGATCAGCCGCCCCAAGGTGGCGGTGCTCGCCACCGGCGACGAGCTGGTGATGCCGGGCTCGATCCCGGGCCCCGGCCAGATCGTCTACTCCAACGGCTACGCGCTGCGCGCGCTGGCGCGGGCCGAGGGCGCCGAGACCATCGATTTCGGCATCGCCGCCGACACGGTCGAGGCGACCACCGACGGCATCCGCCGCGCCCGCGCATCGGGCGCCGACATCCTGATCACGATGGGCGGCGCCTCGGTCGGCGACCACGACCTCGTCAAGCGCTCGCTGGAGGCCGAGGGCGTCGCGATGGCGTTCTGGCGCATCGCGATGCGGCCGGGCAAGCCGATGATGCACGGGCGCCTCGGGGCGATGCGGGTGATCGGCCTGCCCGGCAATCCGGTCTCGTCCTATGTCTGCGGTTTCCTGTTTCTGGTGCCGCTGATTCGCGCGCTGTCGGGCCGAAAAACCATCCATCACGCGCGTGAGACCGCCCTGCTCGGCCGCGATCTTCCCGCCAACGACCAGCGCGAAGACTATCTTCGCGCACGGCTTGAGCAGCGCGAAGACGGCGCGTTGATCGCGGTGCCGGTGAGCCACCAGGATTCGTCGCTGCTTGGGAATCTCGCTGCGGCACGGGCGCTTTTGATACGTCCGCCGTTTGCGCCGGCGGTGCCTGAAGGCACGCCATGCGAGTTCCTGCGCCTGCCGGAATGACGCGTCCGGGCGGCCTGTTCGAGTGAACTCGGCGCGCGTTCACCTGAAATTAAGTGGTTGCGGAACATGTATCGAACATATAGTGTCCGTTCATGATTTGTTTCGAGAGCTAGTGTCTACAAATGGGAGTTTTGGACTTCCGAATTTGAGACCGCGGCCTCTGCAAGCTGAACGACCACGAATTACGACGCGCCAACCGGGGGATTGCTCGAGATGCTTACGCGCAAACAGTATGAACTTCTGCGTTTCATCAACGAACGGCTCAAGGAAGCCGGCGTGCCGCCCTCCTTCGACGAAATGAAGGATGCGCTCGACCTCCGCTCCAAATCCGGCATCCACCGCCTCATCACCGCCCTGGAAGAGCGCGGCTTCATCCGCCGCCTGCCCAACCGTGCCCGCGCCATCGAAGTCATCAAGCTGCCCGAGCTTGCGGGCGCCGGTAACGGCAACGGCCGCCGCGGCTTCACCCCGAGCGTCATCGAAGGCACGCTCGGCAAGGTCCGCGCCGCCAGCGCGCCCGCCGAGGACGATGGCAACCGTCCGGTCGCCGTTCCCGTCATGGGCCGGATCGCCGCCGGCACGCCGATCGAGGCGCTGCAGACCCGCAGCCACACCATCAGCGTACCGCCGGACATGCTCGGCTCCGGCGAACATTACGCGCTCGAAGTCCGCGGCGATTCCATGGTGGACGCCGGCATTCTCGACGGCGACATGGCGCTGATCCAGCGCAACGAGACCGCCGACACCGGCGATATCGTGGTGGCGCTGATCGACGAGGAGGAAGCCACCCTGAAACGCTTCCGCCGCCGCGGCGCCTCGATCGCGCTGGAGCCCGCCAACACCTCCTATGAAGTCCGCATCCTGCCTCCGAACCGGGTCCGGATTCAGGGCAAGCTGATCGGGCTGTACCGGAAGTACTGAGCGCGGCCCGCGCCAGATGCAAGCCGCGTTCGGCACCGCAAAAAAGCCCCGGCCATCGACCGGGGCTTTTCGTTGCCTGCAAGTTGGGACAGCCTTAACCGTCGCGGTGCGCTTGCATACGTCCCACAATTGCCCAGAACGCAGCAAAAACTGGCGGCGTGAGCGCGCTGTTTGGTTTGAGGCGCGCTCGAAAGCGTGCGAACGGGGGGACGCGACGTGGTCAGCAATATGATCACCAAGATCACCTGGCAGCGGGCGGGCCTAGTGACCGAGCCGGGCCGCTACATGCTCCGGTTCGGCTGGCTGACAGTGACGGCGGAAGATCTCGCGATCTGGCAGCAATTTCCGGAGGCCGCGTTCACGCTGGTCGCGCTACCCGGGATTGCCGACGACGGACGGGAGCAATTCCATCTCGGCGCCTTCGAACTTCCGCTGCCGCCGATGCCTGAAAATCCGCAGCCGCCGTAGCGCGTTTGTGATCGGTTGCGCCGGCCTTTCCGTCGCACAAATGTCCAGAACAGGAATAGACTTTGCTCAAGTCCACTCTGATAGAGGCCAGCGCCTCGAGGGAGGCACGGGTCTCTATCTCTTACGAGGGAGCGATCCGATGTGTGACTATAGTTTGCACGCGATGGCAACGCGTCCTGCTGAGGTCGGCGAGACATTGATATCGACCACCTTCCGCGGCACCTCGACCCGCGGCTTTGCCAGCGAACGCGACCCTGCAGTCGCGGTCTGCATGCTGCCCGGGACCGAACTGGCCTTCGCGCAAGACGTCAAATACGACAATCGCTGGATCTGGACGCGGACGATCGGTTTTCGCGTCGGCAAGTTCAACACCATTGATCCGCACATCAAGGAACGTCATCACGACGCGATCGAGTTTCCGGACGGGAGCCATGTGCTGGTGACGCAGCTTTGCGAGGGTCAGCGCGTCACCGTGCTGCAATTGCCGGTGGTGCATCCGATTCCCGAGCGCGCGGCAACGAAGGCGGACACTACGACGACGACACCGCTTTCCACCGGTTGAATTCCGCGCCGCCGGTCGCGCCCCGCCGGGGAACGTGAATCCTTATTCCTCGGCCTGCAGGTCCGCTTCCGACGGGGTCGCATCGACCGCACGTGGCGCCGCACGGCGTGGCGCGAGGATGGTTGTCTCCGCGTCACCTTCGCCCGCGATCGCCTGCGACCATGGGCGATCGACGCCCCTAGGCTTGACGGCATCGATGGTAAATCCGCCGACGCTTCGCCGTAGCACCATGGCGCCCTGCCGCCGCAGACGCTCCGCATCGATCACAGAAGCGCCGCACGCCGCAGGCGCCTGCCTTGCGGTCACCACCAGCGCCGCGCGTTCGCAATCGTCCGCCAGCGCTTCCGGCCGCAGCGCCAATGCCACGAACCCGCCACCGGCGCCTTGCGTCACGCAGCCGCTCTCGTCGCATGAGACGCCCTCAGTGAGCGAAGCATCGGCAGGCTTTCGCGCGTCGGCATCCGCCGCCAGCCATTCCCTAACGAGGAAGCCATCTCGCGAGGCTCCGGTCGAAGTCACCTTGGCCGCCCGCATCAAATGCAGTTTGCCGTCCTGGCCGCGGACACCGACATTGCGCCCGTCGGCGGAGATCAGGATGTCCGGCTGCGGCACCCTCGCCGCCCACACCGCCGCCACCAGCACCACGGCCGCGCCGGTATAGCGCAGCGGCGTTCGTAACAGGCCGAGCAGGATGATGCCGATACTCGCCGCAATCAGCGGGCCGATGCCGAACGCCGGCACACGGCCGACCGCGCCCGGCAAGGCCGCGACCCATTGCGTGACAACGATCATCCAGTCGATGCCGACGCCCATCACCCACCAGCAGATGCCGTCGAAGCCGAACGGCATGAAGACCAGCCCGAACAATCCCGCCGGCATGACCAGCGCCGAGACCACCGGCATCGCGGCCAGATTGGCGAGCACGCCGTAGGGCGTCACCCGGTGGAAATGAAACGCCGCATAAGGCGTGGTGGCGAGGCCCGCCACCAGCGAGGCCAGCAGCAGCATCGTGATCTCGCGGCCGCCCCACAGCGCCACCTGCGCGGTCGCGGAATGATCCGGCTGCGCGAACAGGCGCGGCATGCCGAGCTGCACCAGCGCCACCAGCCCCAGCGTCGCCGCAAACGACATCTGGAAGCTCGGATGCACCAGCGCCTCGGGTGCAATGGTCAGGACAATGAGCGCCGCCACCGCGAGCGTTCGAAACGTGATGGCGCGGCGGTCGACCATGACGGCGATCAGCACCACAGCCGTCATGAAGAATGAACGCTGGGTCGCGACTTCAGCCCCCGACAGCAGCAGATAAAACGCGGATGCTGCGAGTGCCGCCACCGCCGACCATTTCTTGATCGCAAAGCCAACCGTGAGCGTCGGGAACAGCGCCAGCAGCGCCCGTACCGCAAAGAACACGACGCCCGCGACGACAGCCATGTGATAGCCCGATATCGACAGCACATGGCCAAGTCCGGAGATGAACATCGCCTCATTGACGGGCTCGGAGATCGCGTCGCGCCGGCCGGTCAAAAGCGCGGTCGCGATCGCGCGCTTGTCGCCTTCCAGCACGGTCCGGATCCGCGCGTCGATCGCATCCCGCATGCCTTGCATGAACGCCGAATAGCGCAGCTTCCACCCGCCGCCATCAGGCGCTTCCGCGGCCTTGATCGCACCCATCACAAAGCCGGAGGCGCCGATGCCGGAGAAGAACATGTCGCGGCCGAAATCGTAGCTGCCGGGCCGGAGCGGCGACATCGGCGGCAACAGCCGCGCCTTCAATTCGACAAAGCTGCCGACGTCAGGCGCGGTGCCCTTCTTGACCGACAGCCGCACGCGTTCGATTTTTGTCGCGTCGCGCGCGCTCTCCATGGTCACGACGCGCAGCACAAAACGGTCGGTGCGTTCGCGGATGTCGCGGGTCTCGACATATCCCGTCAGCGACACCGAAAACATCGGCCGCGCCAGCACGCCATGCGCGATCCGCGCCGTCTTCCAGGTAGCGATCGCAAAGCCGGCGGCGACGGCCGCGATCATGACTGCGATCGGAAACACCTTGTGCCGCCGCAGCAGGAACGCCGCCGCGCACAGCGTGATGGCGGTAACCGCCACGACCGTCAGCACCGGCTCGTGGTCGGCGGCAAAATACAAGGCGATGCCGGTGCCGAACGCGACGGGCACCCAGGGCAGCAAACGCCCCGCCCCCGCCTCCGCGCGCGCCCATTGCCGCAAGGTCTCGATCAGCGGCGCCCACAGCGCAAGACGCCGGGGCGCGAGACCGCCGACCGGCGCCGCCCCACGCGGCGGCCACGTGCCGGCGTAGCCTCGCCTTTGGCCCGGCGTGTTGCCCTGCTCCGACATCAAGCTACCCACACGATACGCTCGCGGACACAAAGCTACCGGAAGGTGTGAGGTGTCGGCTAGCAGAACGGAAGTGGAATATCGGGGAAAGGCGCCGCCGCTCATCCTGCCGTGATGTCGCAGAACGAGGTGATCGGGCCTTTTGCAAGGGCGTCGCCGGTGCCTCGCCGCGCCCCGTGCCGGCACTTCCCCTTGACATGCCGGCGCTCCGCCGCCCGAATGGCGGGTAGCGCAAAAAGTGCGCGCCGCGGTGCAATGCCCGGCGCATCAAAAACAAAATGGGGAGGGTTTGCGAATGCTTCGCCAAATAATCCGCGATGCCAAGAGTCTGGCCAGAAATGTTGCCCTTGCTTGGCTTGCAGCCGCAAGCCTGCTCGGCGCCGGCAACGCGCAAGCGGCTTTCCCGGAGCGACCCATCACGCTGATCGTGCCGTGGGCCGCCGGCGGCGGCACCGACGCGGTCGCGCGCCAGATCGCCAACATCATGGAGCGCGATCTCAAGCAGCCGGTGAACGTCGTGAACCGCACCGGCGGATCGGGCGTGGTCGGCCACCAGGCGATCGCGACGGCAGCGCCCGACGGTTACACGTTCGGCCTCATCACGCTGGAGATCACCCTGATGCACTGGGCGGGGCTTACCGATCTTACGTTCGAGAAGTTCACGCCGCTCGGGCTGGTCAACCAGGACTTCGCCGCGATCCACGTCAAGGCGGACTCGCCCTACAAGAACGTCAAGGAGCTGTTCGCGCATATCAAGGCGAACCCGAACAAGGTGGCGGCTTCGGGCACCGGGCAAGGCGGAAGCTGGCATGTCGCGCTCGCCGGCCTGATGCAGGCCGACGGCGTTTCGCCGACCTCGATCCGCTGGGTGCCGTCCACGGGCGCTGCGACCGCGCTGACGGATCTGGCCGCCGGCGGCGTCGACTTCGTCGCGTGCTCGATGCCGGAAGCCGAGGCACTGATCAAGGCGGGGCGTATCCGCAGCCTCGCCTTCTTCTCGCCCAAGCGCGCGCCGAACTTCCCTGACGTGCCGACCACCGAGGAGGCGACCGGTCACAAGGTTCACAAGGGCGTGTGGCGCGGCTTTGCGGCGCCCAAGGGCCTGCCGCCAGAGATCGCCAAGACGTATGAGGCCGCGATCAAGAAGGCCTGGGACAGCGACGAGTTCAAGGATTTCATGACCCGGCGCGGCTTCGACATGATCTATCTGGATGCGGCAAGGTATGGCGAGTTCATGAAGGCCGACGACGAGAGCAACGGCAAGGCGCTGAAGTCGCTGGGGCTGGCGAAGTGAGGCGCACCGCAAGCCTCGTCGTCGCCTGACGGCAACCCGACGACCGCGAAGGCTTAGTGGTCCGGCCGGTTAATGTCCGGAGCATCTCCTGCCGCCATGTCCAAGCGGAATCTCAAATAGATCAGTAAGGCGCGCGCTCCTGCAACCGTGACCCGCACGGCCCCAAGCTGCACTATTTCCACGACCTGTAGGCGTCCAGCGCGTGAGCGACAAGGATGCCGACGCTGAGAATTATGAGAAGTGCTGCAATGGCCTCGAACATTGGCGATCTCTCAGGGTTGCTCAAGTAAGCAACTCGCCCCGCTGCACAGTCAAAATGATTCGCCTTGTCGCCGCAGATCGCGGTGCGGCTGGTGACTTTGAGCAACGGTTGATCTGGTTTTCACCTGAATCTGCAAGCTTGATTGCCCATTTTTTGCCTATTTTTCGACGGAAACAGCGATCCTAGCCCTTAACCTAGCGGCCAACGCAGGCGGTGGCTGAAATGACGGACCGATCGCACGAAATCGCGCCGGACGACGACTTCCGTATTCTTGTCCGCGTGGTCTCGATTTGTACTCTGGGACTCTGGTCATTTGCAGCCGGTTTGCTGATAGGCACTTTTCTGTTTTCGTGATCAATGCCCGCTGCTGCGCCATGGCCTCTCGGCCATCAACTTGGTCGCGGGTGAGTCAACACTGCCTTCTGACATTCAGCGCCGTTCAACCCTGACTTCGGCGAGGTGCTTGATGCGACGGGCGATCATCGGACTCTTGCGCAAGATTTTAGCCACCCGGCTCTTCACTTCATGCGCGCAACGATATCGGCGCCCTATGATCCCTACCTTGAGCCGCGCGTCGTCCGTGCTGGTTGGCACGGCAGCGTTCGCACTCCGGGCCCCGCACGCCGCTGTTTCCCAAGGCCGCATTGAAATAGTAAATTTCCAAAGCGTTACCTTCCCCGGCAGCCTGTTTACGCCTCCTTTTATGGCCGCCCCGCAGGAGGGGTCGCCGGCAATGATCTTTGGTATTCTGAGGCTTCCGGAGACTACGGACCGGGTTCCTGCCGTCGTCATAACGCATGGTTGTTCGGGCATCACGGGAGCGGAGACGTACTGGGCGGAAAGTCTCATTCAACTCGGCGTCGCTACGTTCGTCGTCAATAGTTTTGTCGGGAGGAGTATTCCGCGAGTCTGCTCAGGTCCTCACACAATAAGCACGGCCAGCGTGCTCACCGATGTCTATCGCGCACGGGATCTTCTGGCAGTGCATCCGCGCATCGACCCTTCACGAATTGCGGTGTTGGGATTTTCCTTCGGTGGCCGCAACGCGCTCTGGGCAGCCTCCCTGCGGTTCCAGCAACGCTACGGTCCCGGGCTGTCACCCTTTGCAGCCCATCTCGCGTTTTACCCCACAGGCTGTCATATCAAGCTCATCGATGAAGATCGCGTGGCCGATGTCCCGATACGGATCTTTCATGGCGCAGCCGACGACGCGACGATCATCGGCCGCTGCAGGGAGTACGTCGCACGGCTCCGCAATGCCGGCCGTGACGTCGCCCTGTTCGAATACGTCGGCGCCAAGCACTGGTTTGACAACGCCGATCTCGCCAACCGTCAAACGGCGACCGGCTTCCTGAACTACAGCAAGTGTACGTTTCTCGAGCAAGACGACAAGATCATCGACGTGGTGACCGGCGGCCCGGCAGGAACGGGATCGCCATGCGTGGTGTCGGAGGGGTCGTTTGGTTACAATCCCGCGGCGCGCGAGCAAGCGACAGCGGATGTGCAGAATTTTCTGCGATCGTTGTTCAAGCTTTGACCGCCGCACAGGCGGGGTCATGGCCTCAACTGACCGGTCGGACACATGGCGTCGTTACGCTACGATGCGGAATTTGGTCCGCTATCATAGACAGGGCAGCAGCAGCCCCCGCCTCCGCGCGCACCCATGTGCGCAGAGTCTCGATGAACGGCGGCCAGTTCGAAAGACGCGACGGGAGCAATCCGCCGGCCGGCGCCGCCCCCTGCCGGCGTAGCCTCTCCTGCTGCCCGGCGTTCCGCCCTGCTCCGCCATCCCACGCCTTGGAGTATGCCTGTTTTCACAAATCTACTGGAAGCGGCTATCCGCGGGTGAGTGGAACAGATGCGAAATGCGGACGAAAGAATGTCCGCCCGTCGTCCAGCCGATTGAGCCGAAAGTCTCAGAAGGTGCGATTGGGGATTAGACTGCTGTCGCGCCTCCGATCCCTGACAGAGGGGACAGAGGCATTGAAAGCTCGCGGCATGAAGGCCGCTGGAGCTTTTCTCAGGTGGTTCAACGCTCCTCTGAGACCAGGCGTCGCGGCCGCTACTTGGAATGTTGGCCTGTCGCGTCGCGCACCCGCACGTGGCAATTCAAATCCCGGCCCACGTCGCCGAGCCAATTCCTCTCCTCCCGACCGCAAGTAGATAACGGTCGGGCCAAAGGCTCGGCAACCACCCTTCTCAGCTGGCTGGATGATGCCAGCGATCGTGCCACCAGGTGCTGAAATCGCGATCGGTCGCTAGTTCCCAGGCTGCAAGCAAAATCACCAATATGCCTGAGGCCACACTGCTTGCCGTGGCCGATACCGACTCGTAGCCGACCGTCCAAGGTACCGCCACCAGAGCCAAACCGATGAGGATCTCTCCCCATTCCTCCAGATAGGAGGGAATGACGAATCCCTCTACGGCAAACAGAATGACGCACAAGCCAAGGGCGATAGTTATCACGACTTCTGCCCCAGCCATGCCCAGGGCGAACGGCGACACGACCAGCCAGACACCCACCACCAGGCTGGCAACGTCCTGCCAGTGTTGAATGCGCATGATACTCACCTCCTCTCCTCCATGAATATGGTGGCGCCGCGCTGAAAAACGCGTTCCTCAACCTGCGTTGTGTTGACGCTGCTGCTGCCCCCGGCGCCGTCGTCCCACCCTGGCCGCCCATCACCCCAAAAACGCTCTTGCAAGTGCGCTGCAGCAGGACGCAGGCTGCGTGGGCCTGACCAGTGTCGACGTCTCGCGGGCCAGCGGAACGGGTACGCATTGCGGCTTGTTGAAGCCCTCCGGCAGCGATAATTTCACTTCACTTTATGGTTGTACGAGACCCCGGCTCAGATGCAAAAATCCAGACTTGCTGTCCGCGTTTGGCGGCGAACGGGCAACGCGGCTCGCCGCCGCCTCCTTCTTACCTTCGCCGTCGCTTCGTTTGCATTGCTTGCAAACTGCACCGCAAAGGCCGCATCGGAAAACAATATCCCCCAGCGGGCTGTGCTGTATGACGAGGACCCTTCCGATCCCAAGGGCACCAAATATGAAGGCTCGGTCTCGTGGCGTACCGTCCCAATCAAGGCGCGGGTCAGCCTGACGAATTGGCCGTCTACGCCGACGTCGAGATTCCATGGCGCAAGCTCAAGCTGACGCTGTCATTCCGGCGCAATACCGACAAATCCCTGCCAGCCAGCCACACCGCGGAACTGAGATTTACCCTGCCACCGGATATTGCCGTCAGCAGCGTTCCGGGACTGCTGACGAAATCGAGCGAACAGAGCCGTGGCGCTCCGCTCGCCGCCGTCGCGGTCAAGGTCACCGACTACTTCTTCATGGTGGGCCTGTCGGATGTCCCTGCAGACCGCGTCAAGAACCTGCAGTTGCTGCTCGATCGCACATGGTTCGATATTCCGATGGTGTATTCCAGCGGTCGCCGCGCCATCATCGCGATCGAAAAAGGAACGCCCGGCACCAATGCATTCAAGGTCGCTTTCGGTGCCGGGAATCCGGCTCTCCCGGCTGCAACGGCGCCGTCGGGTCCGGGCTATGCTGTCAGGTATCCGCCCAGAACAATGAAGCGGACGCGCTGGCTTCCTATCAGGTACTGCAGACCAAATTTCCCGCCGTGTTGGGATCACGCGCCCCCATCGTCAAACGCGTGGACGGCAATCACGGCGTTCTCTACCGCGCTATGGTCGGCCCGTTTTCGACCGCCGACGAAGCGTTCGATTTGTGCGAGAGCCTGAAGGCCGCCGGCGGAGAATGCATCGTCCAGCGAAATTGACGGGCGAACGCCGCAGCGTCCCTATTGCTGGATCAACGGCGCCTTCGACGACACGTGATGGCTGACGATTTTCCAGTCGCCGTCTTCGCGGGCGATCACCCAGGTGATCTTGACCGACAGTTTTACGGCGCCTTCATCGGCGTCGAACGACGCCGTGCCGGCGACATTGACCAAATCGGGTCCGGCCTGCTCGGCCACGACATCGGTGAACTGGACGGCCGACGTCCGCCACCGCGGCAATCCCTTGAAGTAGGCCGTGACGCCGTCGCGTCCGCGATAGAGTTTCGGGTTCGAGCCGAAGAACAGCGCGTGCCTCGAATAGAGCGAAGCGAGCGCGTCGGCGTCCAGCCTGCTGAACGCCGCGGCCCACTTCGCCATGGTGCCGGATGCGATGTCGTCGGCCGCGCTGTGCATCGGAATATCCAATCGTTTTGAAGCGACGTCAGCCCTTCTCAGCCCTTGGCGACTTCCTTGGCAAACGTGTCGCGCAAGCCGATGGTGCGGTTGAACACTGGTTTGTCCGGCGTCGAATCCTGGTCGCGCACGAAATAGCCCTGCCGCTCGAACTGCATCACCTCGTTCGAATTGCTTTCGGCGACGCCGACCTCAATCCGCGCGTCGGACAGCACTTCCAGCGACTGCGGGTTGATGTCGGCGGCGAAATTGCCGGCGTCGGGGCTCGGTTTTGCAAATAGCTGGTTGTAGACGCGGATTTCAGCAGGCCGCGACTGCGCCGCCGGCAGCCAGTGCATGGTGGCCTTCACCTTGCGTCCATCGGGCGCGTTGCCGCCCTTGGTGGCAGGATCATAGGTACAGCGCAGCTCGACCACTTCACCGGCGTCATTCTTGATCACGCCGGTGCATTTGATGAAATAGGCGTAGCGCAGCCGCACTTCGTTGCCCGGAGAAAGCCGGAAGAATTTCTTCGGCGGGTTCTCCATGAAATCGTCCTGCTCGATATAGAGTTCGCGGCCGAACGCGATGCGGCGGGTGCCGGCATCGGGATTGTCAGGGTGATTGACGGCCTCGAGCTCCTCGACCTGGCCTTCAGGATAATTCTCGATCACGACCTTCAGCGGCCGCAGCACCGCCATGCGGCGCTCGGCCGTCTTGTTGAGCAGTTCGCGGATGCAGAATTCCAGCATGCCGACATCGACCACGCTGTTGGATTTCGCCACCCCGATGCGCTTGACGAATTCGCGCACCGCTGCCGGCGGCACGCCGCGCCGCTTCAGGCCGGCGACGGTCGGCATCCGCGGATCGTCCCAGCCGGCGACATGTCCCTCGCGCACGAGCTGCGTCAGCACCCGCTTCGAAAGCAGCGTGTAGGTGATGTTGAGCCGGGCGAATTCATACTGCCGCGGCTTTGACGGCACCGGCAGCTTGTCGAGCAGCCATTCATAGAGCGGCCGGTGATCCTCGAACTCCAGCGTGCAGATCGAATGGGTGATGCCTTCGATGGCGTCCGACTGGCCGTGGGCGTAGTCGTAGCTCGGATAGATCGACCATTTGTCGCCGGTGCGCGGATGATGGGCGTGCAGGATCCGGTACAGCACGGGATCGCGCATGTTGATGTTGCCGGAGGCCATGTCGATTTTGGCGCGCAGCACGCGGGTGCCGTTCGGGAATTCGCCGGCCTTCATGCGGCGAAACAGATCGAGGTTCTCGTCCACCGGGCGGTCGCGGAACGGGCTGTTCTTGCCGGGTTCCGTCAGCGTGCCGCGGCTGACGCGGATTTCCTCCTGCGACTGGTCGTCGACATAGGCATGGCCGGCCTTGATCAGGCCTTCCGCCCAGTCGTAGAGCCGCTCGAAATAGTCAGAGGCGTAGTAGAGATCGGTTCCCCAGTCGTAGCCGAGCCAGCGCACGTCGGCCTGGATGGAATCGATATATTCCTGCTCTTCCTTGGTCGGATTGGTGTCGTCGAAGCGCAGATGGCACTTGCCGCCAAACTCCTGCGCGATGCCGAAATTAAGGGCAATCGACTTGGCGTGGCCGATATGCAGGTAGCCGTTCGGCTCCGGCGGAAATCGGGTCACGATCCGGCTGTGCTTCTGGGTGTCGAGGTCGGCCTGGACGATGTCGCGAATGAAATCGCGCCCTGCTTCTGCCGCTGCCGGTTCTGTGGTCATTACGTGTTCCCGCTCGGTAAGCGGCCCTTCTGCCAAATTCGCCCCGGCCCGCCAAGCCTGCTTTGGCCAAGGCAGCACTAAAGCCTGACTTTAACGGCGAGACTTTAGTTATGCACCGTCCTGCTATACACCACGGCCGTTCACGCATAGGCCTGCCCCAATCATGACCGATTCCGTCGTCACCCGCTTTGCCCCCTCGCCGACCGGCTTCCTGCACATCGGAGGCGCCCGCACCGCGCTGTTCAACTGGCTCTACGCCAAGAAACACGGCGGCAAGATGCTGCTGCGGATCGAGGATACCGACCGCGAGCGGTCGACCGAGCCGGCGATTGCCGCGATCCTCGACGGATTGAAGTGGCTGGAGCTCGGTTGGGACGGCGACGTCATCTACCAGTTCAGCCGCGCCGCCCGCCACCGCGAGGCCGCCGAGTCCCTGCTCGCCAGCGGCCGCGCCTATCGCTGCTACGCCACGCCGGAGGAACTGACGGCGATGCGCGAGAAGGCCCGCGCCGAGGGCCGCACCCGCCTCTATGACGGCCTGTGGCGCGACCGTGACCCGTCGGAGGCGCCCGCGGGCATGAAGCCCACCATCCGCCTCAAGGCGCCGCAGACCGGCGAGACCGTGATCGAGGATCAGGTCCAGGGCCGCGTGGTCTGGCAGAACGAGAACCTCGACGATCTCGTGCTGCTGCGCGGCGACGGCAACCCGACCTACATGCTGGCGGTCGTGGTCGACGACCACGACATGGGCGTCACCCACGTGATCCGGGGTGACGATCATTTGATCAACGCCGCGCGCCAGAAGCAGATCTACGACGCGCTGGATTGGACGCTTCCGAACATGTCCCATATCCCGCTGATCCATGGGGCCGATGGCGCGAAGCTGTCGAAGCGTCATGGCGCGCTCGGGGTCGAGGCCTACCGCGCACTCGGCTATCTGCCGGCGGCGCTGCGCAATTACCTGGTCCGGCTCGGCTGGGGCCATGGCGACCAGGAGATTTTCTCGACGGAGGAGATGATCGCCGCGTTCGACCTGCCCGCCATCGGCCGTTCGGCGGCGCGCTTCGATTTCGCCAAGCTTGAAAACCTCAACGGCCACTACATCCGCCAGGCCGACGATCAAGCGCTCGTGACCATGTTCGAGCAGCTGCTGGATCACGTTCCTGATGGCGCCGAACTGAAGGCCAAGCTCAACGACACCACGCGGGCGCAATTGCTGCGGGCAATGCCGAGCCTGAAAGAGCGCGCCAAGACGCTGCTCGAATTGATCGCGGGCTCCTACTTCATCTTTGCCGACCGTCCGCTCGAGCTCGAGCCGAAAGCGGCCGCCCTGCTGACGCCGGAAACCCGCGGTTTGATCGGCAAGCTGCGCGATGCGCTGGAGGCCGTCACCGACTGGAATTCGGAAACCACCGAAGCCGCCATGCGGAATTTCGCCGAGCAGAATAACCTCAAGCTGGGCGCGGTCGCCCAGCCGCTGCGGGTGGCGCTGACAGGGCGGACGACGTCGCCCGGAATCTTCGACGTGCTGGCGGTGCTGGGGCGGGATCAATGCCTGGCCCGGCTCGGCGATCAAGCCGCGGGATGAACCCCTGCTATGTGCTAGCGGCGGCCATCTTGCAGTGCACAGGGCAATAAGCTACCCCTTTCCAGCCGCCTTCTAGACAATCCGGCCTGCCCCTTTTCGCCCCAGAGAATGGCATCAGGAACAGCCGGTTTTCGCAACGATTTCATCGGGGACTACACGATGGACGCAAAATCCAGCAACAAGACCGCAACGCTAACGGTAGGTAACAAGACCTACGATTTCCCGATCCTGAGCGGCACGGTGGGGCCGGATGTCATCGACATCGCCAAGCTCTACGGCCAGGCCGGGATGTTCACCTACGACCCCGGCTTCACCTCCACCGGCAGCTGCCAGTCGAAGATCACCTATATCGACGGCGACGCCGGCATCCTGGAATACCGCGGCTATCCGATCGAGCAGCTCGCCGAAAAGGGCGATTTCCTCGAGACCTGCTATCTGCTGCTGTACGGGGACCTTCCGACCAAGGCGCAGAAGGAAGATTTCGACCACCGCGTGATCCATCACACCATGGTTCACGAACAGATGGCCCGCTTCTTCCAGGGCTTCCGCCGCGACGCCCATCCGATGGCCATCATGGTCGCGGCCGTCGGCGCGCTGGCCGCGTTCTATCACGACAGCACCGACATCAACGATACGAAGCAGCGCATGATCGCCTCGATGCGCATGATCGCCAAGGTTCCGACGCTGGCGGCGATGGCCTTCAAATATACCGTCGGCCAGCCCTTCGTGTACCCGAAGAACTCGCTCACCTTTGCCGAGAACTTCCTCAACATGTGCTTTGCCGTCCCCTGCGAGGACTACAAGATCAACCCGGTGCTGGCTGACGCGCTGGACAAGATCTTCATCCTGCACGCCGACCATGAGCAGAACGCCTCGACCTCGACGGTGCGTATCGCCGGCTCTTCCGGCGCCAATCCGTTCGCCTGTATCGCCGCGGGCATCGCCTGCCTGTGGGGACCGGCGCATGGCGGCGCCAACGAAGCTGCGCTGGCGATGCTGGCCGAGATCGGCACGGTCGACAAGATTCCCGAGTTCATCGCCAAGGTGAAGGACAAGAATTCGGAAGTCCGCCTGGTGGGCTTCGGACATCGCGTCTACAAGAACTACGATCCGCGCGCCAAGATCATGCAGAAGATGTGTCACGCCGTGCTGGCCGAGACCGGCCATGGCGACGACCCGATGCTGAAGGTCGCGCTGGAGCTGGAAAAGATCGCGCTGAGCGATCCCTACTTCATCGACCGCAAGCTCTACCCGAACGTCGACTTCTATTCGGGCATCACGCTGAAGGCGATGGGCTTCCCGACCTCGATGTTCACCGTGCTGTTCGCGGTCGCCCGCACCGTCGGCTGGATCAGCCAGTGGAGCGAGATGATCGAGGATCCGCAGCAGAAGATCGGCCGTCCGCGCCAGCTCTACACCGGCGTCGCCCGCCGCGACTACGTCGAGATGGGCAAGCGCAAGTAAGGCCTGACGGATACGAGACCGAAGAAAGCCGGATGCGTTAGTCGCTTCCGGCTTTTTTTGTATGGAGCGCAGCGATACCCACCGCCAAGCCGAAGAAAGTTGGTTGGTATCGCTGCGCTCCACCCACCCTACGATTCCAGGAGACCCTCATGCTCACCGGAAGCTGCATGTGCAAAAGCGTGGCCTATGAGGTGGACGCCGAACCCGGCGCCATCGTGCACTGCCACTGCGCCACCTGCCGCAAGGCGCATGGCTCGGCGTTCTCGACGGTGACCAGCGTCCCGCGCGACCGCTTTCGCTGGACCAAAGGCGAAACCCTGCTCCGGGGTTTTGAATCCTCGCCCGGCAAGCAGCGCTATTTCTGCACGCAATGCGGCTCGCAAATCGTCGCCGAGCGCGCCGGCACCGGCAACATCCTGCTGCGGATGGGGTGTCTGGACACACCGATCACCAAGCGGGCCGTCGCACACATCTGGCGATCGGATTGCGCGACGTGGTTCGACCCGAAGGATCAATTGCCGGAGTGGCCGGAAGGTTCGGCACCGAAGGGTTAGCGCTAGAGCCTTTTCCGTTCCGATTGTATCGGAACGGGGCTCTAGATTCTTGGTTTGACGCGTTTTCTTAACGCGAACCGGCGTCCACTTCGCTGGAAAACGCTCTACCGCCGCGCCTTGCGCATCGTCGCGAGCACGATATCGGCGGCGCGGGCGCTCGGCGGCGTGTTGCCGGTCGACATGATCCGGTCGATTTTCGCGAAGGCTTCGAGCTGCTTTCGACGCAGTGTCGACTCGCCAAGCAACTCGCGCAACACCTGCGATAGTTTTTCCGCCGTGCAGTCCTGCTGCAGGAATTCGGGAACGACATTTTCGCCGATCACGAGATTGGCCAGGATCACCGAACTCACATTGATCGCCCGCCGCAGGATCCAGGCTTCCGTCGCGCCGGTGCGGTAGGCCGTCACCATCGGCACGCCTGATAGTGCAAGCTCGAGCGTTACGGTGCCGGATTTTGCCAGTGCCGCATGCGCGATCCGGAACGCGGCCCGCTTCTCCTGTTCGCCGATCACGACGCGGGGCTGCACCGTCCAGGTCTTCAGCGCTTCCGCGACTGCCTCCTGCAGATGCGGCATGGTCGGCAGGATCAGCTCGAACGCGACGCCCTCGGCATTGAGCCGCGCCAGCGCCTGGCCGAACACCGCCATGTGGTGGCGGATCTCGCTGCGGCGGCTTCCCGGCAGCACCAGCAGTACCGGCGGCGGCGCGTCGCGCCGCTGTCGCTCCTCAGAGGTGGGCCGGAGCGAGGCGAGCTGTTCGGTCAGGGGATGGCCGACATAGCTGCAGGGCGGCCCGCGAAGCCTCTGGTACGCCTCTGGTTCGAACGGCAGCAAAGCCAGCACGTGATCGACATAAGTCAGCATCGCGCGGGCGCGGCCCGACCGCCACGCCCAGACCGAGGGCGAGACATAGTCGACGATCGGAATGTCGGGATCGCTGGCGCGGACACGCTTCGCCACGCGGTGGGTGAAATCGGGGCTGTCGATGATGACGAGAATGTCGGGCGCAGCCTCCGTGACCGCAGCGGCGGTTTGCTTGATCAACCGCAGGATCTTCGGCAATTGCTTGACCACGGCGGCAAGGCCGATGATCGAGAGTTCCTCGATCGGAAACCACGAATTCATGCCCTCGCGCGCCATCGCGCGGCCGCCGACGCCTTCGAACTGCACCGCGTCGCCGAGGCGCTGGCGCAACACTTTCATGAGATTGGCGCCGAGGCGATCGCCGGATTCCTCCGTCGCGATCAGGACGATCTTGCGCACCGTGTCGGTGGTCGGACGCGGCGGCATCACGCCGGCAGCCCCTGGATGAAGAGGCCGGCGCTGTCGGCCGCATCGATCATGGCCTGCGCGTCCGCCGCGATGGTTTGTCCGGCAATGATGGCAATGCCGGCAAGCCCTGCCTTGGCCGCGCCTTCGACCGTCGTTGCCCCCACCGTCGGCAGGTCGAAGCGCAAATCCTGGCTGGTCTTGGGCGCCTTGACCAGCACACCACGGCCCGTGCTGGCGCGGATGCGGCCCTCGCTGCGCAAGCGCGCCACGCGCGCCAAGAGCCTGTCGGTGCCCTCGATGTCTTCCACCGCCACCACGTGACCGTCGATCACCACGACGGCCTGGCCGATGTCGAACGGGCTTAGCGCGCGCAACACCTCCCGCCCCTTCTCGATGTCGGCGGTGCCGGCCGGATCCGGCGTTGCGCGGGCAATCCGCCCCTCGGGCATCAGCATATCAGGGGCAACCTGCCTGATGCCGACCATGCGAAAGCCGTCCTGCTCGAAAATCCGGCCGATCCCCGACAGCAGATGGTCGTCGCCGCCGCGAAACGCCGCCAGGATAGGGCCGATAACGCGGATCGTCCCCCAGTCCAGCCTGATTTCCGACAGCGCCGGCCGCAGCAGCGTGCCGATGAAGATCAGGTCGCGGCAGCCTTCGCTGCGCAACAGCTTTTTCGCCCGGCCGATCTGCCCGACCGAAATCCAGTGATGGCGGAAACGTTCGGCCCGGACCGGGTCACAGGAGCCCCGCAGCGCGAACAGCACCGGCGCGATGCCGCGAGCGGCAAGCGAATCCGCGACCGCGAACGGCATGGCGCCACCGCCCGCGATCACGCCGACCGGCGAAGAAATCTCTGAAGCCGCTGAACTCATGGGCTGCGGCGATCCCGTCATCAGGATTTATGAGCGTCGTCGGCCGGCAGGCACAGCGCGCGATGCTTGCCCGCATCGATGAAGGCAAGGATTTCCGCGATCGCCGGATCGTCCGCCGCCAGCGGCTGAACCTCGCTCAGCCGCTCGGCAAAGATGCCGGGGCCATGGAACAGCTTTTGATAGAACGCGCGCACCGTGACGAGCCGGTCCTTGGTGAATTTGCGCCGCTTCATGCCGATGATGTTGAGGCCCTCGAGGCTCGCATACTGGCCGTTGACGAGGCCGAACGGGATGACGTCGCCGCGCACGCCGCAGACGCCGCCGACCATCACCTGCGGCCCGATCCGGGTGAACTGATGCACGGCGGAAAGCCCGCCGATGAAGACGAAATCGCCGATCTCGCAATGGCCGCCGAGTGTCGCGGACGTCGCGAAGATCACGTCATTGCCGACCTGGCAATCATGACCGACATGGCTGCAGTTCATGAAGTAGCCGCGCTCGCCGACCCGCGTGACGCCGCCGCCGGCAACGGTGCCGGCGTTCATGGTGACGGATTCGCGGATGGTGCAGCCGGCGCCGATTTCAAGCCTGGTCAGTTCGCCGCGATAGCTCAGCGATTGCGGCGGGGTGCCGAGCGAGACGAACGGATAGATCGTGCAGCCGTCGCCGATGGATGTCCGCGCCGTGATGTGCACATGGCCGATCAGCTTGCAATTGGCGCCGATCACGACGTGAGGCCCGATGATGCAATAGGGACCGATCGAGGTGCCCTCGCCGATCACAGCGCCATCTTCAATCCGCGCGGTGGGATCGATCATGCTCATCAGGACAGGTCCGGCCATTCGTTAACAAGGAAGACGCTAAATCGTCGGGTTTTCCGGTGGTTACCGCGACTTTGCCTGATCTGTCCAGTGACGTATGATCTCGGCTTGTTTCAGCATTTGTGACACCATGGTCCGAGTTGCCGCGGCGATTTTCATGCACCTGCTGGCCACGCCGGTCGTTTCCGAAACGATCGATGTCGTCGGCCGCAGCAGCATCGACCTGAACAGTTTCGAGTGCCGTGACATCACCCGCAGCAGCATCGTGCAACGCGTTTGCTACGACCGCGCGAGGCGCCATCTGATCGTCGCGGTCAAGGGAGCCTACGACCAGTATTGCGATCTGCCGGCCGAGACTTACGACGCCTTGCTGGGCGCGCCGTCGATGGGCGGGTTCTTCAACCGCCATATCAGGCCAGCGTCGGGCGCTCGCTTCGCTTGCCCGAATTAATCCGTGAGCATCGCGCCGACGTCAGCCTCGGCGACCACGGCGCCATTGACCTTGGCGTCGCCGTGAAACCACCACATCGCCTTGCGGCGGCCGATCGAGCGCATGTGGTATTCGATGGTGTCGCCGGGCAGCACGGGTTTGCGGAACTTGCACTTGTCGATGGTCAGGAAGTACACCGCGCGCGGCTTCTCGGTGCCTTCGACCGACTTGATGCCGATCACGCCGGCGGTCTGCGCCATGGCCTCGATCATCATCACGCCGGGATAGACCGGCCGTTCCGGGAAATGTCCCTGAAACGCCGGCTCGTTGAAGGTCACGTTCTTGACGCCGATGCCGGAGTAATCGGTGCGGATGTTGATCACCCGGTCGATCAGCAGCATCGGAAAACGATGCGGAAGCGTCTTGAGGATCTCGTTGATATCAACGAGTTCAAACCTGACCGGCACCTCCTCCATCACTCCCGTCCCTCGTTCTTCGGATCGGCGGCGTCCTGCGCCAGTCGCTCCACTGCAATAATCTCCCTAAACCACTGTTTGGTTGGTTTTGCAAAAAAACCGCCCCAGCGGCCATTGGGCGGGATGTCGTCCTTGACCCCGCTCATGGCGGTGACCTGGGCACCGTCGCCGATCTTGAGATGGTTATTGATGCCCACCTTGGCGCCCAGCGCGACATTGTCCCCGATCGTCAGGCTGCCCGCGAGCCCGATCTGGGCTGCGAGCAGGCAGTGCCTGCCGATGGTCACGTTGTGGCCGATCTGGACCTGATTGTCGATTTTGGTGCCCTCGCCGATGACCGTATCGCGCAGGCTGCCGCGGTCGATGGTGGTGTTGGCGCCGATCTCGACATTGTTCTGGATCAGGACGCGGCCGGTCTGCGGCACCTTCAGATGGCCATCGGGACCGAAGAAAATGAAGCCGTAGCCGTCCTGGCCGATGCTGCAGCCGGGGTGGATCAAAACGTTGTTGCCGATCAGGGAGAACTGGATCGCGGTACGCGCACCGACATTGCAGTCCCGGCCGATGCGCACCTCGGCCCCGATCACGGCCCCTGCACCGATCACCGTTCCCGCCCCGATCTCGACCCGAGGGCCGATCACCGCCAGCGGATCGACGATGACGCCGTCTTCCAGATGGGCTGACGGGTCGATGATCGCCGACGGGGCAATTCCGTCATTGTCGAACCAGGACTGTGGACGCAGCGCGTCTTCATGCCACTGGCGCGCGATCTGCACGAACGCGCGGAACGGCTGGGCGGTCCGCAGCACCGCGACATGAGGCGGTACCTGCGCTTCAAAACGCGGGCTGACCAGGCAGGCACCGGCCTTTGTCGCGGCGAGCTGGTCGGCGTATTTGAGGTTGTCGAAGAACGCCAGATGCATCGGGCCGGCCTCGTCGAGCGACGCGAGGCCCCGGATGAGATGGCCGCCATGTGCGGGGTCGACCAATACCGATTTCGTCAACGCGGCGATATCAGCCAGCGTCGACGAAGGCGGTTGCTTGAAGAACATCGGCTGCGCCATTCCACCCGTCGCAGTCCGGCCGGCTGTCGCTTCAGAGGCCCGGTTCTGAATAATCAAAACCGACGCCTCTCTTTGTTTTGACGCGTTTTCTTCACGCGAACCGGGAATCCACTTCGCTTGAAAACGCTACGCTTAGAACGATGTGCCGCCGCCGAACCTGAATTCCTGCGTGCGGTCATTCTTACCCTTGGTGATCGGAACCGCATAGTCGAAGCGCAGCGGACCGAACGGCGACGCCCAGATCAAGCCGACACCGACCGAACTGCGGACGACATTGCCTTCGTCATACTGCAGGCCGAGGCAGGTGCCCGGCGTCGCCGGATTGGTCGTCGGCCGCACGCAGCCGGGAACGTTGACTTCACCGGTCTGCGCCCACGAGGTCGTGCCCCGGTAGTCAAACAGGCCGCCGGCGTCAGCATAGATCGCGCCCTTGAGCCCGACTTCCTTCGGCAAGAACCAGAACGGCATCTGCAATTCCGCCGACGCGCCCCAATATTTGGTGCCACCGAGCGCGTCACCCGTACCGTAGGGGTTGATGTCGCGCGGGCCGATGCCGTTCGGCGCAAAGCCGCGGACCAGGTTGGGACCCATCTGGAAGTGATCGAGCATGCGCAGCTGGTCGTTGCCGAGCTGGTTGAGCATGCCGCCCTGGAAACGGAGCAAGCCGACGATATCGGCGACCAGCGGCGTGTAGTACTTCGCATCGATCGCGGACTTGACGTAGGAAACGTCGCCACCGATGCCGGCGAAGTCCTGCTTCCAGTCGACCAGCAAGCCGGTGGTCGGGTTCTTGTTGTTATCCAGGGTGTTGTAGTTCAGCGAATAGCCGACCGACGAGGTCAAGGTCCTGCCGCTCTGCAGCTCCTTGCGGACCGGCAGCGAGGCTTCGCCGTCGCTGTAGCACCACAGGCCGACGCCAGAGGCGTCGGTAGCGCCCAGTGCGGTCGCGGCCGGCACACCGTTCAGATTCACCCAGGCCGGCGACGGGTTGAACGCCAGCAATCCGTTGTTCGGGTTGTTGTTACAGTTCGACAGCGAACTCGGCAGCTGGATTTCCTGCTGATAGATCGAATAGCGCAGCTGCAAGGCCAGATCTTCGCGCAAGGTGAAGCCGAGGCGCGGGCTGAAGCCCATCGTCTTGGTTCCATACGAGATGTAGCTGTTGGCGAGTTGCTGGCGCTGGAACAGGTCGAGGCCGAGCGCGACGCGATAGTCCAGCAGATACGGCTCGACGAACGACAGCGAGTAACCACGCGCATACTGGCCATAGGTGACAGCCGCCTTCGCATACAGACCGCGGCCGAGGAAGTTGCGTTCCGAGATACTGACTTCGGCGAGCGCGCCGTCGGTAGTCGAATAGCCACCCGACACCGAGAAGTCGCCGGTCGACTTCTCGTCTATATCGACGATCAGGACCACACGGTCGCTGGACGACCCCGGCTCGGTGATGATCTTCACGGTCTTGAAGAAGTCGAGATTCTTCAGCCGGCGTTCGGCACGATCGACGAGCGCGCGATTGTAGGCGTCGCCTTCCGAAAGGTCGAACTCGCGGCGAATCACGTAGTCGCGGGTCCTGGTGTTGCCCCGGATATTGATGCGCTCGATATAGGTTCGCGGGCCTTCATCGATCGAGTACACGATCGAGACGGTGTGCTGTTCGAAATTGCGATCGCCGCGCGGACGCACGATGGCGAAGGCATAGCCGCGCCGCGAGGCTTCGATCTGCATTTCCTCGACGGACTTTTCGAGCGCCTCGGCATTGTAGAGCGATCCGACGCTGACACGCGAGAAGCTGCGCATCGAGTTCACATCGAGGGTTGCAATGCTGGTCTGGAAATCGACGGTGGCGACGCGGTATTGCTGCCCTTCCTCGATCTTGAAGGTGACGAGGAAGCCTTTGCGCTCCGGATCGTATTCGGACAGCGCGGCCACCACTTGCACGTCGGCAAAGCCGTTCTTGAGATAGAATCGGCGGATCAGGTCACGGTCGGCCTCGACCCGGTCCGGATCGTAGACGTCGGCGCCGCCGAGGAAGCTCAAGAGGTTGGATTCGCGCGTCTTGATGACGTCCTTCAGCCGGTAGGACGAATAGAACCGGTTGCCGATGAATTCGATGTTCTTGACGCCGGTCTTGCCGCCTTCGCTGATCGTGAAGATCAGGTCGACGCGGTTGTTCGGCTGTTCAATGATTTCCGGGGTGACGCTGACATCATAGCGGCCCGAGCGGCGGTAGATTTCAGCGATACGCTGGGCGTCCGACTGAACCATCGGGCGCGAGAACGTGCCGCGCGGCTTGGACTGGATTTCGGCCGAGAGCTGGTCGTCCTTGACCTTCTTGTTGCCCTCGAAGGCGATGCGCCCGATGACAGCGTTTTCGACCACGACCACGATGATCCGGCCGCCGGCCTGATTGATTCGCACGTCCTGGAACAGGCCGGTTTCGATCAGCGCCTTCAGGCCGTCATCGATTTGGGCCTGCCCGAGGCGGCCGCCGGGTCCCGGCTTGAAATAGGAGCGAATGGTCTCGATTTCGACGCGCCGATTCCCTTCCACGGAGATCGAAGCCACCGTCTGGGCAGCAGCCGGCGCAGCAAAAAGCACCCCCGCCACCGTGGCAGCCACCGGCACGGCGAACATGATCGAGGCGGCCAACAAGCCCCCCCGCACTCGCATTCCAAACATCATGCGCCAAGCGCCCTTGTCATTCTTGTGCTGGCCCGCACCCCCACGAACCAGCAGATTCCCATTTTCCGCATGTCTTGTAGCCAATTTCCCCAAGGCGGCAAACGGAACATCGCTCCGCAATTCCATTTTCATTCCAAGACGTTGCCGATGGGCAACGCCACAAAAAAGCCGCTTCACGATGCCGCCAGATGCAGGATGTCGTTATAGGTCGCAAACACCATCAGCATCAGCACCAAACCCAGTCCGATCCGGAACCCCATCTCCTGAGCCCGATTCGACAGCGGGCGTCCCCGGACCGCCTCCACGGCATAGAACAAAAGATGACCGCCATCGAGCAGCGGAACCGGGAACAGGTTCAACAGGCCGATCGAGATCGACAGCACCGCTGCAAGGTGCACCAGCGCGGTAAAGCCGATGGTGGCCACCTGCCCCGAAATCTGGGCAATCCGAATCGGGCCACCGACCTGGTCGGCGGCTTCCCGGCCGGTAAAGACGCCGCCGATATAGGCCAGCGTGCGATCGATCACGAACCAGGTTTCCTTGACGCCGAGCCACATCGCGGTTGCCGGATCGACCCGTTCGGTCACGACATCGCCCGGCGCGGTCGCGCGGGTGATGCCCAAAACGCCGAGCCGGTGGGCGTTGCCGAACGGATCCTTTACTTCGCGCTGCTCCGGCGTGCCCTTCATTTGCAGCGTGGCATCGCCGCGCTTGATGGTGAAGTTCAGCTGAACGCCGGCATTGACGCCAACGACGCGCTGCATGTCGGAGAAGCTGCCGATGGTCTTGCCGTCGATCGCGGTGACGATGTCGCCGACCTGAAAACCCGCCTTCGCAGCGGCGCTGTTGGCTTCGATCTTGTCGACGCGCGCGGTCGTGCTCGGCTTGCCGAAGAAGGTGAACAGGCAGGTGAAGATCACGATCGCCAGGATGAAATTCGCGATCGGTCCGGCGGCAACGATCGCCGCGCGCGGACCGACTTTCTTGTGGTGGAAGCTGCCTGCCTGCTCTTCCGCGCTCATGCTGGCAAGCGCCTCGGTCGAGGGCGTTGACGCTTCGGTGTCGTCACCGAAGAACTTCACATAGCCGCCGAGCGGGATCGCCGAGATTTTCCAGCGGGTGCCGTGGCGGTCGTTGAACCCTGCAAGCTCCGGCCCGAAACCGAGCGAGAACGTCAACACCTTCACGCCGCACCCGCGGGCGACCAGGAAATGGCCGAGCTCGTGGAAGAAAACAACGATGGTCAGGACGAACAGGAAGGGAATGATGTAGCCGATGAGCCCACTGCTCAACGTATTGAAACTATGTAGAAAAAACTCAGTCATTCGATTCCCCTCGCGCGAGCCTAAGGCTGCGCCCCCAACCCTCTAGGATGCCTTTAAGGCAATTTGAGGCAATAGGGAGGCAGCTTTATTTCGCGCATTATGGTCAACGGAAATCGCATCATCCGCCGAGCTCAAAGGCGCCAGGTTTCCGGAGCGGACCCAGTCGTTCATGGTCGCCTCGACCAGCCGTGCGATCGCGCCGAATCTGATCTTGCCGGCGATGAAGGCTGCCACCGCCACCTCATTGGCGGCGTTGAACACCGTGGTCAAACCGCCGCCGGCGCGCAGCGCGTCGTAGGCCAGCCGCAAGCCGGGAAATCGCTCGAAATCCGGTGCCTCGAAGGTCAGCTGGCCGATTTTGGCGAGATCCAGCCGCGCCGAGGGACCGACGATTCGATCGGGCCAGCCGAGGCAATGGGCGATCGGGATGCGCATGTCAGGCGCGCCGAGCTGGGCCACCACCGAACGGTCGGAGAATTCGACCATGCCGTGGATGATCGACTGCGGATGTACGAGCACATCGATCTCGTCGGGCGTCAGCGCGAACAAATACGACGCCTCGATCACTTCGAGCCCCTTGTTCATCATCGACGCCGAATCGATGGTGATCTTCTGGCCCATGCTCCAGTTCGGATGCTTCAGCGCCTGCGCCAGCGTCGCCTGCTCGATGTCGGTAGAGGTCCAGGTGCGGAACGGCCCGCCCGACGCGGTGATGATCACGCGCACAAGCTCGTCACGGTTGCCGGAACTGAGCGCCTGAAACAGCGCATTATGCTCGGAATCCGCAGGCAGAATGCAGGCGCCTGCCTTGGCGGCGCGCTGCATGAAGAAATCGCCGGCGCAGACCAGGCACTCCTTGTTGGCAAGCGCGACCGCCGCCCCGCGGTCAACAGCGGCGAGCGCCGGCTTCAGCCCGGCGGCGCCGCTGACGGCGGCCATCACCCAGTCGGCCGGCCGCGCCGCGGCCTCGATGATCGCGCTTTCGCCGGCGCCGCATTCGGTCCGCGTGCCGGCCAGCGCTTCCTTCAATGCGCCGAGTTTGGTGGGGTCGGCGACCGCCGCAAAGCGCGCGCCGAATTCTCGTGCCAGTTTGGCGAGCCCCTCGACATTGCCATTGGCGGTCAGCGCCTCGACCTGGTAGCGGGCGCGGTCGCCGCGCAGCAAATCCATGGTGCTGTCGCCGATGGAACCGGTGGCGCCCAGCACTGTGACGGTGCGCGCGGCGGATGCCGCGGCCTTGTTATTACGCAATGGAACCGCGCTCATTTGTTCACCAAATCATAAGACCGCGGCCAACGCCATCGGCGCCGCCCCGGAGGAAACCGATCAGCGCCGCCACCGCGACAGCTGCAACAAATCCGTCCAGGCGATCCAGCAGCCCGCCATGGCCGGGAATGATCTGGCTGGAATCCTTGACGCCAAAGCGCCGTTTTACCGCGGATTCAAAGAGATCGCCGAGTTGAGAAACCACCGAAAGAACGCCGGATATCATCAATAGCGGTCCGATTTTCCCCAGATCCAGCACCGCGAATATACCGGCCACGGCAAGACTTGCGACAAAGCCGCCAATGGCGCCGGCCCAGGTCTTTTTGGGGCTGACGCGCGGCCAGAGTTTTGGGCCACCGATGCCGCGGCCGGCGAAGTAGCCGCCGCTATCGGTCACCCACACGATGACCAGCAGGAAGATCAGCGCGATAAAACCCTTCACGGGATCGAGCCGCAGCAGGACAGACGCGACCTCCGCTACCGCCGCATAGCAAAACCCCGCAGCGCTCCAGTTTCGCTGCGCCGGCGTGATCAGGAAGACCGCCACTAGGCCGACAGCCAGCACCGCCAGCGCAGCATCGATCCGCCCGATGGCGAGACAAAGCCCCGCCACGGCCAGCGCGACAATACCTGTTGCGACCACGCGCTTGTCAGCCGCGCAGCCCACCACCATCAGCCATTCGACATAGAGTCCGATCGCGACCGCCGTCACCAGTGCGGCCCAAAACCAGCCGCCGGCATAGGCGATGGCGACGGCGAGCGGAATCAGCACGGCGGCTGCAATGATGCGCGTCGAGAGGTTGCGCGTATCCTGTTCGGCAGCGGCCGCCGGCGCGGCCTTGCCCTCGGTCACGATCCGGTTTTCGCGGCCAGACCGCCGAAACGGCGCTCCCGTCTGGCATATTCTGCGATAGCGCTTTCAAGTGCCGCCTTGTCGAAATCCGGCCAGTGGATCGGCACGAAGACGAGCTCGCTGTAGGCCGCCTGCCACATCAGGAAGTTCGACAACCGCTGCTCGCCGCTGGTGCGGATGATCAGGTCGGGATCGGGAATATCCGGCGCGTCGAGATATTGGCCGAGCGTGTCTGTGTCGATCGATGCGGGATCGCGCTTGCCTTCGGCCACTTCGCGCGCGAGCCGTTGCACCGCGTTGGCGATTTCCTGGCGCGACCCGTAATTGAAAGCGACGACGAGATTGAGCTTGGTGTTGGCCCGCGTTAGTTCCTCGGCCTCGTTCAGGAGCGCGCAGATATCCGGCTCCAGTCCTTCGCGCTCGCCGATCACGCGCACCCTCACCCCGTCGCGGTGCAACGTCGCCAGATCGTTGCGGATGAAGCGACGCAGCAATCCGAACAGGTCGCCGATTTCGGTCGCCGGTCGCGACCAGTTCTCGGAGCTGAACGAGAAGATGGTCAGATAGATCACCCCGAGTTCATGGGCGGCACGCACCACGCGGCGCAGCGCATCAACACCGCGGCGATGGCCCTCCGCGCGCGGCAATCCCCGCGCGGCCGCCCAGCGCCCGTTGCCGTCCATGATGATCGCCACGTGCAAGGGACCGGTTCGATCCGGTCCTTCGGTTGCGGGGGCGGCGGCGTTCGGCATCGTTAAAGTTCCAGGACCAGTCCTAAAGTCTCGGTCTCAAGTTTCGATCTTAAGGCCTTAAACGGTAAGGATTTCCTTTTCCTTCGCCGCCAGCAATTGATCGATCTCGGAAATCATCCCGTCGGTCGCCTTTTGCACGTCATTGGCCAAGCGCTCCTGGTCGTCCTCGGAGATTTCGTGGTTCTTCTCGAGCTTCTTGACCGTATCGAGCCCGTCGCGGCGGACGTGCCGGACCGCAACCTTGGCCGCTTCGGCGTATTTATGCGCGACTTTGACCAGTTCCTTGCGGCGTTCCTCGTTGAGTTCCGGAATCCGAAGGCGCAGCACCTGCCCTTCGGTCGCGGGGCTCAGGCCGAGGTTGGAGTCGACGATCGCCTTCTCCACGGCCTTGACCATGGATTTGTCCCAAACCTGGACGGAAAGCAGCCGCGGTTCGGGCACGCTGACGGTTGCGAGCTGATTGAGCGGCATGTGCGTGCCGTAGGCATCGACCTGGACCGGCTCCAGCATGGACGCGGCCGCACGACCGGTGCGCAAACCGCCCAGTTCATGCTTGAGCGCCTGGGTGGCGCCCTGCATGCGGCGTTTCAATTCGTTGATGTCAAAACCAGGTGTGGGCATAACGCTCTCCCCTCCTCAGAAAACCATCCGCCGGCATTATCAGGCCCGCGGTTCGACGTGGCGCGGGCCTGTCAGCCGGCGACCACCGTGCCGTGGCCGGTACCGCGCAGGATCGCACCAATCGAACCGGGTTCGGCGATCGAGAATACGATGATAGGCAGCGCAGTCTCGCGGGCAAGCGCGAATGCGGTCGCATCCATCACCTTGTAGCCACCTTCAATGGCCTGCGAATGCGTCAGGCGGTCGAAACGCTTGGCCGACGGGTCTTTCTTGGGATCGGCGCTGTAGACACCGTCGACATTGGTGGCCTTCAGCACCGCCTGCGCCCCGATCTCGGCCGCCCGCAGCACCGCCGTGGTATCGGTGGTGAAGAATGGATTGCCGGTTCCGCCGCCGAGCAGGACGATACGGCCCTCGGCGAGGTATTTGTGCGCCGCACCGCGGGTGAACAGTTCGGAGATTTCAGGCATCACGAACGCCGACAGGGTTCGCGCCGGCGTCCCCTTGCGTTCGATGGCCGCCTCGACCGCAAGGCAGTTCATCATGGTGGCGAGCATGCCCATGGTGTCGCCGGTCGGGCGCGACACGCCGCGCGAGGATACCTCGACGCCGCGAACGATGTTGCCGCCGCCGACCACCACCGCCACCTCAACCCCAAGCTGGCGCGCGGCGATCAAATCGTCGGCGATACGGTCCACGGTAGGCTGGTCGATGCCGAAGGACTGGCTGCCGGCGAGATATTCGCCCGAGATCTTGATCACGACGCGACGATAGACCGGCTCTGCCATAGCTTGTCGCTTCCTTCATTCCGCGCAGGCATCTTCCGGCGCAATGGCGCCGGAAGATTGTCGACCGCGGTTACTTTTTGCCGCTGGCCGCCGCGACTTCGGCTGCGAAGTCGGATTCCTGCTTTTCGATTCCCTCGCCGAGAGCATAGCGCACAAACGCAGTAATTTTCACAGGCGCGCCGACCTTGCCCTCGGCTTCCTTCACGGCCTGCGCCACCGACTTGCCGGTGTCATGGATGAACGCCTGCTCCAGCAGGCAGACTTCCTTGTAATAGGTCTTCAGACCGGACTCGACGATCTTCTCGATCACGTTCTCCGGCTTGCCCTGCTGGCGATACTTGTCGGCCAGCACGTCCTTTTCCCGCTTCACGGTTTCCGGGTCGAGGCCGGACGGATCGAGCGCCTGCGGATTGGTCGCGGCAACGTGCATCGCGAGCTGGCGGCCGAGCGCCGAGAGCTCATCGGTCTTGCCGGTCGATTCGAGCGCCACCAGCACGCCCATCTTGCCGGCGTTGTCGATGACAGCGCCGTGGATGTAGCTCGCCACCACGCCATTGGCGACCTCGAGCAACGCCGCACGGCGCAGCGACATGTTCTCGCCGATGGTGGCGATCGCATCCGAAATCGCGGTCTCGACGGTGAAGTCGCCGACTTTCGCAGCCTTGATCGTTTCGACGTCGGCGCCGACGCGAAGCGCGACCTGCGCGACCATCTTGACGAGGCCCTGGAACTGTTCGTTGCGGGCGACGAAATCGGTCTCCGAATTGACTTCGACGACGACGCCCTTGTTGCCCGACGTCATCGCGCCGATCAGACCTTCGGCTGCGACGCGGCCGGCCTTCTTCGCGGCCTTGGACAAGCCCTTCTTGCGCAGCCAATCCTGCGCTTCCTGCATGTTGCCCGCGGTTTCGGTGAGCGCAGCCTTGCAGTCCATCATGCCTGCGCCGGTCGACTCGCGCAGTTCCTTGACCATCGCCGCAGTGATCGTTGCCATCGTTGAATGTCCTTCTTGCCTGTTAGCCGCAAGCGCGGCGCGCCTTGCGCCGTGCCGCCATCAGCTACAGGAATGCCGTAACAGGGAAATCAAACCGGTGGCCGGAAGGCCGGCCACGCGGCGTTACAATTATTCCGCTTCCGCGGTCATCGCCTTGGCCTGGGCAACCCAGCCATCGGCCCGGCTCGGAAGTCCGACCTCTTCACCGATCTTGTGCGCGGTATCGTGGTCCAGTTCGGCCAGCTGCCAATAGTGGAAGATACCGAGATCGTTGAACTTCTTCTCGATCGCACCCGACACGCCGGTGAGCTTCTTGAGGTTGTCGGCGGTGCCACGGGGGCCCGCCAGACCCTGGAAGCCGGCCGGCTGCGGAGCGGCCGGGATTTCCTCACGGACCGGCTGCGCGGAAGCGCCGATGTCGATGCCGTGGTCGCCCTGGGCGCGCGAGATGCCGTCGATGGCGGCGCGGGCCACCAGATCGCAATACAGCGAAATGGCGCGGCCGGCGTCGTCATTGCCCGGCACCACATAAGTGATGCCCTTGGGATCGGAATTGGTGTCGACGATCGCGGCGACGGGAATGTTGAGCCGCTGCGCTTCCTGGATCGCGATGTCTTCCTTGTTGGTGTCGATCACGAAGATCATGTCGGGAAGCCCGCCCATGTCCTTGATGCCGCCGAGCGAACGGTCGAGCTTGTCGCGCTCGCGCTGCAGCGTCAGCCGTTCTTTCTTGGTGTAGGCGTTGGCATCGCCGGAATTGAGCACTTCATCGAGATGACGCAGCCGCTTGATCGAACCGGAAATGGTCTTCCAGTTGGTCAGCGTGCCGCCGAGCCAGCGCGAATTGACGAAATACTGCGCCGACCGCTTGGCGGCCTCGGCAACGCCGTCCTGCGCCTGCCGCTTGGTGCCGACGAACAGGATACGGCCGCCCTTGGCGACGGTGTCGCTGACCGCCTTCAACGCGGTGTGCAGCAACGGCACGGTCTGCGCGAGGTCGATGATGTGGATGTTGTTGCGGGCACCGAAGATGAAATCCGCCATCTTGGGATTCCAGCGGTGCGATTGGTGGCCAAAGTGAACGCCAGCTTCAAGCAGCTGACGCATAGAAAAATCGGGTAGCGCCATGGTAATACTTCTCCGGTTGGTTCCTCCGGAAGCGTGTGAGCAGACGAGCCTTATGGCCCGGCTGCCACCGGACGGCCTTTGAGAGCCATGCTTCCGTGTGAGATGCCGCGGTATATAGCCGGATTCCAGCCAGAAGCAAGGAAATACGGCCGGTTTTTGTCGCGGGCGGCCCGGTCCGGGCCCATAAATGCGGGCATTCGGGGCCCGAATCCGCCGAAAACCCCCGCGGAGACCCTGTCTCGGCCGGGATGGTGAGAACGATTCGCATTGTCGCCGGCCACGGGCAGGCGTAATCTCCACCCAATTCGCAAGCGCCCGCATCGTGAGGCGACGACGCGAGTTCCTCCCGATGTCCGGATTGCCCGTTGCAATGGAGGAACTGCTATGACCGTCTCCCCGACCCTGCAGAACTACCTGGACCAGACCGTCACCTACGACCTGATCCCTCATGCCCGCACCATGTCGTCGACGCGCACGGCCGAGGCCTGCCATGTGCCGGGCGACGCGCTGGCCAAAGGCGTCGTCCTTCGCCGTGAGGACGGCTACATGATGGCGATCCTTCCGGCCTCCCGCCATCTGCATTTGCCGGCCCTGAAAATGCAGCTCGGCCACAAGGTTGATCTGGCGAGCGAAGAGGAGGTCGCGAAGCTGTTTGGCGACTGCGAGCGTGGCGCCGTACCGCCGGTTGGCGAATGCTTTGGGCTCGATGTCATCGTCGACGACAGCATCGACACGCAGAGCGAGATCTACATGGAGGGCGGCGACCACGCCACACTCATCCGCCTGGACCGCGAGCAGTTCGCGCGATTGACCGCGAAGGCCTGGCACGGCCACTTCACCACGCACGATTGAGGCCGCTCGAGCGCCGGTCGAGCGGCCTCACGCAACGCCATCGCGCGCGTTCACCGTTGAACAGCCGCGACCAATTGCTCCAAGGCGCCTCGATCGCAAGGCCCCGCCGTGTTTCAGTGATGGGCTGAAACGCTCTTGACGTACCCGGACACCAGGTCGCCGGACGTTGAATGGCTGATGTCACCCAAGCTGATCATGCCGACCATCCGCTTGCTCTTGTTGATCACCGGCAACCTGCGGACTTTCAGCGTCTCCATGTGGTGCACCGCCTTGGCGAGGTCATCGTCCTCCCGGCAGCAGTGGATACCTTCGGTCATCACGTCGCGCGCCTTGGCGCGGCTGGCATCGAAGCCGTTGCCAGCAAGCCCTTTGCAGACGATGTCGCGATCGGTCACCATTCCGATCAGCTGATCGTCCTCCCCGATCGGAATGCAGCCGATATCATGCGCTCGCATCAGCTTTGCGATTTCGGTGACAGGCGTGTCGGGGCTGACCCAGTCGACGCCCTTGTGCATCGCTTCTTTGACTTTCATGGCGGACCTCCGTTGCTGCGATTTCAGGTGGTATCCCCGTGATGCAGAACAGTTCCCCCTTGACTCGACTATACGACGGATCGGATCGGACGGCATCGCAAAAAAATGCGATGACAACTCCGCAATGCAGGGAAAGCCCGCACCGGCAGCGCGTCCATCAATCCAGGATGCCTCGCCAGCGTCGAATGGCGAGGCCGGCGCACAGACGCCGGCCTCAGCTCACCATGCGCTGGCGGTTTTCCCAGTACGGCTTGCGCAACTCGCGCTTCAGGATCTTGCCGGCACCGGACAGCGGCAGCGGTGTCTCGGTGACCTCGACACTGCGTGGGCATTTGTAACCTGCGATCAGTGTCTTGCAGAAATCCATCAACTCGTCGGGGGTTGCCGTCGCGCCGGGCTTGGGAACGACAATGGCGTGGACCTGCTCGCCCCAGCGCTCGCTCGGAATGCCGATCACGGCGCATTGCGCCACCGACGGATGCTGCGCCAGCGCGTTCTCGACCTCGGCCGAATAGACGTTCTCGCCGCCGGAGATGATCATGTCCTTGACGCGGTCGACCACGTAGACGAAGCCGTCCTCATCCATGTAGCCGCCGTCGCCGGTGTGCATCCAGCCATCGATGACGGCCTTGGCGGTTTCCTCGGGCCGCTCCCAATAGCCCATCATCACATTGTCACCGCGCACGGCGATCTCGCCGACGGTGCCTGTGGGCACCACCTTGTCGTCGGCGTCGACGATCTTGACCTCGCAACCGAGCGTGGGACGGCCGGCGCCGCGATGCCGCCCCTTGGCGCGGCCATCGCCGACATGCTCCTTCCAGTGCAGTATCGTCGCGATCGGCGACAATTCCGTCATGCCATAGGCTTGCGTGAACTGCACGTTCGGCAATGCCTTCATTGCGCGGCTGAGCACGGCGTCGCTGATGACGGAGGCGCCATAGGCGATCCCCGTCAGCGACGACAAGTCGTAGTCGCCGAGTTTCGGATGATCGACGAACATCTGGATCATGGTCGGCACCAGCAGCACGTCGGTCACGCGGTCGCGCTGCATCGCGCCGGCGACACCGTCGGGCGTAAAACCCTGGATGATGACGTTGGAGCCGCCGCTCAGCAGCACCGAATACATCGCCGCCCCGTTGGCAAGGTGGAACATCGGCGCGGCGTGCAGATAGACCGTGCTGCTCGGCCACAGGCCTTCGCCGAGGGCGTTCAGCGCGTTGACCATCAGATTGCCGTGGCTGAGCATCACGCCCTTGGAGCGTCCGGTGGTGCCGCCGGTATAGAAGATGCCGGCGAGATCCTCGCTTTTGCGCATCGCATCCTGCATCGGCGTGCTGCGCGCGATCAACGCCTCATACCCCTCCATGCCGGCGGGGGCGTCGCCATCATCGGCATAGATCAGCTTGAGGCCCGGGATCGCCTGAGCGAGAACAGCGCCGACCGCAGCAAAAGCCTTGTCGACGAACAGGATGCCGGCGCGGCAGTCGCGCATGGCGTCTTCGTTCTCCAGCGGGCTCCAGCGGATGTTGAGCGGCACGATCACGGTGCCGGACCAGCCGGCCGCAAGATAAAGCTCGAGATAGCGGTCGGAATTGAGCGACAGGATCGCGACACGGTCGCCGGCCTGCGCGCCGAGGTCCCGGATGCCTGCGGCAAGGCGTGCCACGCGGTCGCCGACCTCGCGCCAGCTTTTCTTCCGCTCGCCACAGACGATGGCAAGGCCGTTCGGATTGATCTGCAGCGCGCGCCGCAGGCCGTGCGTGATGTTCATTTCCGTCCTCCCTTTGCCGGCCGGCTTTTCTTGAGTGTTGCCGGGCCGCGTTTCCCTGGCTGGTCTTTTGCCAACCCTTCGGTGAGTTGAGCCGCGAACCGGCTGGCGACGGCTTCCGCCGACCACGCGCCGTCGCGCTGATACCAATGACCGATCCAGTTCAGTGAACCTGCGATGGCAAAAGCCGTGAGTTTCGGGTCACACGGCTTGATCGAACCGTCGGCGACGCCGTCGGCGAGGTATTTGCGAAAGGTCCGGTCGATGCGCTTTTTGGCGGCGCGGACGATCTTCTGGTTTTCCGCGGTCAGGTCGCGCGCATCGAACCGCACCAGACTGGCGCCGGAATCAGTCGTCATCTGCTCGGCGTAAGCCTGGATCAGCTTGCGCAGCTTGGCGAGCGCATTGCCGCCGCCATTGTCGATTTCAGCAATGAACTCGTCGACGATTTCCTGACCCAACGCCCAGCATTCGAACAGGATTTCGTCCTTGCTGCGGAAATAATTGTACAGCGCCGGCTTGGTGATGTTCAGCCGCTCGGCGACATCGTTGAGCGTGACGCGGTGATAGCCCTGCTCGAGAAACAGCCGCACTGCGGTGCGCAGCACGGCTTCGCGCTTCTCGTCGCGGGCGCGGCGACGGCTTTCGAACGGCATCCAGGGCGACTGTCCGGTGGGGGATGAGGCTGATCCATCCATCTTTGCATTCATCCGGCGCGGTTGACTCGAAAGCGAGGGTGTCCGTATATTACCCGTGGGTAATAAAAAGTCCAATGGGTAATAAAGGGAGCGCACCATGGCATCCAGCGTCTATGTTGCCGGCGTCGGCATGATCCCGTTCGTCAAACCGGGCGCGAACGCGCCCTACCCGGTGATGGGCGCGGAAGCGACCAGGCTTGCGCTGGCTGACGCCGGCGTCGGCTACGAGATGATCCAGCAGGCCTATGCCGGCTATGTCTACGGCGATTCAACCTGCGGACAGCGCGCGCTGTACCAGGTCGGCATGACCGGGATCCCCATCATCAACGTCAACAACAATTGCTCGACCGGTTCGACCGCGCTGTTCATGGCGCGGCAAGCGATTGAATCAGGCGCGCTCGATTGCGTGCTGGCGCTCGGTTTCGAGCAGATGAAGCCCGGTGCGCTCGGCGCCGTCTTCACCGACCGGCCGAGCGCGTTCGACGAATTCGACGCCGCAGCCGACAAATTGGTCGACGCGCAAGGCGTCCCGCTGGCGCTGCGCTATTTCGGCGGCGCCGGTCTCAGCCACATGAAGAAATACGGCACGCCGCTGACCTCGTTCGCCAAGGTGCGGGCCAAGGCGAGCCGGCATGCCAAGAACAATCCGCTGGCGCTGTTCCGCAAGGAAGTCAGCGCTGACGACGTCATGAACGACCAGGTGATCTGGCCCGGCGTGATGACGCGGCTGATGGCCTGCCCGCCAACCTGCGGCGGTGCGGCGGCAGTATTGGTCTCGGAGAAATTCGCCAGCAAGCACAGCCTGCGCAAGGACGTCCGGATCGCGGCGCAGGCGATGACCACCGATACGCCCTCCACCTTCAAGGCCGGCGACATGATGCAGGTGGTGGGCTTCGACATGACGCGCGCCGCCGCCAACAAGGTCTATGAGGCCGCCGGCATCGGCCCTGACGATCTCGACGTCGTCGAACTGCACGACTGCTTCGCGCATAATGAGCTGATCACCTATGAGGCGCTCGGCCTGTGCCCCGACGGAGGCGCGGAGCGCTTCATCGACGACGGCAACAACACCTATGGCGGCAACACCGTGACCAATCCGTCCGGCGGCCTGCTGTCCAAGGGCCATCCGCTCGGCGCCACCGGCCTCGCGCAATGCTATGAACTGACGCATCAGCTGCGCGGTTCGGCGGAAGCACGACAAGTGGACGGCGCAAGGCGCGCCCTGCAGCACAATCTCGGCCTCGGCGGCGCCTGCGTCGTCACGCTCTACGAACGCGTCTGAGGCCCTGATATGATTGACCCTTCCCTCATCGGCCGCAGCCTTTCGCCTGTCACCGCGCATGTCGAGCCCGGACGTCTGCGTTATTTCCGCGAAACGCTGGGCGAGACCAATCCGGTCTATGGCGATGCCAGGGCCGCGCAGGCTGCCGGCTATGCCGCGACGCCGGTGCCGCCGACCTATCTGTTCTGCCTTGAGATGATGGACGCGGAACAGGCCTTCGAGTTCATCACCGTCATCGGCGTCGACATCGGGCGCCTGCTGCATGGCGAACAGCGCTTTACTTACAAGGCGCCCGTGGTAGTCGGCGACACGCTCAAGTTCCAGCCGCGCATCGTCAGCGTCGCCGACAAAAAGGGTGGCGCGATGACGCTGGTCGGCATCGAAACCAAAGTCACCAATCAGAACGGCACCCACGTCGCGGACTGCGCCCGCACCGTTGTCGTGCTCAATCCGGCAACCGCATGAGTACCGCCGTGAAAACTCAACCCGCGATAGGCGACCGCATCGTCCACAAGGTGTTTCCGCCGATCAGCCGCCACACGCTGGCGCTCTATTGCGGCGCCTCGGGAGACCACAATCCGATCCATGTCGACCTGGATTTCGCCAAGGCCGCCGGATATCCGGACGTCTTCACCCACGGCATGCTGGTCATGGGCTATCTCGGCCAGGCGCTCACCGATGCGGTCCCTCCCCCGCGGCTTCGCATGTTCTCGACGCGCTTCGTCGCGATCACGCAGCTCGGTGCACGCCTGACCTGCGAGGGGCATGTTTCCGAGTTCGTCGAACATGATGGCGAGCGATGCGCGAAGCTGGCGCTGACGACCAAGGACGAGAGCGGCGATCTCAAACTATCAGGCGAAGCAATCATCGCGCTCTGATCGGGAAAAACAAATGACAAAACTCAAGGGAAAAGTCGCGCTGATCACGGGATCGGGGCGAGGCATCGGCCGCGCGATTGCGCTGAAACTTGCCAGCGAGGGCGCGAGGGTCGTGGTCAACGATCTCGATGCGGCGCCGGGCGACGCCGTCGCCGCGGAAATCCGCAAGGGCGGCGGCGAAGCCATCGCGATCAACGGCAGTGTTTCCGAGACCGGCTTCTCCGACCGTTTCGTCGGCGCAGCCATGGAAACATTCGGCGGCCTCGACATCATCGTCAACAACGCCGGTTATACCTGGGACTCGACGATCCAGAAGATGACCGACGAGCAGTTCCAGGCCATGCTCGACGTCCACCTGGTCGCACCGTTCCGCCTGCTGCGCGCCGCCTCCGAGCCGATCCGGATCATGGCAAAGAAAGAGGCCGAAGCCGGCCGCGAAGTGTTTCGCAAGGTGGTCAACATCTCCTCGATTGCGGGGCTCTACGGCAACGCCGGACAGGCCAGCTATTCGTCGGCCAAGGCGGCGCTGGTCGGGCTGACGCGCACGCTTTGCAAGGAATGGGGACGCTACAAGGTCAACGTCAATTGCGTTGCCTTCGGCCTGATCAATACCCGCTTGACCCAGCCGATCGAAACCCAGCAGAAGACCATCGACGTCGCCGGCTGTGACATCAAGGTCGGGGTCCAGCCCCAGATGCTCGATGCGATGGCGAGGATGATTCCGCTCGGGCGCGGCGGCACGCCGGAAGAAGCCGCCGATGCGGTCTATCTGTTCTGCAGCCCGGAATCGAACTACATCAGTGGGCAAGTCGTCGTCTGCGGTGGCGGCCTCATCATCTAGCGCGGGGATCCAATGCAATATCGTTCTTCCTGGATGACGGAGGAGCTGGACGTCTTTCGCGACCAGTTTCGCAAATTCCTCGCCAAGGACCTGGCGCCACACGCCGAAGCCTGGCGCGATCAAAAAATGGTCGATCGCTCGGCCTGGCGGGCGCTGGGCGAGATGGGCGCCCTGCTGCCGAGCGTCCCGGAAGCCTATGGCGGGCTGGGTGCCAGCTTCGCCTATGAAGCTGCCGTGATCGAGGATCTCGAAACCGTGGTGCCGGAAGTGACGACCGGGTACTCGGTGCATAGCGCCATCGTCGCGCATTACATTTTGAATTACGGCTCCGAGGAACAGAAGCGGCGCTGGTTGCCGAAAATGGCCAGCGGCGAGTTCGTCGGCGCCATCGCCATGACCGAACCCGGCACCGGCTCCGATTTGCAGGGCGTGCGCACGACGGCCCGAAAGCAAGGCAACAATTACGTCATCAACGGCCAGAAGACCTTCATTACCAACGGGCAGGCCGCCGATCTGATCATCGTGGTCGCGCGCACCGGCGAGCCCGGCGCCAAGGGAATCTCGCTGATCGTGCTTGAAGCCGAAGGCAATGACGGTTTCCGCCGCGGGCGCAACCTCGACAAGATCGGCCTGCACGCATCCGATACGTCCGAATTGTTCTTCGATAATGCGGTGGCGCCGCCGGAGAACCTGCTGGGCAGCGAGGAAGGCAACGGCTTCGTGCAGCTGATGCAGCAATTGCCGCAGGAACGCCTCTCACTGGCCGTCGGCGCCGTGGCGTCGATGGAGCGCGCGATCAAGCTGACCGCCGACTACACCAGGGAACGCAAGGCCTTCGGCAAGCCGATCATCGAATTCCAGAATACCGCCTTCAAACTGGCCGAGCGCAAGACCGAAGCCATGATCGCGCGCGTGTTTGTCGATTGGTGCGTCGAACGCCTCGTCGCCGGCGAACTCGATACCGTGACCGCTTCCATGGCGAAATGGTGGACTTCGCAGAAGCAGGTGGAGACCGCGGATGAATGCCTGCAGCTCCACGGCGGCTACGGCTACATGGAGGAATACCCGATCGCGCGAATGTTCGTGGATGCGCGCATCCAGAAGATCTACGGCGGCACCAACGAGATCATGAAGCTGTTGATCGCGCGGTCGCTGTAACGAGATAACGCGTTACAGCGTCTGCACGTCGACCACGCCGGACACCGCCTTGATCGCGCCGGCGATCTGCGGCGAGACCTTGAAGCGGCCGGGAAGCTTCATCTCGACCTCGGTTTCGAGGTCCAGCATGATCACCAGAGAGACGTCGCCGTCGGCGCCCCCCGCCGGCGTCGGCGCCGGTTTCATCGGCAGGCCCTTTGGCGCGCCGGGCACGACCGGCTCCGGCATGTTCAGCCGTCGGGCGATCGAATCCAGCGGCTTGGTGTCGCGAACGAAGATGCGAAGACCCTTCTGGGTTTTGGCCGCGGCGTCATCCAGCGGCTCGGCGTGCAGCACCCTCGCCCGCACGTCCTCGCCCTGCAGTTCGGCGCCGAGCTGCAGCAGCACGGCCGCCCCCGGCTCCAGCACGTCGCGATATTGCGCGAGGCCTTCGGAGAACAGCACCGCTTCGAAATGGCCGGTCGGATCGGACAGGCCCATGATGCCCATCTTGTTGCCGGTCTTGGTCCGCCGCTCCATGCGCGAGACGACCGTGGCCGCGACCTTGCCGGCGGTCGCGCCAGTTTTGACCGCGCGTGAGAATTCCGCCCAGGACTGCACGCGCAGCCGCTTCAACACCGTGGCATAGTCGTCGAGCGGATGGCCGGACAGGAAGAAGCCGATGGCGTCGTATTCGCGCCGCAGCCGCTCGGCCGGCAACCACGGTTCCATCTGCGGCAGCATGATGGTCGGAGCATCCGCGGCGCCGCCGAACATGTCATTCTGCCCGATCGTCGACGCCTCATGGCTGCGCTGGCAGGCGGCCAGAATAGCCTCGGCGCCGCCGAATACCCGCGCGCGGTTCGAATCGAGCGTGTCGAAAGCGCCGGCGGCCGCCAGGCTTTCGATGACGCGCTTGTTGATGGCGCGCGGATTAACGCGCGCGGCGAAATCGGCGAGCGAGGTGAACAGCCCTTTGCGCCGTTCCTCCACGATCAGTTCGACCGCCTGCGGGCCGACGCCCTTCAGCGCGGCCAGCGCATAATAGATGGTGTTTTCGCCAACCTCGAAGGTCGCACCCGAGCGGTTGATGTTGGGCGCCTCGACCTTGATGCCGAGCCGCTGCGCCTCGGCGCGAAACTCGCTGAGCTTGTCGGTGTTGTTGAGTTCGAGCGTCATCGACGCGGCCAGGAACTCGACCGGATAGTGCGCCTTCATATAGGCGGTGTGATACGACACCAGCGCGTAGGCCGCGGCGTGGCTCTTGTTGAAGCCGTAGTCGGCGAACTTTGCGAGCAGTTCGAAAATCGTATCGGCCTGCCCCTTCGGCACGCCGTTCTTGACCGCACCGGCGACGAAGATCGCGCGCTGCTTCTCCATCTCGGCGCGGATCTTCTTGCCCATCGCCCGGCGCAGCAGGTCGGCGTCGCCGAGCGAATAGCCGGCCATCACCTGGGCGATCTGCATCACCTGTTCCTGGTAGATGATGACGCCGAAGGTTTCCTTCAGGATCGGCTCCAGGATCGGATGCAGATATTCCGGCTCCTCGTCACCGTGCTTGCGCGCGCAGTAGGTCGGGATGTTAGCCATCGGGCCGGGGCGATAGAGCGCCACCAGCGCGATGATGTCCTCAAAGCGGTCGGGCCGCATGTCGACCAGCGCGCGCCGCATACCCTGGCTTTCCACCTGGAACACGCCGACCACATCGCCCCTAGCCAGCATCTGGTAGCTCGGGGCGTCTTCGATCGGCAGCGTTGCCAGATCGACTTGGATATCGCGTTGCCTGAGCAATTTGACCGCGACGTCGAGCACGGTCAGCGTCTTCAGGCCGAGAAAGTCGAACTTCACGAGGCCGGCGGGCTCGACCCATTTCATGTTGAACTGGGTCACCGGCATGTCGGATTTTGGATCGCGATAGAGCGGCACCAGTTCGCTCAAGGGGCGATCGCCGATCACGATGCCGGCGGCGTGGGTCGAAGCGTGCCGGGTCAGTCCTTCCAGGCGCTGCGCGATATCGAAGGCGCGCGCCACAACGGGGTCTTCGTCGCGGAACGCCTGCAGTTTCGGTTCACTCTCGATCGCCGCGGCCAGCGTTACCGGGGCTGCGGGATTCTGCGGCACCAGTTTGGTCAGCTTGTCGACCTGCCCGTAAGGCATCTGCAGCACGCGGCCGACGTCGCGCAGCACGCCCCTCGCCTGCAGCGTTCCGAAGGTGATGATCTGCGCCACCTGATCGCGGCCGTAGCGCTGCTGCACGTAGTCGATGACCTCGCCGCGGCGATCCTGGCAGAAGTCGATGTCGAAGTCCGGCATCGAGACGCGTTCCGGATTGAGGAAGCGCTCGAACAGCAGGCCAAACCGAAGCGGATCGAGGTCGGTGATGGTCAGCGCATAGGCCACCAGCGATCCCGCGCCCGAGCCGCGGCCCGGCCCGACCGGAATGTCGTTGTCCTTGGCCCATTTGATGAAGTCGGAAACGATCAGGAAGTAGCCCGCATAGTTCATGCGGTTGATGACGTCGATCTCGAACGCCAGCCGCTTCTTGTAGTCCTCCTCCGAGGTGCCCTGCGACAGGCCATGCACCGAAAGGCGCCTTGCAAGCCCCTCTTCGGCCTGACGCCTGAGCTCCGCAGCCTCTTCGGTTGCCGCATCGGACCCGGATCCCGCGCCCACTGTGAAGCGCGGCAAAATCGGCTTGCGCGTCATCGGCCGGAACGAACAGCGTTCGGCGATCTCGACGGTGGAAGCCAGCGCCTCCGGAATATCGGCGAACAGGACCGCCATCTCGGCGCGGGTCTTGAAGCGGTGATCCGGCGTCAGCTGTTGGCGGTCGGTCTCGGCGATCAGCCGGCCGCCGGCGATGCAGAGCAGCGCGTCGTGGGCTTCGTAGTCGTCAGTGCTGGCGAAATACGGCTCGTTGGTCGCGACCAGCGGCAGGCCCTTGGCATAGGCGAGATCAATCAGGCCCGATTCGACGCGGCGCTCCTTGTCGATGCCGTGGCGCTGCAATTCGACATAGAGGCGGTCGCCGAACAGGCTGGTCAGCCGATCGCAGCGCGTCGCCGCCAGCGCAGAATGATCGCCGAGCAGCGCCAGCGAGATCGGCCCCTCGGGGCCGCCGGTCAACGCGATCAGGTCCTCCGAGTAGCCTTCAAGCCATTCGAGCTTGATGTGCGGAGACTGATGAACCGGCGTCTCCTGGAACGCCCGCGAGTTCAGGTGCATCAGGCTGCGGTAGCCGCGCTCGCGCGCCGCCAGCAGCACGATTCGCGCAGGCGCGGCGGCCAGCGCATTGCGCGCGTTGGGATCCTGGTCACCGAAATCGATCGCGAGTTCCAACCCGACGATCGGCTGGATGCCATAGCCCGCCATCTTGTCGGAGAATTCCAGCGCCCCGAACATGTTGTCGGTATCGGTCAGCGCCAGCGCCGGCTGGCGGTCGGCCTTGGCAAGCTCGCCGAGCTTGGCGATCTTGATCGAACCCTTCAGCAGCGAATAGGCCGAATGAACGTGGAGATGAACGAATCCGGCGCTGGACATGTCGCTTTGAGGGCTCTTGCATCGTGGATGGGAGCGATCGCCAGGCTCTCCGGAAAACTTCCCCGGGCGCCGACTCGCCAGCTCCAATGGTGATGCGTTGGGCTAGCGGAGTCCACGCGGAACGCTCAGCTTGCGCCCGCCATCCGGCTTTTCCCCAAGGGGCTGTCGAAGCCTGTTTTGGGGATACGCCGGCCCCGATCCCACCCCCACCTCAGAGCTGGGGAATCAGCTGCGCCCACACCGCGATCATCCCGACAAACAGCGTAATCGACGCCAGAGCAGCGGCTTCTTCCACAAACATCCTCAACATCGCAGGCACTCCCGATCCAAGAACATATGAGGAACATTGTTCCTTTTTTGTTCTAGGAGTCAAGCGCGCCTGGCGGGTCAGTTTGAAGAATGACCGCCGTGGTTAATTCTCGGACCCGACTGCCCGTCGCAATGCCTATGATCTTGCGAGCTGGTTGGTTGGGGTCCCTAGGGCGTTTCGGGTGGCTTGCCGTTCCCGCCTTCTGTCCGAGGCCGTTCAATAAGCTCGTATGTGGGCACGTGGCCGCTATTCCACCACGACTCCAGCGCGGCCCCGCAGACCGTGCAGACCGCGTCACCTGTTTGCGGTACCAAGAACTTCTCTTCCGTACGTCTGTACTCGGCGCCGCAATTGCATTGAACAATCGTCGCCATGTCCCGAATATGCGCCCGGAACCGCCCGTTTTCCAGCCAGCAACCCTGCCACAATCAAACTGATCGACTTGGCGACTGGTTGAGGTCGCGGAGTCAGATGAGACGCCGCATCAGCTTTTCGATGTAGTCATTCACGGCATCTGCAAAGTCGCACTGAGAGCCGGGTCCGGCCGCGTCTCCGTGAGCTTTCACCACCGACCGAACGCTTTCCAAGGCGTCCCTTTGCTGGGGTGCGGGCGTCACGGCGACCAACTCGTTGATGGCATTTTCTGCCAGAGGAATGGCGCTCGTCTTAGCCTCCGCAATCAGCGGAGACAGCGCGGAGGTACATTTGTGTACGTTTTCCATGTCCCAAATATGCGCCCGGCCCGGCGCGTTTGCCAGCCCTCAGGGACCGTTGCTTGTCACTGGCACGACATCCCCGCTTCCATCGGCCCCCAGAAGCCACATTCCGTGGTGGGGTGATGGGGACCGCGCGCGTGAAGGCGGCCGTTGAAAATCAGCAGGGCTGCGGCGGCGAGCAGGACGGCTGAAACGATGATCGGGAATCTTATTTTCATGTCCCGAATATGCCTTCGGGAGCTGACCAATTCCAGCCCGCGCGGCTAGGCGGTCTTTCGTCCAAAGACCGGTGATGTCTTCTTGATCGGCTTCCAGCCGAAATAATCATGGGTACCGGACCAGGCGTGGATTTCGGTCTGGCAGACCATGCATTCGAATTTGCCCGAATGCTTGTGCTGATGCTGCTCCCTCGTCGCGGAGTAATCCATCCCGCAACCCGGGCAGGTAAATTCTTCTGTAGTCCAGATGCTGCTTGCCATTGCGCAACTATGCGCCGGCGGCGAGGCGATTCAAGTCCGCGAAGTTCCTGTAGTTAAGGGCGCGATAAATGGACTCGCGCTCTCGCGTTAACAAAAACTTCCGCAATGTCGAACCAGTGGGCTCAACAAAAAAGCCCCGGGCGACGCCCGGGGCTTCAATGGTCTCGCTAGCGAGTAGCGAAATCAGTACTTAGTTAGATCAGTACTTCGCGATGACCGGGCCGCCGAACTTGTAGTTCAGGCGAGCGGTGACCAAGTCGACGTCCTGGCTGATGCGATCGGTGCCGAAGAACGCGCCAGCCGGCGTGGTGAAGGTGTAGGTCCGATCCTGCAGGAAGATGTGGTTGTACTCGACGCCAATCGACCAGTTCGGGGCGAAGCCGTATTCGAGGCCAGCACCGACCGTGCCACCCCAGCGGGTGTCGTCGCCGGTGGACGCAGCAAGCGCGCCAGCAACTGTGTTGATGTGGTTACGGTTCGAGGTCACAGCAGCACCGCCCTTGACGTAGAGCAGGACGTTGTTGACGGCATAGCCAACCTGACCGGTGAACAGGCCGAATGCGTCGATCTTCGAGTGGTTGACGAAGCCGGGGAACAGCAGGCTGGTGTTCGAGCCCTTGAAGTCAGCCCAGTTGCCCTGCGCTTCCAAACCGAACACCCAGGTGCCGGCCTGCCAGCGATAGCCGACCTGACCACCGACCGTGGCGCCGGATGCGTCATGGGAACCCTCGGGGCCAACCAGAACGTTCGGGGCGACCGCGTCCCAATCAGTGCGGCTCCAACCGCCGCCACCGTTGACGCCGATGTAGAAACCACTCCAGTCATACACAGCGGCGATCATCGGCGGCGCCTTGGTGTAAGGACGCGCAGCGAGATCCGCAGCCACTGCCGGCGCAGCCGCGCCGAGCGCGATCAGGCTGGCCGTTACAAGCAAAACCTTCTTCATCTTTTTTAATTCCCGTTCCAGTTGGTACAGCCCCCAAGGCCGTGGCAGCGTCATACCATTGTTCGTTTGAATTACTGTAACTTGGCTGCAACAGCGGACGCGAAACGTCTTCCGTGAAAATGTAAGTTAATATTGTGTAACAGGCACTTTTCGAAACATTGTGTGCACGTTCGCCGCAGAAAAATCACAATGGAACCTTGCGGCGGTATCGGCGTGTGAGATTGTGTTGAAGAGATGGCGCGCGTGCGCCGCTAAAGATGTTCAACGATCCGTGATCGAACCGGCGAGCGCGCCCCGAGCTCAACGAGATTCGGATGCATGGAGCGATTCCAATTCCATTGTGGAGCTGTCGTCATTCCAGCTCGACGACCTGACCGTCCACCAGCGACACCCGCCGGTCCATGCGCCCGGCCAATTCCATATTGTGAGTTGCGATCAGCATCGCGACCCGGGTCGCCTTTACGAGCTGCATCAGGGCGTTGAACACGTGATCGGCGGTGTGCGGATCGAGGTTGCCGGTCGGCTCGTCCGCCAGCAGCACCCGCGGCGCATTGGCGACCGCGCGTGCGATCGCGACGCGCTGCTGCTCGCCGCCGGACAGTTCGGCCGGGCGATGGGTGATGCGTTCGCCAAGACCGAGATAGGCCAGGATCTCCGTTGCACGCTTGATCGTCTCGTTGCGCTTGAGACCACGGATCATCTGCGGCAGCATGACGTTTTCGAGCGCGGTAAATTCCGGCAGCAGCCGGTGCTGCTGGTAGACGAAGCCGATGTCGGAACGCCTGATGTGGGTGCGCTCGATGTCCGACAATTGCGAGGTCGGCGCTCCCGCGACATAGACCTCGCCGTCATCGGGGCTTTCGAGCAGGCCCGCGATATGCAGCAGCGTCGACTTGCCCGAGCCCGACGGCGCCACCAGCGCCACCGACTGCCCGGCCCACAGCGCGAGCTTGGCGCCGTTGAGAATGGTCAGCGTCGCCTCACCCTGCGTGTACTGGCGTTTTATCTCGTGGAGATAGACCACCGGTACATCTTCCGCGCCCTCGGCCATTTTGTCCTCACTCATACCGGAGCGCGTCCACAGGATCGAGGCGCGCCGCGCGCCAGGACGGATAGAGCGTGGCCAGGAACGACAACGTCAGCGCCATGATCACGACGGCAGAGGTCTCGCGGAAGGCGATCTCGGCCGGAAGCTTCGAGAGGAAATAGATCTCTCGCGGAAATATGTCGGTGTTGGTGAGCCACGACAGGAATATCTGGATCGATTCGATGTTGAGACAAATCAGCATTCCGACGAAAAAGCCGGTCAGCGTGCCGACCACGCCGATCGCAGCGCCCGTGATCAGGAATATCCGCATGATCGAGCCACGCGAGGCGCCCATGGTGCGCAGGATCGCAATGTCCTGCCCCTTGTCCTTGACCAGCATGATCAGGCCAGAGACGATATTGAGCGCCGCGACCAGTACGATCATGGTCAAAATCAGGAACGTCACGTTGCGTTGGACCAGCAGCGCATTGAAGAAGGTCGAGTTGCGCTGCCGCCAGTCGACCAGGAACACCGGCCGCCCGGCCGCTTCCGTCACCAGCCTGCGGAAAGCGTCGATCCTGTCCGGATTGGAGGTGAACACCTCGATCGCGGAGACGTCGTCCTTGCGGTTGAAATAGGCCTGCGATTCCAGCAGCGGCATGAACACGAAGCCTGAGTCATATTCCGACATGCCGATCTCGAACACGGCAGCGACCTTGTAGGGCTTGATGCGCGGCGTGGTGCCCGTCGCGGTCACAGCCCCCTTCGGGGCAACCAGTGTGATGCTGTCGCCGGCACGCAACGACAACGTATCGGCGAGCCGGCGACCGATCGCGACGCCCTGCCCCTCGTCGAAGCCTTGCAACGTGCCCTGCTTGATGTTCGCCGAGATCGAGGTGAGGTTGTTCAGGTCAGCGGCGCGCATGCCGCGCACCACCACGCCCGAGGCGTTGAAGGCCGACGACGCCAGCGCCTGACCGTCAACCACCGGCGCGGCCAGCCGGACACCCTGAATCAGGCTGATCCGCTCGGCGACATCCTTCCAGTCGGTCAGCGGCGATTCCAGAGGTTGAACCAGCAGATGCCCGTTGAGGCCGAGGATCTTGTCCAGCAGTTCCTTGCGAAAGCCGTTCAACACGGCCATCACGACGATCAGGGTCGCAACTCCGAGCATGATGCCGAGGAACGAGAAACCGGCGATGACGGAAATGAAGCCTTCCTTGCGGCGCGCCCGCAAGTAGCGCCCGGACAACAGCCATTCGAACTGCGAAAACGGAGGGGTACGAACTGTCTCCTTCATGGTCTCACCCATCACTCGTACCGGAGTGCGTCGACGGGATCGAGGCGCGCGGCGCGCCAGGACGGATAAAGCGTGGCCAGGAACGACAGCGTCAGCGCCATGATCACCACCGCGGTGGTCTCGCCGAAATCGATCTCGGCGGGCAGCTTGGACAGGAAGTAGAGCTCCGGCGAGAACAGTTCGGTATTGGTCATCCACGACAGGAATTGCCGGATCGATTCGATGTTCAGGCAGACCAGCATGCCGACGAAAAAGCCGGTCAGCGTGCCGACCACGCCGATCGCAGCCCCAGTGATCAGGAATATCCGCATGATCGAGCCCTGCGAGGCGCCCATGGTGCGCAGGATCGCAATGTCCTGGCCCTTGTCCTTGACCAGCATGATCAGGCCGGACACGATGTTGAGCGCTGCGACCAGCACGATCATGGTCAGGATCAGGAACATCACGTTACGTTCGACCTGCAGCGCGTTGAAGAAGGTCGAGTTGCGCTGCCGCCAGTCGACCAGGAACACCGGCCGCCCGGCCGCTTCGGTCACCAGTTTGCGGAAAGCGTCGATCCTGTCCGGATTCGAGGTGAACACCTCGATCGCGGTGACGTCGTCCTTGCGATTGAAATAGGCCTGCGACTCCGGCAGCGGCATGAACACGAAGCTCGAATCGTATTCCGACATGCCGATCTCGAACACCGCGGCGACCTTGTAGGCCTTGATGCGCGGTGTGGTGCCCATCGGGGTCACGGCCCCCTTCGGAGCAACCAAGGTGATGCTGTCGCCGGCATGCAATGACAGCGTATCGGCGAGCCGACGCCCAATCGCAACGCCCTGCCCCTCGTCGAAACCTTCCAGCGTGCCCTGCTTGATGTTCTTGGCGACCGAGGTGAGGTTGGTCAGGTCCGCGGAACGTATGCCCCGCACCAGCACGCCCGAGGCGTTGAAGTACGAGGACGCCAGCGCCTGGCCGTCCACGACAGGCGCGGCCAGCCGGATGCCCTGAACCTGGTTGATACGCTCGGCGACATCCTTCCAGTCGGTCAGCGGCGATTCCAGCGGCTGAATCAAGAGATGTCCGTTGAGGCCGAGGATCTTGTCCAGCAGTTCCTTGCGAAAGCCGTTCATCACGGCCATCACGATGATCAGCGTCGCAACGCCGAGCATGATGCCGAGGAACGAAAAACCGGCGATGACGGAAATAAAACCTTCCTTGCGACGCGCCCGCAGGTAACGTCCCGACAACAGCCATTCGAACTGCGAAAACGGCGGGGTTCGGACTGTCTCGTTCATGGTCTCATCCATCTTTCGATAATCCCATGATTCGGGGCCAAATGTGGCCGGGAATGGCCAAGAATACCCGCCCCCCGTGGATAATCTTTATCCCGCGATCGACCGCTTATCGTCCAACTATCCTGGCGACCGCTTCGGCCGGGCTGAGATTCTCGCGCGAGCCGTCGCTGCGCCGCTTGATCTCGAGCTTGCCCTCGGCGAGGCCCTTGGGGCCGACCAGAATCTGCCAGGGGATGCCGATCAGGTCGGCGGCGGCAAACTTCGCCCCTGCGCGCTGATCGGTGTCGTCGTAGAGGACATCGACGCCCTTGGCCTCGAGCTCGCGATACAGCGCCTCGCAGGCGGCATCGGTATCGCTGGAGCCCTGCTTCAGGTTCAGGATCACGGCGGTGAACGGAGCCACCGCCTCGGGCCATTTGATGCCGGCATCGTCATGGCAGGCCTCGATGATGGCGCCGACCAGGCGCGACACGCCGACGCCGTAGGAGCCGCCATGGATCGGCACGTCGACGCCGTCGGCGCCCGCGACCATCGCCTTCATGGCGTCGGAATATTTGGTGCCGAAGTAGAATATCTGGCCGACCTCGATGCCCCTGGTGTGCACCTTCTTGTCGGCAGGCACTTCGCTGTCGAAGCGCGCGGCATCGTGCACGTCCTCGGTCGCGGCATAGACCGAGGTCCATTGCTTGATGATCGGGGTCAGATCGCCGTCATAATCGACGTCGTCGCCCGGGATCGGCAGATTGAGCACGTCGCTGTCGCAATAGACGCCGGACTCGCCGGTCTCGGCCAGCACGATGAATTCGTGGCTGAGATCGCCGCCGATCGGGCCGGTCTCCGCGCGCATCGGGATCGCCTTCAACCCCATCCGCGCGAAGGTGCGCAGGTACGCGACGAACATCCGGTTATAGGAGCGCCGCGCCGCGGCCTCGTCGATGTCGAACGAATAGGCATCCTTCATCAGGAATTCGCGGCCGCGCATTACGCCGAAACGCGGACGCTGCTCGTCGCGGAACTTCCACTGGATGTGGTAGAGATTGAGCGGCAGGCTCTTGTAGGATTTGACGTAGGCGCGGAAAATCTCGGTGATCATTTCCTCGTTGGTCGGCCCGTACAGCAATTCGCGCTTGTGGCGGTCGCTGATGCGCAGCATTTCCGGACCATAGGCGTCGTAGCGGCCGCTCTCGCGCCAGAGGTCGGCAAGCTGCAGCGTCGGCATCAGCAGTTCCAGGGCGCCGGCGCGGTCCTGCTCCTCGCGGACGATCTGCTCGATCTTCTTCAACACCCGAAAACCCAGCGGCAGCCAGGCGTAAATGCCCGCCGCTTCCTGCCGCATCATGCCGGCACGCAGCATCAGGCGGTGCGAGACGATCTCCGCCTCTTTCGGATTCTCTTTCAGGATGGGCAGAAAAAACCGCGACAATCGCATGGGTCAACTCAGGGAATCAGGGGGACGAAAGGAAGAATGGCAGTGAAACCGGATCGGCTACGAAAATACAAGGCCGGAACACCTTAAAAAGCCGCAAGATGCGCGGATTTCCGGCCGTTTTGATCACCGATCTTGACCGCATAATTGCGGCGCGATCAGGTCCGGGTCGGTCTCCGCAGGCAATGACGGGAATGGTGCGTCTCCCGTACGATTCTGTCGTCCTGGCGAAGGCCGGGACCCATAACCACCGGCGGCAATTGTTTGCGCGCTGGTCGTTATCTTTCTTTCCAACAATTCCGGCCGCGGCGTGTGGGTCCCGGCCTTCGCCCTAGGGCATGCACACATGTCTGAGGCTCCATCCTGCGGCGGCGGCGTGGAAGTATTCGAGGCCGTGCTTCATGGTGATGGGACCTGGCGGCTTGGACGAGGGATAACCGTCCCAGCCGCCGAGCCGGCCGACGATCCAGGCGGCCCACGCGAGGCTATCGGGCGGATGCGGATTTCTGAGCCGTTTGCTTTGGGCTTCGAGATTGCGGTTGAAGGCGGCAAGGGTAGCGACTTCCTCGGCATCGAAGGCAACCTGAATGGGCTGGTGATCACGGCCATCGCGTGCCTGCACGAGTTGGAGGGTAATGATCGCCGCCTTGGCTGCGATCGCGACCAACTTGAGGAGCCGCTCGGCAGTCCCGACCTGGCTGTCTTCGAGCTTGAAGCCTTGCGTCTTGAGGATGCGGAAGAACTGCTCGATCAGCCACCGCCGCTTGTACCATTCGACGATGCGCCAAGCCTCTTCTGCCGTGGTCACCGGATGCGTCGTGAGCAGCCGCCAATGCAGCGGCTCAATGCCGGCCTGAGGCTCGACCTCACGCACATCGACCAGGGTCAGCGAGAGACTTTTCGGCAAATGGCGCAGGAACTTGGTTTGCGGTCTGGCCAGCTTCACGGCGCCGAAGCGCAGATCGAGACGCGCGGCTCGCTCGGCCCGCTGTGCCCGCGCAGGCAGCACGATGGCCCGTTGTTCGATGATGGGCATGGCCTCGCTGGCTGCATACAGGCCGGAAGCATCCGCCAGCTTGCGATCGTGCATGCTGCGAGCAATGACGTGGAACTGCTCTTCCAGGGCGCTGGCATAGAGAGCGAAGATGTCGCTCTCGCGGTCGCCCAGCATGGTCACCATGGCGGCCTTGGCCAGCCGCGGCTTGGCCGCCAGCGCGGTCGAGATCCAGCGCTGCGATTCCTTGTCCGAGAGGGCGCGCTGATCGTGCGAGACGGTGCGGCGGCCCTTGCGGGTCCAAATCTCGCCGTGCAACAGGCCAAGGCAATTGCCGCTCTGCGCGTCTACCGCCAGCATCGGGTGCAGCAACACCCCGCGAGTGTTGCCGTGGCCAATCTCGCCGAGCCCGCGCCGGCGTTGTGCCGTCGTGGCAAAATTGATTTCGCTGGTATCCTGGATCGCCAGCACATGGCGGCCTTCGGCCGCGGTTACCGTGCCCTCGCTCCAGCTTTCGATCACCCGCGCGGTCGTCACCTTGGAATTGCCGAGAAAGCGGTTGAACCGCACCTCCTGCGCCCGAACCCCCTTCGCAAGCCGTCGCAGGCAGACATCCTTGCCCGCGACCATGCATTCGACGAGCGCCGCCCCCCTTTATCGAGACGACGATCCCCGAACCGACCCAATGACCAGTCAATTTCCGCCAGCATGTCGACACCTCTGCCAAAGCCGAAGTGTCACAATATGAATCACACAAAATGCCGATTCGGGAATCCCCGACATCAGATGTGTGCATGCTCTAGGGCCTTCGCCGGGACGACACGCGGATATAGTTTCGCATTCTCGCGGCGCCTTGCGCCCGAGGTTTGCAGGTTACTTTCGCCCCCGAAATTCAGAGGGCGCAGGGAATGCCGGATGCGCGCTGCACCCGCGGTCTCGTGTGCGATTGTGCTAAGTAGGCTGCACACGAGCATACAGGGCAGCGGAGAACATCCGACATTCCCTGCGCAATGGCTTTACGGCTTATGACGCGCTCTCCCCGGTGAGACGGCCTCTATTGCCACCGTCGCCCCTCGGAAGCGTTGGCTCCCGAAAGACTTGACGCCGTTACGGGCGCCAGGACCACACGCTTTCGCCGTACGCATCAGCCGCGACCGTCAATCGCAACTGTTACGTCCACCGCAACCCGCCCCTCGTCGTGACGACGGCCGACGCCCTCTGAGTGGGACGGGATGGCCAAGAATGAACCGGTGATTTGGGGTCGAAGGAAAGAGAAATATTTTTGATTTTCGGAATTTTTGGACTTGACATGATTTCCGAAAACCGGAACTAATTTGCCCGTCGGGTTGTTTTGTCGCATGCTGGCGGCGAGATTGCACTTGCGGGCGAGGCGACGCAGCATACTCCGTCACCGCACGTCGAAGTCGCCTTCCAGCGTGATTTTCTCGAAATCGGTTACCAGCGCGTCGATCCGCATGTGCCAGCGGCCGGCGAGCGGCAACGGCACGCCGCGCACGTGCCAGGACCCATCCGGCCCGCGCGTCGCCTCACGCGCGAATGGTTCGATGCCGCGCTCCGGCAGGCTCAGCGTCAGCGTCGCCTCCTTGGCCGATAATGCACCGAAGTCGCCGGTCAGCAATTGCAGGACAAAATCATCCGAACCCACTTTGCCCGGCGAAATCGACACCTGAGCCATCGCCGTCTCGGTGTGGATATGGATCGCCAGCGGCGCCTGCGCGGCGGCCGCCAGCACACGCGGCGGCGGCGTGAAACGCCAGCCAGCGACGACGGCGAGAATACCCACCACCACGACGCATTCGATCAGGATCGAGCCGATCAATGACCGCCCTTTCTGCGGATCGGCCGCCACGGCCGGTGTCAGGCGGTACCGGTTCAGCGCGGCTAGCCCAAGCAGGACCGTGACCAGTATCAATTTGACCAGCAGGATAATGCCGTAGCGGGTGTCGATCAGCGCACGAAAACTCTCAAGCTGGACGATTGCCAGACCCAGTCCGCTCAACACCAGAAAACCGACGACCGGCACAGCCAGGCGCGAGAACCGTTGCAGCACCGGCACCACCGCGGCCGTTGATTGGCGCGCCAGCACCGCAAGGGGCGCGAGTGCGCCGACCCAAAAGGCGATGGCAACGCCATGGATGAACATCGCCGGCGCCGTCAGCGATTTCGGAGACGCCGTTGCGGCGTGCCCGCTCGTTGCCAGCGACAGCCCGGCGCCTGCCAGCGCAAGAACAGTCAATACCCGGGCGGTCATCCCGGTCGGGCTGCGCCACGCAAACCAGGCGATGACCATCGACGCGATCGCAATCAGCAGCGACGGCCCGAGGCTGGTTCCGAGCGCGCTGGTCCATGGCGCTGCTGTCGCCAGCCCGCCGAGCGGACGATCGAGCAAGTCGAGACCCTGCAGGCCAAGCGAGGCGACGGCGCTCGCGACACCGACGGCAAGCGCGCCCGTGATCACGCGCGCACCGCCGGTGCCCCGCCCGATCCATGCAGCAAAGAACGCGCCGCCGACGCCTGCGAACAAGCCGACATAAACCCCGATGCGGGCCAGCCAGATCAGGATCGCAACCGGGCCGCCATTCGACTTGGCAGCACTGGCCGTCACAACGCCGATCGAAAACACCAGCGATCCCGCGACGGGATGCCCGTCCTGGGAAACCACGCGATAGCTGACGACCTGCGTCCCGCGCGGCAGATCGTCAGGCAACACGATCACGACGGATTGGTCGACCGCACGAACGGTGACAGCGCGTGTCTTGCCCGCGGCATCGATCAGGTTGACGACAGCGGGTGTGACGCTTTCGTTGAACTGCAATTGCACGGTCTTTGGCGCCTCGGCCACGACGCTGCCATCGGCAGGTTCGGCAGCCACCAGCGACGCATGCGCAAACGCTTCCGTTGCAAGACAGAGCGCCACCAGCAGTGCCGCGACGGCTGCGATGGCGCGTAACATCGAATTTACGGCCTCGAAATCAGCTTGAGGCCCGGTGCCGGTGACGAGCCGTCATGACTATGCGACCCGGCCCCGGCCTTCGGAATATCGATCCAGCGGCTAACCCCCTTCTCGCATTCCTGCACCACCGGAAAATACAGCGTCGTGTTCGGCTTCAGGCCGCCGGTGAGGAAGGTTGCCATGACGAATTCGTCGTAATTGTCGTCGGCAAGTTTGCCCCCGCTCCAGGACACTTCCTTGACGCCTTCGGAGAATTTGCTGCCGTGATATTCGTATTCGGCGGCGTATTTTCCCTTTGTCGTCTCGAGAGTCCAGCCGGCCTTCGGCATCGGCTTGACGCTGATCACGCCTTCGGGGATTTGCACCCGGATTTTGACGGTGGCCGATCCCGCGCAACCATGTGGCACGGCGAATACCGCCTTGTAATAACTGCCGACGGCCGCCTCGCGCTTCTCCAGCGTCACGTGCGCGTTGGCGGAAGACGCGGCGCAGAGCGCAGCGGCAGCGACTAGCAAACCTGGCTTCATTTTTGGCCTCAAATATTCATGCTGGATTGAATCGGACGCCCGCCGCATCAGGCGCGAGCAGCCTGGCTCTGAACGGCGAACGCTTTCCATCGCCATTACTTCTTCATGCCGGAATGACCCGAATGATCATGCGCTGGCGCCTGGGCGCCGACGCCCTGCACGTCGAGCGACAGTGTCACCTTGCCCGCCTTTTCGAACTCGAGCGTTACCGGCACCTTGTCGCCCTGCTTGAGCGGGCGCTTGAGATCCATCAGCATCAGATGATAGCCGCCGGGCGCGAGTTTTACGGTCTTGCCGGGTTCGATGGCGAGCCCCTTGTCGAGCGAGCGCATCGTCATCACGCCATTGTTCATCGCCATCTCGTGGACCTCGATCTTGCCGGAGATATCGGCCGCGCCCTTGATCAGCCGATCAGGCGCCTGCCCCTTGTTCTCGATGGTGAGGTATCCACCCGCGATCTTGGCACCGCCCGGTGTGGCGCGGCTCCAGGCTTGCGTGATCACGAGATCGCCAACCTTGGCGTCTTGGGCGTGCAAGGGAGCTGTGAATAGCGCGGCCACGAAAGCGACGCAGGCAACGGTACGAGAGAAAGAATTCATCGGATTTTCCTTGGTTTTCTTTTGCGGCTCGCGCCCGCAAACGGCGTCTCGAATCCCCCCGGCGCAAGGTGCGCGCGCCGGGAGTCGCAATCAATCACCACCGCGCTTTTACGCCCGCGTACACGGCACGGCCAGTGCCGGGCTCGAATAACGGCAGGTTCGGATTTGCCCGGTCGGTGATGCTGGCGGAGCTGATGTAGGCCTTGTTGGTGATGTTTCGAGCCTCGATATACATCGAATAGGTGCCGCCATTGTCGACGCCCGCCTTCAACCCGACGATCGCATAGGCCGACGTCTTTAGGGTATTGGCGCTGTCCACGTAGTAGGATTCCGGTACCCACTCGACGTTGGGGCCGACATAGATTCCCGTCGGATGCTTGTAGAGCAGTTCGGCCCGCAGGTAATGACGCGGCGCGCCGGGCAACTGGTTGTTTCCGAAGACGGGATCGTTGTCGAAGCGGAAATCGTTGAAAGTGTAGGCAAGGTTCACCCAGACCTTGTCTGGCGCGTTACCCGGCACGAACAGCCCCTTGAAGACAGCGGCGCCCAAACCGGCTTCGATGCCCTGATGGATAGTGCGATCGGCGTTCGTGACGTTGCAACTGCCGTTCGCGAAGAAGAGGCAGAGCAGCTCGTCCTTGATGTCGGCGCGATAGCCGGTCAGTTCCCAGGTCAAATCGGGACGCCGGCCGCGGGTGCCGATTTCATAGGTGGTCGCCCGCTGCGGCCGGATGCTGGTGAACGGGATGAACGGAGCGGACGCGCTCTCGCCGAAGCTCGGCACCTCGGCGCTGCGCGAAACATTGGCGTAGGCCTGCCAGGTTGGATCGATATTCCACAGCAGACCGCCTTTGGGACTCCACAGGTTGAATTCCGTGCGCCCCGACTGATCTCCATTGCTAAGAAAACGATCGCGACGATCGCGCGTGGCGTACAGGAACTGCGTACCGGCGACGGCCGCGACGTTCGGCAGGAAGTAAAACGAGTCCTGGATATAGACCGAGGTGTTCTGGGATTTGTCGACCGACGAGGACAGCAGCGCTCCCTTCTGTCCGGCGATATTGGCAAATTGCTGGTTGTCGATGCTGCCGTTGATGACATTGACGCCGGCCACGAGAACGTTGCGGTAGCCGCCGATGTTGCGATCGTCGGTGACGCGGGCAAAGCCGCCATAATCCTTGTAGCGATAGTCCAGCCATTGGAAGATCGGATGCATCAAATGGCGGTCGACGCCGAACACGCCGAAATCAACGATCGTGTCCTCGAACCGGATGGTGGTCTTGTTCGCCAGCCGCACCGTATCGATGTTGCGCTGCTGGTCCATCAGGATGTTGTTGGGCGCAGCCGTCTCGGGAGACGTGAGCGCCGACTGCTTGGTAACCGTGCCGGGGATGCGCTGCCGGACCTGATTGGCGTTCACATAGAACCGTGTCTCGAAATCGGGTGAGAACTGGTAGCCCACATTGCCGCTGACGCGCGTTGCACTGCCGTTGCTGTGATCGCGAAAGCCGTCCGCAGCCTGGGTCGATGCGGTCACGAAACCATCCCAGGGCCCGTTGGCGCCGCCCGCGTTGGCCTGCAGCCGGCGAAACCCGAAAGCACCGCCATCGACACTGACGCCGTTCACGAACGGGTCGCGCCCGCTGGGCGTGACGAAATTGATGGCCCCGCCCAGGGAATTCGCGCCAAACCGCAAGGCGTTTCCGCCTTTGAACACTTCGACATATTTGTAGGCGGTCGGATCGATCTCCTGGAAATCGCCATAGCCGTCAGCGGTGTTGATCGGGATCCCGTCCATGTAGAGCTGGACGCCGCGCAGATGGAAGTTGCGCGACAGGCCGGAACCGCGAATCGAGAGCCTGGTATCGTCACCCCATTTGGGCTGCGCGAAGACGCCGGGGACGTAATCGAGAACATCCTTGATCGTATTGGCGACGGTCGAATTCCGGTAGGCCTCGGCCGGAACGAGCGCCACGCCGCCCGGGGTCTGCTGAATATCGCGGATCGCCTGTTGCACCGTAAGGACCGTCAGCGCCGGTCCCCTCGCCGGTTCGCTTGCAGCCGGCGGCGCAACCGGGGACGGATTTCGGACGCGAGACGCACGCGCCGTGCGCGCCGCACTGCGCTGCGGAGCACGGGCTGAAACTGTCCGCTGCGGCGTTGGGGCATCCACGGTGACGGGCGGAAGCGAACTTTGCGTATTGGTTTGAGCACCCGCCGGAACGGATGCAAAGACGGCGGCGCAAGCAAGCGCGCGCGCGGGCAAATGATAGCGAAACATGTGGTATTCCTGACACCGGCTCTAGCGGCCGGTTAATGAACTGCAGCGATCAGCGCAGCCGAAGCCGCACCGATCGTTCGGATGTTCGAAAGGTCAGGAAATAGAAGGTGGCGCGCGCGCTTGCGCGTGCGAGCCGGCGCGGGAACCGAAGCGGTCCGTTGTGAATTCGACCCAGACCACGCGCGCGTGCTGGCGTTCGATGACGATGGCGTTGGTGGTTTGCGGCGCGTCGACCGGCGCACCGGTGTGAAGCACGCTGCAGACCGAACAGCAGCCATCGTGCGCGCGGTGCCCGGTCTGGTCGCTCTGCCCTGTGCTGCCATCTGCATTGCCGTGACAGATCACGGCCGCGGCGATCGGATCGGAGGCCGCGATGCTCGCCGCCCAGCACGCGCCGATCGGTGCGAAAATCTGCACCATCAGGGCGATCAGGACTATGGGTAGGAAATTTTTCAGCCGCGCGCGCATCGCAAACCCATCCGGAACGAGAACTAATCACCGGGAGCGTTCGAAGTCGAGATCGGGTTTTGCGGTTTATCCGCTTGTGTTGCGCAAATACCGGCGTTTCCGATGCGTTCCAGCCGATTGAGACGGCGATTCCGGCCCTCCGCGCCCATGACCCGCCGCGGGTACTGCCCCTCCGCCACAAGGAATAGTGGTGAAATTCCAATCATTTCGCAGATTGATAGAATTTTGAACAATCGTTGCTGAAAATGGTGACAAGGGGAAAAAGATAGTCTACACGTGCTGGCTCAGGCTGGCCGAAAGGTTGAAGTCTGGTGGTCCAAGTCTCGGGAGGAGCCCTGACGCGCACAAGCAGCGTCGCCTCGTCAATCAAGATCAAACCCAAATTTTCGAGGTAAAAGGGTCGACACAATTTTTGAGCAGGGCTCCGTGCCCTGCTCTTTTTTTTCGATGATCGCCCTCTTTAAAGTCGTTCGAAGAATCTCCGAACCGCGTACGCCCTCATGATCGCGTCCAATCCGATTCTGCGAAGCTTTGAGATCGCAGCCAGCCGCTGCGCGGACCTGACGCCATTGGTGTATGCGCGCCTGCACAGCGAACATCCCGAAACACACACGATGTTCCGGACCGAGGGCAGCGAACTCGTCAAGGGCTCGATGCTGGCGCTGACGATCGATGCGATCCTGGATTTCGCAGGTCCCCGCACCGGGCACTTCCGCATGATCGAGTGCGAGATTTCCTCGCACGACGCCTACGGTACGCCGCGCGACCTGTTCATCGCATTCTTCGGTGTGATCGCCGAGACCCTGCGCGAAATCCTCGATCAGGACTGGTCGCCTGAGATCGATGCTGCATGGCGGAAATTGCTGGATGAGATCGAGCAGTTGGTCTTGCAGCGCACAAGCTAGGACCGCTTCCGTTCAACTTGCTTGTCGATTCCGCACCCTCAGCAATGACGTGATCAGCGAACGGGTGGCGCGTGCGCGGCGAGTGTGAGACACTGCGGGCATCCGCGGTGCGTGTAACGCCCTCGGTCATAAAAATGAAAGCGAGGGAGCAAGCAATGTCAGGGACGGACAAATCCTCTACGACCAGGCGTGACCTTCTTCAGTCGGCGGCGTTCGCCGGCGCAGCGACCGCGCTGTTCGGCGGTTTGGGGTTAAGCCCGGCGCTCGCGCAGGCCGCACGTTCCGAAAAACCGCTGAAGGCCGCGTTCTCCAACGCCGGCCTGCAGGCCACCTGGTGCGCGCAGGGCAAGCAGGCCGCGGAATGGTGGGGCAAGCTGTTCAACGTCGAGGTCACCTGGTTCGACGGCCAGCTCGACGCCGTCAAGCAGCGCGCCGCGATCGACAACATGGCGTCGCAGAAATGGGATTTCGTCGCCATCCAGGCGTTCGGCATCGGCACCCTGACCCAGCCGGTGCAGAAGATGATCAGCGCCGGCACCCCGGTCATCGACATGGACACGCTGATCGCGCCGCTCGACCAGATCAACGTCCACTCCTTCCTCGCCCCCGACAATGAATTCATGGGCGCTTCGGTGACGCAGGCGCTCTGCAACGCCATGGGCGGCAAGGGCAAGATCATCATGACCCAGGGCGCCCTCGGCCACACCGGCGCGCAAGGCCGCGCCAAGGGATTCACCTCCGTCGTGAAGCAATTCCCGAATATCGAGGTGCTCGACACCCAGCCGGCGGATTGGGACGTGTCAAAGACGGCGCGCCTATGGGAGACCTACCTGACAAAATACCCGCAGATCGACGCCGCCTTCTTCCACAATGACGACATGGCGCTCGCCGCCTACAACATCATGAAGGCGCGCAACCGCACCAACATCCTGATTGGCGGCGTCGACGCCATGCCGCCGGCGATCCAGGCGGTCAGCGAAGGCCGGATGTTCGCAACCGTCCGCAATCCCTCGTGCCGTATCCATGGCGGCGCCATCGTCGCCGGCGTCGCCGCGGTGACCGGGGGCGAGAAGAGCGGTCAGGGCATTCCGAAGCACGTGATAACGGACGGCCCGGTCGTGACCAAGGCCAACGCGGCGGGCATGCAGTGGATGGAGAATCATTTCCTGATCTGAAGCCTGATGACGCCGCAACGCGCACCCATCCTCGAACTTCGAGGCATCACCAAAGCCTTCGGCGGCGTCGAGGCGCTTCGGGGTGTTGATTTTGCGTTGTTCGCCGGCGAGATCCACGGTCTCGTCGGCGAAAACGGCGCGGGAAAAAGCACGCTGATGAAGATCATCGCCGGCGTGCATGCGGAGTTCTCCGGCCGCTTTATACTCGACGGGAAGGACACCCGCTTCCGTTCAACCCGCGACGCGCATGCCGCCGGCATCGCCATGGTCCATCAGGAGCTGAGCGTGGCTCCTGATCTCTCGGTGGCCGAAAATGTCTTTCTCGGCACCCAGCCAACCAACCGCTTCGGCCTCGTGCAGTGGCGGCGCATGGCGCGCGAGGCCGGCGAGCAACTCGCCAAATTCGGCATCGACGTCGATCCAATGTCGCGGCTCGGCGATCTGCCGATCGGCATGCAGCAGTTGATCGAGATCGCCCGCGTCCTGTTCTCGGGCGCCCGCATCGTCATTCTCGACGAGCCGACCTCCGCCCTCTCGCCGCCCGAGGTCGAGCGGCTGTTTGCGACGCTGCGGCGGCTGCGCGACGAGGGTTGCGCCATCGTCTTCATCTCTCATTTCATCGAGGACATTTTGCGCGTCTCTGACACCGTGACGGTGTTCCGCAACGGACGGAAAGTCGCCGAGACGGAATCCGCCGCGACCAGCAAGGCCGCGCTGATCGAGGCCATGATCGGCAAGGGCAGCGAGGCGCTGGGCGAGACCTATACCGACGACATCATGCTGCCGCCGCCGACCGATCGTCCGGCGGTGCTGAAGGCGGACGAACTCACGCTCGCCCGCAGCCTGCAGGACGTCTCGTTCGAGGCCCGCGGCGGTGAAGTTTTGGGCATCTACGGCTTCATGGGCTGCGGGCAGCTCGAGCTGGCGCGGATCCTGTTCGGCAAGATCAAGCCCGACCGCGGCACGTTGATCGTAGGCGGCGAACCCAAGACCTTCGCCAGCACGGCGGCGGCGCGGCGCGCCGGCGTCGCCTTCGTCCCCGAAAGCCGCCGCGCCATGCTGTTCCACCAGGAGCCGGTCTACAAGAACATCTCGATCAGCGTGCTGGGCCGGATTTCCGCGCTGCTGCTCAAGCCGGCACGCGAGCGGTCGATCGCCGCGCGGCAGGTCGAGCAATTGCAGATCAGGCCCGCGGCCGTCGACCTCGAACTCGGCATGCTGTCCGGCGGCAACCAGCAGAAGGTGGCGCTGGCGAAATGGCTGAGCTATCCACCGCGCCTGCTCGTGCTGTGCGAGCCGACGCGGGGCATGGACGTCGGCGCCAAGAACGACGTCATCAACATCATCAGGGAACTGCGCGCCAAGGGACTGGCCGTGATCGTGCTTTCGACCGAACCGGAGACGGTGCTGTCGCTGGCCGACCGCATCATCGTCCTCAAGCGCGGCGCGGTGGTGCGCGAATTCGCTCATGAGATGGTCAGCAAGGACCGCCTGCTGCAAGCGGCTTGAGGAGAAACTTGAATGGCAAGTGAAGGCGCGACAGTCCCGGCGGATCGCAAGCGGCCGCACAGCGTCGGCAGGTTCCTGCGCTCGCAGATGCGCAACATCGCGCCGTTCCTGACGCTGATCTGCCTGACCGGCTTTTTTGCCGCCGCCAGTCCATCGTTTGCGACGCTCGACAATTTCGGCAATATCCTGACCCAGGTTTCGGTGACCGGCATCATCGCCGTCGGCCTTACCTTCGTGATCCTGTGCGCCGAGATCGACCTGTCGATCGCCAGTATCGCCAACGTCACCGGCATCGCGGTCGCCTATTTCACCCTGCAGGAATCCTACGTGAACATCGCCAACGTCCCGATGCCCGGCTGGGCGGCGGTCATGCTGGCGCTCGCGCTCTGCGCCCTGCTCGGTGTCGTCAATGCGTTCGGGCTCACCGTGATCGGCATTCCCTCCTTCATCATGACGCTGGCCATGATGCAGATCGCCGCGGGCATTTCCGCGCTGCTGGTGCGCGGCCAGATCGCCTACAAGGTGCCCGACGTGATCACGACGCTCGGATCGGGATCGATCGGCGGCGTTCCATGCATCGTGATCGTGGCGGCGCTGATGCTGCTCGGCGGCCACCTGGTGCTGACCTACACCCGCTTCGGCCGCTACGTTTACATGGTCGGCGGCAATCGCGAGGCGGCGGAATATTCCGGGCTCAACATCAAGCTCATCCTCGGCAGCGTGATGGTGATCGCGGCGGTGTGCTCGGGGATCGGCGGCATGCTCGGCGTCGCCCATTTCGGCAGCGCGCAGCAGAACGAGTTCGACACCTACCTGCTCGATTCGATCGCCGCCGTCGTGGTCGGCGGCACCAGCCTGTTCGGCGGCCGCGGCGGCATCGGCAACACCGTCGTCGGCCTGTTCGTGCTCGGCGTCCTCAACAACGGCCTCGACCACGTCAACATCGACAGTTTTCTGAAGATCCTGATCCGCGGCCTGATCCTGCTCGCGGCGCTGGTGATCAACGTCTATGCGCAGAAGCTGCGGGAGAGAGCTGTCGAATAGGCGCGGCCTTCTAGGCCGTGAACCCATAAATCTGCCGCGGGCGGACAATTGCCAGTGGTCGCATTGCGTCGATGACCCGACGTCGTCGGAACGGATCGTGATGTCCCCTTAGTGCCGAGAACAGACGAAGACCATCCAGTTGAGCGTCGTCAGAGAAAACCGACCTGCCCGAAGGCTCTATGAAAGCGTAGTTTTTTTAGAATTCGGTGTGGAGACAAAAGCCTCAAAGTATGGCGATAAATATTACGATGAAGCACTCATGGCCCTCGACTTTAGTCGTTCGGCGGATTTCTCTTAAGGGTCAGAAGGCGACATCGCTTTGCGGTCGCCGTATGCCCGTTAAGTGCCAAAAGCGGCCATGCCCGTCGGTCTAGGGGGACGCCCTCGTCGCCGCATTCAGTGCCGCAACCTTGCAACGACGGTGCGATCCATGAATTTTACGAGGGCATCCGATACAGCATCGTCAGCGATCGCACCGCTTTGGATAATGATTTCCGGCTGTACTTCGCGGTCTTGAAACAGGCCGTCCGGAGAAGTTCCGCTCGCCACAACCACGTTTTGATTGGCACCGTCAACGAAAGTAGTCTGACGCTTGACTGTGAGCTGCATCGTTAACTGCCGATCAAATCCCGGTTGATTCGCTTTGATACAGTCCATGGCAGCCCAGACCTTCCTCGTGTACTTGCTCTGTGTTGCGCTTTCTGCTTCTTGGACCTTGCCTTGTACGGCGCTAGCGACGCGTTCCGCGAGATCGTTGCGCGTTTGCACATTCGGACTCCCGGAAAGTTCGAACACCCAGATGCATATCGGTCCAACGAGCACCGACAAACTCTGACTCGCTTTGGCCGGGGAACATTCAAGGGAGTTCAGGAGAAAAACGAGGGTGAGCAACGGTAATAATGCTCTCCTTGATAGCATTGTTAAGCTCCAGTTTCTTGCAGCTTGCTACATACCGCTTGGATCAAAAACCTAGACGAGTAAAAAATCCATCATGTCCGCTTCGGGTCAATCGCGTGACTTTGACAGCGCGCCGCGAACTTCAGGCTAAGTCCGCATTCCGCCGAAAGCGGAAGTAGATCACGTCTGGCCAGCCGCTAACCCTCACCCTCCAAAATCCGGCTGCCACTCGCGCATTTCCCGCGCCGCCCCTGTGACCGCACCGATGGACGCAAACGACGCCGTATCCACCAGCATCGCCCGCGCCAGGCGCAGGCTTCGCGCTTCGCAGACCGCGCGAAGCTTCGGCTCCTCGATCAGCTCGAAGTCGATATTGTGTGCGAGACCGAGGATACGGCGGACGATCTTGGCCGCGGCAAACCCGACGGTGTCGCCGAACAATCGCGCCATGTAGGCCTGCCGTTCGGCCTCGAGGCGAACAGCACCATCCGCGCCGGCAAACAGCGATGCCGGATAGGCATCGCCCTTCGCATCGGTGCGCCACAACCCGACGAATTTTCGCGCAAATTCCGCCCATACGCCCTCGACCGTCTGCAGCAGCCACGCTTCGAAGGCGCGCCTATCGCCAGGCGACGTTTCGTGGCCGCTGGAGGCCAGATAGCCCATGAGGAGATTTGCGATCACCGCGCCGATATCGAACCCCATCGGCCCATAGAACGCGAATTCGGGATCGATCACCTTCGTCTCGCGCTCGGTCACCATGATCGAGCCGGTATGGAGGTCGCCGTGAATCAGCGCTTCCGGCGAGGCCATGAACTTCAGCTTGAGCCTGGAGATCGCGACATGAAGATCGAGGTCGCCGCGAAAGCGCGCCGCGGTCGCATCCAGCCAGGGCTGTGTCCAGCGGTTCTGTTCGGCGACGCGGTAGGGATCGGTGAAGATCAGATCCTCGGTGATCTTGCACAGCGCATGATTGCCGGCAAAGGCGGCAATGCCCTCCTTCTTCTCCGCGGCGGGGACCGCAAGATCGGAGCTGAAGAACAGCGTTCGCGCCAGAAAATTCGTGATGTCTTCGACGAACCGCGGATAGCTGGTTCCGGCCACCAGCCCCTTGCGCATGATGATATGCGGCTCGAGAAACTCCATCGCGATCAGGGCAAGCGCCGCATCGTGGTGGAGCACCGCCGGCACCAGGGCGGGCGCCAGCCGGGCCTGATGGGTGAGCGCCAGATGTTCGTAGTGCGAGCGCGACAGCGGCAGCGGCCAGCTCTCGCCGACCAGCCGCACATAGGGCAGCGCCTGCTTGACGGCGATGCTGCCAGCCCCGCCGCGCACGATGAAGACGAGGTTGAGGTTGCCGTCGCCGACCTCGCTGATCGACCACGCCGCCGGCACACCGCCAAGCTGGCTTGCGATCGTGGGAAGCTGCGCAAGGTAGTCGCGCAGATCGGCTTCCCGCAGAATTCGGTAGTGGTCCGGCCGGGGGATATCCAACACTCGCCCTTGTGCGGTCATCGGTCGTCGCCTCCGGTTGCTGGCGCGTGAAGTTCGGCTTCAGTCCCGCTCGAGGAAGTTGGAACCGATGTCAGCCTTTTTCTTGATCGGATCGTAGTCGCAGTAGACGCTGTCGGCGACCAGCGTGTAGCTCGCGATGATCGTGTCCTTGTTGAGCTTGACCGCATTCAGGCCGATCGCCGCGGTCTGTTTGCCGCCGGTCCATTTGAACGGCGTCGAGCTCTGTGCTTTCTCGCAGGCCACGACGGCGTCGGGAAAGACCGCCTGCTCGACGAAGGCTTTCACCGTTCGAAGCTGGTTCAGCGTCTTCCAGTTCATGTAGAACGACCCGCCAAGGCCGGCGGCGAGCAGGATCACCAGCGCGATCATGATGCGTTGGAAACTCATTCTTGTTCTCCCGGCACGCTAACGCTTGGCCTCGCCGCGCCGCCTGTATGCATTGAGGTACTCAAATTGCTCCTAGAACGGCGTCCCCATCAGCTTGGCCAGCCGCTCGATATTAAGGAATCCCTGATAATAGGCCCACATCGCGATCGCAAAAATGACCGCCGATATGATCGTGGTCCAGATCAGCTTGCGGCCCATCCGCGCCAGGACCGGCGCGCCGGGATCCGTGCCGGGAGCGCCCTCGCCGTCCTCGTGCTGGCTGCGAACGCCGAACGGCAGCGTCACGAACAGCACGACCCACCACAATACGAAGTAGATCGCGAACATCGTCGAGATGTTGTAGACCATGAGGGTTCAGGCCTGTTCGATTTCGACGAGCGCGCCGGAAAAATCCTTCGGATGGAAAAACAGCACCGGCTTGCCATGGGCGCCGATCTTCGGCACGCCGTCGCCGAGCACGCGCGCCCCCTCGCTGATCAGCTTGTCGCGCGCCGCAATGATATCGGGCACGTCGTAGCAGATGTGATGGATGCCGCCGTCGGCGTTGCGCTCGACGAATTTGGCGATCGGTGAGGCGTCGCCGAGCGGCTGGATGAACTCGATCTTGGTGTTGGGCAGCGTCACGAACACGGTGATGACACCATGCTCCGGCAGCGGCACCGCGCCAGAGATTTCAGCGCCGAACGCGCCGCCATAGATTTTGGCCGCCTTCTCGGCGTCCCTGACCGCGATCGCGACATGATTGAGCCGGCCCAGCATCGTTGCTCCTCCTCTAGTACCCAATTCCGCGGAACACGCGCTAGATCGTCAGCACATGCACGAGGCAGATCGGCTTCTTGCCCCAATGTTCGTTCAGCACGGCGCGTACCGCGCGGCGCACCGATTCCGCGGTGGCGTCCGCATCGCGCCGCCGCGCCCGCGGCAGGCCTTCCACCGTCGATACCACCACATCGAACACGATGTCGTCGAGGGGCTCGCCGGCCGTATTCTTCTCGGGGATGCCGACCAGATCGACCTCGGGATCGTCGGCCAGCTCGCCCTTGTCGGTCATCGCGATCGCCACGAAGGCACAGCCGGCAAATCCCATCCGCCGCCGCTCCACCACGGCGCGCGACTTGGAATCCTCCAGGATGGTGCCGTCCTTGTAAATACGGCCCGAAGGCAGTTGGTCGATGATGCCGGGGTCGCCGGGGCCGAGCTTGACCAGGTCGCCGTTGCGGCAAATCAACACTTTCGGAACGCCCGCGGTGCGCGCCAGCTTGGCATGCTCCGCCAGATGCAGCGCTTCGCCATGCACGGGGATCAAGAGCTGCGGACGCACCCAGGAGATCATGTCGCGCAGCTCGTCGCGGCGCGGATGGCCGGAGACATGGACCAGATCGGTGCGGTCGGTGATAACCTCGATGCCCTGCGTGACCAGGCCGTTGATGATGCTGCCGACCGCCTTTTCGTTGCCGGGAATGGTGCGTGAGGAGAAGATCACACAGTCGCCCTTGTTCAGGGTGACCTGCGGATGGTCGTCATTGGCGATGCGCGCCAGCGCCGCGCGCGGCTCGCCCTGGCTTCCCGTGCACAGCGCCAGCACCTTGTCCGGCGGGAAATGGCCGTAGAGATCAGCGCCGCGGAAACTCTGGACGCCGTCGAGATAACCGGTTTCACGCGCGACCTGCACCACCCGTTCCATGGCGCGGCCGACCACGACCACTTCGCGGTCGGCGGCCTTGGCGGCGTCCGCGACCGCCTTCAGGCGCGCGACGTTGGAGGCGAAGGTGGTGACGGCGACCCGGCCCTTGGCGGCCTTTACCAATTTCGTAATGGTGGCGGCGACCTCGGTTTCCGAAGGCGAGCGCCCGTCCCGCACCGCATTGGTGGAATCGCCGACCAGCGCCAGCACGCCCTCGTCGCCCAGTTCGCGCAGGCGCCGCTCGTCGGTCGGCAGGCCGATGATGGGCGTCGGATCGATCTTCCAGTCGCCGGTGTGCAGCACGGTGCCGACCGAAGTGTGGATCGCCAGCGCGTGCGATTCCGGAATCGAATGCGCAACCGGGATGAATTCGACGTTGAACGGGCCGAGATGGACACGTCCCCCTGAAGGCACCACCGTGACCGGGATTTTTGGCGGATTGCGCTCGGCCGCCAGTTTGGCCTCGAACAGCGCGGCGCTGAACTTGGTCGCGTAGATCTTGCATTGCAGCTTCGGCCAGAGGTCGATGATGGCCCCGAAATGGTCCTCATGGGCGTGCGTCAGCACCAGCCCCATTAAATTCTTGCGTTCCTTCTCCAGGAAGCGGATGTCGGGCATGATCAGGTCGATACCCGGCAGATGCTCCTCGTCGCCAAAGGAGACGCCGAGATCGACCGCAAGCCAGGACCGTTCGTGGCGGTTGCCGAGCCCGTAGATCGACAGGTTCATGCCGATCTCGCCGACGCCGCCGAGCGGCGCAAAGGTCAGTTCATCTGGTCTAGCCATCAGGCAGCTCCCACGGAGGCCGCCGAGCCAAAATAAACCTCGCCCGCGGCGATCGGGAGGTGTTTGCCTTCTGCGGTCCGGACGATCAGGCAGCCGGTTTCATCTATCGTGTCGAACGTGCCTGCGATAGTCGCAGTTCCGGTCTGGATAGCGACCGGCTCGCCGAGGCCGGCGGCGCGTTCCAACCACAGCCGGCGAATTTCGGCAAAGCCGCGACCATTGTCCCAGATACCGCGGAACTCGACCCAGGCGTCCGAGAGCACGGCGAACAGCTCCTCGGCGCCGACATGGACACCCAGCGCCGCCAGCGAAATGGCCGGCGTCGGCGTGCCCGTGGGGGCTGCGACCACATTGGTACCGATCCCGACCACGACAGCCAGCCGGTTGCCGGCGACAGCTTCGGCTTCGAGTGAAATACCGACCAGCTTCTGCTTCTCAACCAGCACGTCGTTCGGCCATTTCAGCTGGAATTTCAACGGGTCAGAGCCGGCCCTTCGCAGATTGGCTTCGATGCTCACCTGCTGCAGGGCGCTTGCAATCGCGAGCCCGGCGGCAAAGCCCAATGTCGCGGCGGTCGCGGGCGGGACGTCGATGACTTCGAGAACGCTGCTGGCGAGGTTGCCGCGCGGCGCGATCCAGGCGCGCTGGCGCCGTCCCTTTCCGGCCGTCTGTTCCGTGGTGGCAAACCACATCGAGCCGCGCTCGCCCTCGCGGGCGTGCGCCATGGCCTCGGTATTGGTCGAACCGACCTGGTCAAAGGCGGCGAGACGGTAACCCGCCGATATAGCCCGGGGACCGAGCGCGAAGGTCATTTCAAATTTCTGCGCATGATCTTCTCCGAAAACCGGTTTCCACTTTTCGGGATCATGCGCGCTAAAACAGCGACTTCGCCGCGGCCGCGGCTACGCTGACCAGCAGCCCCGGATAGACGAAGAAGAAGATGGTGAAGACGCCTGTGATCGCCAGCACCGCACGCAATTCGGTGCGCATCGGATCGAGCTGGCCCTCCGGCTCGTCGAAATACATCACCTTGATGATGCTGAGATAGTAGAACGCGCCCACGACGCTGGCGAGCACGCCGACCACAGCGAGCGTGAACAGGCCTGCCTTGATCGCGGCGACGAACACGTACCATTTGGCGAAGAAGCCCGCGAGCGGCGGAATGCCGGCCAGCGAGAACAGCAGCATCGCAAAGACGAAGGCGAGCAGCGGATTGGTGCGCGACAGGCCGGCAAAGTCGCTGATCTGCTCCATCGGCTGGCCGTTGCGCTTCATGGTCAGGATGACCGAGAAGGTGCCGAGCGTCATCGCGACATAGATCGCGATATAGACCAGCACGCCCTGCGCGCCCTCGACGGTGCCGGACGCGAGCCCGACCAGCGCAAAACCCATGTGGCCGATCGAGGAATAGGCCATCAGGCGCTTGATGTTCTTCTGCCCGATGGCGGCGAACGAGCCCAGCACCATCGAGGCGATCGCCACGAACACGATGATCTGCTGCCACTGCGAGACGATGCCCGGGAATGCCGTCAGCGCCACCCGCGTAAACACCGCCAAGGCCGCGACCTTCGGCGCGGAGGCAAAGAACGCGGTTACCGGCGTCGGCGCGCCCTCGTAGACGTCGGGCGTCCACATGTGGAACGGCACGGCCGAGACTTTGAAGCAGAGGCCAGCGAGCAGGAACACCAGGCCGAACACGAGCCCGATATTGCCGGTCTTCGCAGCCGCCGCGATGCCGGCGAAGCTGACGGTGCCGGTAAAGCCGTAGATCAGCGAGGCGCCGTACAGCAGCATGCCCGAGGACAGCGCGCCCAGCACAAAATACTTCAGGCCGGCTTCGGTTGATTTGGCGTTGTCGCGGTTGCTGGCGGCGACCACGTAGAGCGCCAGCGACATCAATTCCAATCCGAGATAGAGCATGATCAGGTCGCCGGCCGAGATCAGCACCATCATGCCGAGGCTCGAGAGCAGCACCAGGATCGAAAATTCAAAGGTCCGCCGCGACGGGTCGGACAGGAATTCGGCCGACAGGATCAGGGTTGCGCCCGAGCCGATCAGCGCCAGAATCTTCAGGAAGCGCGCAAAATCGTCGACGATGAAGCTGCCGCCGAAGGTGGTGAGCTTGCCGGCCGGCAACATCAGCTCCAGCGCGCCGGTCACCACCAGCAGGCATATTGCAAGTGTGGTGACGAGGCGGGTCGTCCCCTCGCCGCCGCGATAGGCGCCGAGCATCAGCAGCGCCATGGCACCCGCGGCCAGCACCAGCTCCGGCAACACCGGCAGCAACTGATAACCTGCACTCTGGAAGCTCATGGTGGCGGCCTTAATTGATCAACGCGGCTGCCTTCACGGCAGTCACGGCGGTGTTGTAATTGTTGACGAGTTGCTGAACCGAGGCCGCCGACATGTCGAGCACCGGTTTCGGATAGACGCCGAACAGGATGGTGAGGAACACCAGCGGGAACAGCATCAGGCCTTCGCGGAACGTGAGGTCCTTGATGCTCGCGAGCGCCGGTCTTGTGAGCGTGCCGAACACCACCTTGCGATAGAGCCAGAGCGCGTAGCCCGCCGACAGGATCACGCCGAGCGTGGCGAAGGTCGCGGTCGGGATCGAGACCTTGAAGGTGCCGAGCAGCGTCATGAATTCGCCTACGAAGCCGCTGGTGCCGGGCAACCCGACATTAGCCATGGTGAAGACCATGAACACCAGCGCGTAGAGCGGCATCCGGTTCACCAGCCCCCCGTAGGCGGCGATTTCGCGGGTATGCATGCGGTCGTAGACGATGCCGACGCAAAGGAACAGCGCGCCCGAGACGATGCCGTGCGAGATCATCTGGAACACGCCGCCGGCCACGCCCTGCGTGGTGCCGGCGAAGATGCCCATGGTGACGAAGCCCATATGCGCCACCGACGAATAGGCGATCAGCTTCTTGATGTCTTCCTGCATCAACGCCACCAGTGAGGTGTAGATGATCGCGATCGCCGACAGCGAGAAGATGATCCAGGCGAAATCATGCGACGCCAGCGGGAACATCGGCAGCGAGAAGCGCAGGAAGCCGTAGCCGCCCATCTTCAACAGGATCGCAGCCAGGATCACCGAGCCCGCGGTCGGCGCCTCGACGTGCGCGTCCGGCAACCAGGTGTGCACCGGCCACATCGGCATCTTGACCGCGAACGATGCAAAGAACGCCAGCCACGCCCACGTCTGCAGACTGCGCGGCACCGCGGTGTTCATCAGCGTCGGGATGTCCGTCGTGCCGGCGTTCCAGTACAGCGCCATGATGGCGAGCAGCATCAAGACCGAGCCGAGCAGCGTGTAGAGGAAGAACTTGAAGGACGCGTAGACCCGGCGCGGGCCGCCCCAGACGCCGATGATCAGGAACATCGGAATCAGGCCGCCCTCGAAGAACAGGTAGAACAGCACGAGGTCGAGCGCCGAGAAGGTGCCGATCATCAGCGTTTCCAGCAGCAGGAACGCCATCATGTATTCGCGCACCCGCATCGTCACCGATTTCCAGCTCGCGATGATGCAGAGCGGCATCAAGGCGGTGGTCAGGATCACGAACGGCAGTGAAATGCCGTCGACACCCATGTGGTAGGTGATGCCGCTCGCCAGCCACGACGCCTTTTCGATGAACTGGAAGTCCGGATTGGTCGCATCGAAGCGCCAGACCAGGATCAGCGAGACTGCAAAGGTGACCAGCGTGGTCCACAGCGCGATCCAGCGCGAGTTGCTTCTCGCCGCCTCGTCGTCGCCGCGGCTGATGTAGATCACCAGCGCGCCGAACAGCGGCAGGAAGGTGACGACCGAGAGAATGGGCCAGGTTGTCATCACTGGCCTCCCAAGCCGAACATGAACCAGGTGATTAGTCCGGCAACCCCGATCAGCATCGCGAACGCGTAGTGATAGAGGTAGCCGGTTTGGATCTTCACGACGTTGCGGGTGACGTCGAGCACCCTTGCGGAAATGCCGTCGGGGCCGAAGCCGTCGATGACATAGCCATCGCCCTTCTTCCACAGGAAGTGGCCGATCCACTTGGCCGGGCGAACGAAGATCAGGTCATACAGCTCGTCGAAGTACCATTTGTTGAGCAGGAACTGGTAGAGCATCGGGTGCTGACTGGCGAGTTCGACCGGCAGATAGGGCCGGCGAATATAGAAGACGTAGGAGATGTAGGCGCCCACCACCATCATCACGGTCGGCAGGTACGCGATCCACGCCGGGATGTGGTGCATTTCTTCGATGATGTTGGGGTGCATCTTCAGCGATTCACGGAAGAACTCGGCCACGCCATGGCCCGCGAACAACTCCTTGAACGGGAAGCCGGCCAGGATCGAGCCGGCGGCGAGGACGCCGATCGGGACCAGCATCCACAGCGGCGCCTCGTGGGCGGCCTCATAATGCGCCTGGTCGTGCGGCTCGCCGTGGAAGGTCTTGAAGATCAGACGCCAGGAATAGAACGAAGTCAGGCCGGCTGCGACCACCGTCATCAGGAAGCCGTACATCGCGAACGGATTGTGCGAGACGTAGGCAGATTCGATGATCGCATCCTTGGAGAAATAGCCGGCGGTGAGCGGGAATCCGGTCAATGCCAGCGTACCTATCACCATCACGATATAGGTGAAGGGAATCCGGTCCTTCAGCCCACCCATGTTGCGGATGTCCTGCTCGTGATGCATCGCGTAGATCACCGAGCCTGAGCCTAAGAACAGCAGCGCCTTGAAGAAGGCGTGCGTGAACAGATGGAAGATGCCGACCGAGTAGGCCCCTGCCCCCATCGCCACGAACATGTAGCCGAGCTGCGAACAGGTCGAGTAAGCGACGATGCGCTTGATGTCGTTCTGCACGAGGCCGATCGTCGCCGCAAAGAAGGCGGTGGTGGCGCCGAAGAACATCACCACGGCCTGCGCATTCGGCGCCAGCTCGAACAGCGGCGACAGGCGCGCCACCATGAACACGCCGGCGGTGACCATGGTCGCGGCATGGATCAGCGCCGAGACCGGCGTCGGGCCTTCCATGGCGTCCGGCAACCAGGTGTGCAGCAGGAACTGGGCGGATTTGCCCATCGCGCCCATGAACAGCAAGAGACACGTCAGCGTCAGCGCGTCGGCCTGCCAGCCGAACACGTCGATGGTCTTGCCGGCGAGCCCCGGCGCGCCCGCGAAGATGGTTTCGAAATCGGTGGACTTGAGCAGCATGAACACGGCGAAGATGCCGAGCGCGAAACCGAAATCGCCGACGCGGTTGACCACGAAGGCCTTGATCGCCGCCGCATTGGCCGACGGCTTCTGGTACCAGAACCCTATCAGGAGATAACTGGCGAGACCGACGCCTTCCCAGCCGAAGAACATCTGCACCAGATTGTCCGAGGTCACCAGCATCAGCATCGCGAAGGTGAACAGCGACAGATAGGCAAAGAAGCGCGGCCGGTGCGGATCCTCGTCCATGTAGCCGATGGAATAGAGGTGCACGAGCGCCGAGACGGTGTTGACCACGACCAGCATGACCGCGGTCAGCGTATCGACGCGCAGCGACCACGCGACCTGCAGATCGCCGGAATTGATCCAGGGGAACAAGGCAATGCGGGCGTCATGGTGCATGAAGCCGACATCGACCAGCGTGACCCAGGACAGGCCGGCCGAAATCATCAGCAGGCCGGTCGTGATCAGTTCGGCCGCGCGCGAGCCGGCGGCCGGCGGTTCCGCCACGTGGTGGTCGTCATGGCCGTGGTCATCGTGGCCATGGTCGTCATGGGCGGCTGACGCATGCGCGTGCGCGTCGTGCCCATGATGCCCGTCATCATGATGCTCGACCGTATCCCCGCTCGGGTTGCGCGCATGCGCCCCGAACAGCGCGATCAGGCCGGCCAGAATGGCGCCCAGCAGCGGCAGAAAGACGATTGCCTGAATCATAGCTGCGCCTAGCCCTTCATCAAATTAACGTCTTCAACCGCAATCGAACCGCGGTTGCGGAAATACACCACCAGCACGGCGAGACCGATCGCCGCTTCCGCCGCAGCGACCGTCAGCACCAGCAGCGCAAACACCTGGCCGACGATGTCGCCGAGGAAGGTCGAGAACGCCACCAAATTGATGTTGACCGAAAGCAGGATCAGCTCGATCGACATCAGGATGACGATGATGTTCTTGCGGTTGAGGAAGATGCCGAGGATCCCGAGCGTGAACAGGATCGCGCCGACCGAGAGGTAATGTCCGAGCCCGATCGTCATTTCACCCACTCCGCCGCGTCCGCGTCCTGCAGGCCCTGCCCCGCGGCCACCTTGCGCACGCTCATCGCGAGCTCCGGCGTCCGCGCGTTCTGCACGTTGATGTCCTGCCGCTTGACGCTGACCTTGTGGCGCAGCGTCAGCACGATGGCGCCGATCATCGCCACCAGCAGCACCATGCCGGCGAGCTGGAAGTAATGGATGTACTTCGTATAGAGCACGAGGCCGAGCGCCTCGGTGTTGCTGATATTGGACGGGATCGCCGCCGTGATGTTCTTGGTCACCGACGGATTGATCGCCCAGCCGCCGACGACCAGCAGCAGCTCGAACACGAAGATGCCGCCGATCACGAGCCCGATCGGCAGATATTGCATGAAGCCTTCGCGCAGTTCGACGAAGTCGACATCGAGCATCATGATCACGAACAGGAACAGCACCGCGACCGCGCCGACATAGACCACGATCAGCATCATGCCGAGGAATTCGGCGCCCATCAGGATGAACAGGCCCGAGGCGTTGACGAAGGCCAGGATCAGATACAGCACGGAGTGGACGGGATTGCGCGAGACAATCACCATCACCGCCGACGCCACGCAGATGCCGGCAAACAGATAAAAGAACAGCGCGGGAAGGATCATGCCCTCACCTCACCGGTACGGCGCGTCGAGTTCGATCGATTTTGCAATCTCACGCTCCCAACGGTCGCCATTGGCGAGCAATTTCGCCTTGTCATAATACAGTTCCTCGCGGGTCTCGGTCGCGAATTCGAAATTCGGTCCCTCGACGATGGCATCGACCGGGCAGGCTTCCTGGCACAGGCCGCAATAGATGCATTTCACCATGTCGATGTCGTAGCGCACGGTGCGGCGAGTGCCGTCGTTGCGGCGCGGGCCGGCCTCGATGGTGATGGCCTGCGCCGGGCAGATCGCCTCGCACAGCTTGCAGGCGATGCAGCGCTCCTCGCCGTTCGGATAGCGGCGCAGCGCATGCTCGCCGCGGAAGCGCGGCGAGATCGGGCCCTTCTCGAACGGATAGTTCAGCGTCGGCTTCGGCTTGAAGAAGTAGCGCATGGCGAGGAAGAACGCCGATACGAACTCGGTCAGGAGAAGCGAGCGGGCTGTTGCGTTGATATTGACACTCATAGCGACCTCATTTCGGCGCGAGCCCCGTGAATTGCAGGACCCCGGCGACGATCACCACCATCGCCAGCGACAGCGGCAGGAACACCTTCCAGCCGAGCCGCATCAGTTGATCGTAGCGGTAGCGCGGCACGATCGCCTTCGCCATCGCGAACATGAAGAACATGAAGAACACTTTCAGCGCGAACCAGATGATCCCGGGCACCCAGGTGAACGGTGCATAGGGCACCGGCGGCAGCCAGCCGCCCAGGAACAGGATCGTCGCCAGCGCGCACATCGTGGTGATCGCGACGTATTCGCCGAGCATGAACAGCAAATACGGTGTCGAGCCGTACTCGGTCATGAAGCCCGCGACCAGCTCCGACTCGGCTTCGACGAGGTCGAACGGCGGCCGGTTGGTTTCGGCCAGCGCCGAGACGTAAAAGATCACGAACATCGGAAACAGCGGCAGCCAGTACCAGCCGAGCAGCCCGAATCTGGTGTTCTGGGCCTGCACCACGTCGGTCAGGTTCAGCGAGCCGACGCACAACAGCACCGTGATGATGACGAAGCCGATCGAGACTTCGTAGGACACCATCTGCGCCGCCGAACGCAGCGCGGCGAGGAACGGGTATTTCGAGTTCGACGACCAGCCGGCCATGATGATGCCGTAGATCGACAGCGACGAGATCGCAAAGATGTAGAGCACGCCGACATTGATGTCTGATATCACCCAGCCGAAATCCATCGGGATCACGGCCCAGGCCGCCAGCGCCAGCACGCAGCTGACCAGCGGCGCCAGCAGGAACACGCCCTTGTTGGAGCCGGAGGGAATAACCGGCTCCTTCAGCACGAACTTCAAAAGATCGGCGAAGGATTGCAGCAGGCCCCACGGGCCGACGACGTTGGGACCACGGCGGATCTGCACCGCCGCCCAGATCTTGCGGTCGGCAAGCAGGATGTAGGCGATCGCGATCAGCAGCACGACCAGCAGCAGCAGGCTCTGCGCGACCATGATGATCAGCGGCCAGAGGAAACCGGTCCAGAACGAGCTTGCGAAGAATTCAGCCATCAGGTCACGCTCACTCCGCTGCCGTCAGCATTTGCCCGGACGCCAGCCGGGAACATTCCGCCATCACCGCCGACGCGCGCGCGATCGGGTTGGTGAGGTAGAAATCCTCGACCGACGTCTTGAACGGCGTCTTGTCGACGCTGCCGCCCTTGCCGGCCAGCGCCTTCACCTCTTCCGGCTTACCGGGCTCGATCTGCTCGATCCGGATCAGATGCGGCACGGCCTTGAAGAGCTCCTGCCGCAACGCCTGAAGCGAGTCATAGGGCAGCTTCTTGCCCAGCACATCCGACAGCGCACGCACGATCGCCCAGTCCTCGCGCGCCTCGCCCGGCGGGAACGCGGCGCGGTTGGCAATCTGCGCCCTGCCCTCGGTGTTGACGTAGATGCCGGATTTTTCGGTATAGGCCGCGCCCGGCAAGATGACGTCAGCGCGATGCGCGCCGCGGTCGCCATGGGTGCCGATGTAGACCACGAAGGTCCCATCCGGCACCTTGACGTCATCGGCGCCGAGCAGGAACAGCACGTCGAGCGTGCCGAAGGTGGTCATTTGCGCGAGATTCAGGCTGCCCTTGCCGGCCGCAAAACCGATATCGAGCGCGCCCGCACGCGACGCCGTGTCCTGCAGCACGCCAAAACCGTTCCAGCCGTCCTTGAGTGCGCCGACGTCGACCGCGAGTTTGGCAGCGAGCGCCAGCACCGCCGCGCCGTCATGACGCGCCAGCGAACCGGCGCCAACCAGCACGATCGGGTTCTTGGCGCCCTTGAGCACCTCGGCGAAGGAATGCTTGCCGGCCGCGAGATCACCGAGCGAATCCGTGCCGGCGCCGAGATAATCGTAATCATAGGTCAGGTCGGCCTTGGCGCCGATGACGCCGACCTTGAGCCTGCCCGTGCGCCAGCGCTTGCGGATGCGGGCGTTGAGGACGGCGGCTTCCTTGCGCGGGTTCGATCCCACGATCAGCAGCGCGTCGGCCTGCTCGATCCCGGCAATGGTCGGGTTGAAGATATAGGACGCGCGGCCTGCCTTGGGATCGAAGGCGTCGCCGCCCTGCACCGCGAGATTGCTTGAACCGCACTTGGCCAGCAGCTCCTTCAGCGCGAACATTTCTTCGACCGCGGCAAGGTCGCCGGCGATCGCACCGATCCGCTTGCCGTCGATCCGGCCGGTCTTGGCGGCGATCGCCGCAAACGCCTCCGACCAAGATGCGGCGCGGAGCTGGCCGTTCTGGCGGATATAGGGCCGGTCGAGCCGCTGGGTCCGCAGGCCGTCGACGATGTGACGGGTCTTGTCGGAAATCCATTCCTCGTTCACCGCCTCGTTGATGCGCGGCAGGATCCGCATCACCTCGCGGCCGCGGGTATCGACCCGGATCGCCGAGCCGACGCCGTCCATCACGTCGACCGACTGGGTCTTGCCGAGCTCCCAGGGCCGTGCCGCAAAGGCATAGGGCTTCGAGGTCAGCGCGCCGACCGGGCAGATATCGACGAGATTGCCCTGCAACTCCGAAGTCAGCGCCGACTCCAGATAGGTCGTGATTTCCATGTCTTCGCCGCGGCCGGTCGCGCCCATTTCCGGCGCGCCGCAGACTTCGGCGGAGAAACGGACGCAGCGCGTGCACTGGATGCAGCGGTTCATCGAGGTCTTGACCAGCGCGCCCAGATATTTGTCTTCGACCGCGCGCTTGTTCTCGGCAAAGCGCGAGGTATCGACGCCGTAGCCCATCGCCTGGTCCTGCAAATCGCACTCGCCGCCCTGATCGCAGATCGGGCAATCCAGCGGATGGTTGATCAGCAGGAATTCCATCACGCCTTCGCGCGCCTTCTTCACCATCGGCGAACGCGTCGAGATTTCCGGCGGCTCGCCCTTCGGACCCGGACGGCAATCGCGCACGGCCCAGGCGCAGCTGGCCACCGGCTTCGGGCCGCCCTTCACCTCTACGAGGCACATCCGGCAATTGCCGGCGATCGACAGCCGCTCGTGGTAGCAGAAGCGCGGAATTTCGGCGCCCGCGGCCTCACACGCCTGCAGCAGCGTGTATTCCGCGGGGACATCGATCTCTTTGCCATCGACGATGAGTTTGGTCATTGCGCTCTCAAGTCTTTCCGAGCTTGCAGTCGGGTGGTGTAACGCTTGATGTCTTCAGCGACGCCTTGATCCATTGCTGGGTCTCGGCGCCATAGGTGGCGAGATAGGCCGGCTGCGCCGCGTTCTTATCGCACAGGAACGGCAGATGCGGTTTCAGGTCGTAATCGCAGGAAGCCAGCCACTCGCGCTTTCCCGCGAACGCGCCGAGCGCTTCCTCGCAGGCGTAGAGGAAGTAAGTGACAAAACTCTCGTACTGGACCTGCTCGTCGCGGCCGCCGGCCTTGATCTTCTCGTAGTCCGGCTGCGCGAATTTCGGATTCTTGAACGCCAAATCGGTGTAGCCCAGAAACGCCTGCCGCGCGCTGGTCGCGCGGTTGCCGGTGCGGATCTCGTTGATCTGAAGCAGGATCGCAACAAAGCCGAGCAGCGCCACGGTCGCCTGCGCCATCTGCGCCAGCGTTCCGTATCTCTGCCACCAGAAGCTCGGTTGCGACATTGGTCCCACGATCTCAGTGCGCTGCGTCAGATAGTTCGAGACGTTGTTCAATTCGCTCGACGCGATTTTCGAGGCGATCCAGCCTTCGGTTGACCCCCGCCAGCCCTTCCTCGACAGAGGTAACGCGAACCTTGATGTCCTGAAGGTCCTCTGCCATCCGTTCGGTGCGTTGATCGATCTTGCGCAAAATCGCAAGGACGATGCTGTCAGGTTCTTTTGCCATTGCTGCCTCTCACTCCGCCGCGACCATGTTGACGGGGTCGCGCACGCCGATATCGTCGATGTCGGCCTTGTGCGAATACTGATCGATACGCTCTTCGATCTCGTGACGGAAATGCGCGATCAGGCCCTGGATCGGCCACGCCGCGGCGTCGCCCAGCGCGCAGATGGTGTGGCCTTCGACCTGCTTGGTCACCTCCAGCAGCATATCGATTTCGCGCTTGTGGGCGCGGCCGTCGGCCATGCGCGTCAGCACCCGCCACATCCACCCCGTGCCTTCGCGGCACGGCGTGCACTGGCCGCAGCTCTCATGCTTGTAGAAATAGGAGATGCGCGCGATCGCCCGGATCAAATCGGTCGACTTGTCCATCACGATCACAGCGGCGGTGCCGAGGCCGGAGCGCAGCTTGCCGAGGCTGTCGAAATCCATCGGTGTATCGATGATCTGTTCGGCCGGCACCATGCGCACCGACGAGCCGCCGGGGATCACAGCCTTGAGATTGTCCCAGCCGCCGCGAATGCCGCCGCAATGACGGTCGATCAGTTCGCGGAACGGAATCCCCATCGCCTCTTCGACGTTGCAGGGCCGCTCGACATGACCGGAAACGCAAAACAGTTTGGTGCCGACATTGTTGGGCCGGCCGATCGCGGCGAACCATGCCGCGCCACGGCGCAGGATATCGGGCGCGACCGCAATCGACTCGACGTTGTTGACGGTGGTCGGGCAGCCATAGAGACCGACATTGGCCGGGAATGGCGGCTTCAGCCGCGGCTGGCCCTTCTTGCCCTCGAGGCTTTCCAGGAGCGCGGTCTCTTCGCCGCAGATATAGGCGCCGGCGCCGTGCGCGACATAGATGTCGAACGGCCAGCCATTGAGGTTGTCCTTACCGACCAGCTTGGCGTCATAGGCCTGGTCGATCGCGGCCTGCAGATGTTCGCGCTCCCGGATGAATTCGCCGCGCACATAGATGTAGCAGGCGTGCGCGTTCATCGCGAAACTTGCGAGCAAACAGCCCTCGACCAGGAGATGCGGATCGTGCCGCATGATCTCGCGGTCCTTGCAGGTGCCGGGCTCGGACTCGTCGGCATTGACGACGAGATAGCTCGGCCGGCCGTCGGTGGACTCCTTGGGCATGAACGACCATTTCAGCCCGGTCGGAAAACCCGCCCCGCCGCGCCCGCGCAGGCCGGAGGCCTTCATCTCGTTGATGATCCAGTCGCGGCCCTTGTCGATGATCGATTTGGTGCCATCCCAGGCGCCGCGGCGGCGTGCACCCTCAAGGCCCCAATCGTGCAGGCCGTAGAGATTCTTGAAGATGCGATCCTTGTCGTCGAGCATGACCAGAACTTTCCGGGATCAACGTTTGGACTGAGAGTAAGCGAGCCCCGCGGCGCATCCGCCGAAGGTCAGCGCCCACAACAAAGCGGAATCAAGCGAGGCGCCCAGCGCGTAGCGCTGCAGCAGAAAAATGAACGTGGCCGCGGCCAGGGCGTGAAGGGTCATCAACTGCCAGGTTTTCATCGCAGCGGCCCTCCCCGGCCCGCCCGCTCGCAAAGTGCGACCGCGCGTCATGTGGTTTCCTTCAGCGTCGTCGGTCCGCCTACCGGCGCCGAGAACTGACGGTCGATCTGCGGTCCAGGCTTCGGCGGATTGCCGGAAGCAAAGCCGTCCAGCACCTTGCCGAAGTTTTCCTTGTTCAGGTCCTCGTAGGTATCCTTCCAGATCAGCACCATCGGCGCGTTGACGCAGGCGCCCAGGCACTCGACCTCTTCCCAGCTGAAATTGCCGTCCTTCGACAGATGGAAGGGGTCGTGATGGATGCGGCTCTGGCACACCTTGATGATGTCTTCCGCGCCGCGCAGGCGGCACGGCGTGGTGCCGCAGACCTGGACATGGGCTTTCTTGCCGACCGGCTGCAGCTGGAACATGGTGTAGAAAGTCGCGACCTCGAGCACGCGGATGTAGGGCATATCCAGCAGATCCGCGACCGCGCGGATCGCGGCTTCCGAAACCCAGCCCTCGTGCTGCTCCTGCACACGCCACAGGATCGCGATCACCGCGGACGCCTGGCGTCCGGGCGGATACTTCTCGATCTGCTTTTTCGCCCAGGCGAGGTTCTCGTCGGAGAACACAAAGCTCGCTGGCTGCAGTTCCTTTGGTGCAAGGCGGCGGACGGACATCGTTCAGTCTCTCATTGCGCGCGGGGCTGCGGCTTTCGCATTGAGCGCATTGATCCGGTCGAGCCAGAATGCGCTTGCGGTGCCGAACACGTTGTAGCCGACGTGGGTTGAAACCTTGATGCGATCGAGGATGGAAAGGTCGGTCACGGTTTCAAGGCGATTGCTGCGCGGATCGTAGACGATCAGCTTCAGCGGGGTCTGGTCGAGGATGTAGCGCGACACGGTATGCTGGGGATCGTTGCCGTGCTCCTCGCACAGGATCACGCTGTCGGCCTCCAGCAGCCGCTTGCCGCCCTTCATGGCCTCGATCTCGACGCCTTCGACGTCGAGCTTGATCAGGAATTTTCCGCCGGCCGTAACCTTGCCGTCGTCGATCAGATTGTCGAGCGCAATGACAGGCACTTCCTCGCCAGCGGTCTGGTCGCCGGCGATGCTGAAGGCTTCATGCTTGGTGCCGCTCAATCGCGCGGTGCCGCGCGCGGCGCCGATCGCGCATTTCATCGCCTCGAAACGGTTGCCGTTGAGTCTGGCGTTGTTGGCCAGCTTCGGGAAATTCTGGCCCGACGGCTCGATCGCGATCGCCTTGTGCGAACCGAACGGCTTGCTCGAGACCAGCACCGACCAGTAGCCGTAATTGGCGCCGCAATCGAGCAGCGTGTAGTCGACGTCGGCGGAATGCCTGAACAGCAATTCGAGTTCGTCCTCATAGGCGAACGTGCGGTTGAGCAGCTTGCTCCAGTAGCCGTCGCCATAGGGGAATGCGAACGTCGCGTCCGCATTCAGCCGGACGTCGATGTCGCGCGCGGGCAACGTCCTGCGCAGGAGATTGGCGCACATGTTGTAGCCGCGATGCGAAAAGTTCGACGATATTTTCGATCCCAGCGTCAGCGCCACCGCAGCCAGCCGCTCCCACGGGTTGGCGCCTTCAAGCGCACCCGAAGCCCGGTCAAACTGGATTGGCGGCTGCGCCATCACTAGTGGACCTCACTCAGTTCTTGGCAAGAGTTGACGCGCGAACGCGAACCACTACGCTCGCTGACTAACTGCACACAGACGACCGCCAGCTTCTCGCGAATCCAAACCTCGTAGCGCGAATAACCGTCAGCCATGTCTTGAGGGCTTTCTGCCTTATATTTGAGGGTCCAGCCTTCCTTCGATATTTGGCCTGGACACCAGCGGGCGCCCGTCGGGCTGCCGTCACAAGCCGCGCGGAATGCTTGCGATAGCTGCGCATGCGCGCCGCCGATCAGGCCAAACGTGCCTGCGAGTATCGCGGTCAGCGCAACCATCCTCATCGATCGACCTCTCCGAACACGATGTCGAGCGAACCGAGGATGGCCGAGACGTCGGCGAGCAGATGGCCCTTGCAGATGTGGTCCATCGCCTGCAGATGGGCAAAGCCCGGCGCGCGGATCTTGCACTTGTAGGGCTTGTTGCTGCCGTCGGCGACCAGGTAGACGCCGAACTCGCCCTTCGGCGCCTCGACCGCGGCGTAGACTTCGCCGGCCGGCACGCGAACGCCCTCGGTATAGAGCTTGAAGTGATGGATCAGCGCTTCCATCGAGCGCTTCATTTCGCCACGACGCGGCGGCGCGATCTTGTTGTCCTCGACGACGACAGGCCCCTGCCCGTCCGGCGCCCGCAGCTTGGCGATGCACTGCTTCATGATGCGCACCGACTGGCGCATCTCTTCCATGCGGATGCAGTAGCGGTCGTAGCAGTCGCCGTTCTTGCCGATCGGAATGTCGAAATCCATCTCGGCATAGCATTCGTAAGGCTGCGCCTTGCGCAGATCCCAGGCCGCGCCGGAGCCGCGCACCATCACGCCGGAGAAACCCCACTCCCAGGCTTCCTTCAGCGGCACCACGCCGATATCGACGTTGCGCTGCTTGAAGATGCGGTTGCCGGTGAGCAGCGTTTCGAGGTCGGCGACGACCTGCAGGAACGGATCGCACCAGGCGTCGATGTCGTCGATCAGTTTTGGTGGCAAATCCTGATGCACGCCGCCGAGGCGGAAGTAAGCCGCATGCATGCGCGAGCCGGAGGCGCGCTCGTAGAACACCATCAGCTTTTCGCGCTCTTCAAAACCCCACAGCGGCGGGGTCAGCGCGCCGACGTCCATCGCCTGCGTGGTGACGTTGAGCAGATGCGACAGGATGCGGCCGATCTCGCTATAGAGCACGCGGATCAATTGCCCGCGGCGCGGCACCGTGATGCCAAGCAGCTTTTCCGCTGCGAGGCAGAACGCATGCTCCTGGTTCATCGGCGCGACGTAATCGAGCCGGTCGAAATACGGGATCGCCTGCAAGTACGTCTTCTGCTCGATCAGCTTTTCGGTGCCGCGATGCAAGAGCCCGATATGCGGATCGACGCGGGCGACGACTTCGCCGTCAAGCTCCAGCACCAAACGCAGCACACCGTGCGCTGCCGGATGCTGCGGTCCGAAATTGATCGTGAAATTGCGAAGATTTTGTTCGTTCATGGTCAGGCCTTCGGCTCCGCCTTCTCGTCGCCGGGCAGCGGATAATCGGCGCCTTCCCATGGCGAGAGGAAATCGAACTTGCGGAATTCCTGGTTGAGACGGACGGGTTCGTACAGCACCCGCTTCTCCTGGTCGTCGTAGCGCACCTCGACGAAACCGGTGAGCGGGAAATCCTTGCGCAGCGGATGGCCGTCGAAGCCGTAATCGGTCAGCAGGCGGCGCATGTCGGGATGGCCGGTGAAGATCACGCCGTAGAGATCGTAGCATTCGCGCTCGAACCAGTCGGCGCCGGGAAACACGTCGATGATCGACGGCACCTGCGTGGTCTCGTCGGCCTCGGTGCGCACGCGGAGGCGCCCGTTCAGCACAGGGGACAGGAAGTGATAGATCACGTCGAAGCGCTTTTCGCGGCCGGGATAATCCACCGCCGTGACGTCGATGATGCTGACGAAACGGCAGGCGGGATCGTCGCGCAGGAATTTGACGACCTCGACGATTTTGGTCGCATCGATCGTGATCGTGAGTTCGTTGTACGCGACCGCATGGCCGCTGACCGCACCCGGAAGCGCGCTAACAATCGTCTGCCCCAAGGCGTCGAGCTTGCCGTCATCCATTGACCTGAAACCTTAGCGTTCGATGGTGCCGATGCGCCGGATCTTCTTCTGCAGCAGCAGCACGCCGTAGAGCAACGCTTCCGCCGTCGGCGGGCAGCCGGGCACGTAGATGTCGATCGGCACGATCCGGTCGCAGCCGCGCACGACCGAGTAGGAATAGTGATAATAGCCGCCGCCATTGGCGCACGACCCCATCGAGATCACGTAGCGGGGCTCCGGCATCTGGTCGTAGACCTTGCGCAGCGCCGGCGCCATTTTGTTGGTCAGCGTACCCGCCACGATCATGACGTCGGACTGCCGCGGCGAAGCGCGCGGCGCAAAGCCGAAGCGCTCGACGTCGTAACGCGGCATCGACACCTGCATCATCTCGACGGCGCAGCAGGCGAGACCGAACGTCATCCACATCAGCGAGCCGGTGCGCGCCCAGGTGATGAGATCGTCGGTCGCGGCGACGAAGAAGCCCTTGTCCGAAAGCTCGTGATTGACCTCGAGGAAGTACGGGTCATTGGCGCCGACCGGCTTGCCGGTAGAGGGATCGATAATGCCGGTCGCGGCCGGCGCGATCACCGGCGAAGACCCGTGCGATACGGCGGTGGGGCTCAATCCCATTCGAGCGCGCCTTTCTTCCATTCGTAGGCAAAGCCGACCGTGAGGACGGCGAGGAACACCATCATCGACCAGAAGCCGGTGGCGCCGAGCTTGCCGAAAGCCACCGCCCACGGAAACAGGAACGCCACCTCGAGGTCGAAGATGATGAAAAGGATCGCCACCAGATAGAAGCGGACGTCGAACTTCATGCGGGCGTCATCGAAAGCGTTGAATCCGCATTCATAGGCGGAAAGCTTTTCCGGATCGGGCTGCTGGAACGCGACGAGGAACGGGGCGATCAACAGCGCCAGACCGATCAGGCTTGCCACCCCGACAAACACTATAAGTGGAAGGTAATTCTGCAGGATGCCGTTCATCGGCGGGACCTTTTCCTGCGGTTTCGGACAGCCGCAGATTCGCTGATTGGAATTATTCTTGAGGCTTAGCGCAGCGCAACAGAGGGCGCAAGACAAGCTATTTTGTGGTCTAACCGGCGCTCCCACGCCGTGGACAACTCAGGAAAGCAGGGCGTTGCCGTCGCCACCCCGGCCTGCGTTTCGCGCCGTGCTCCACGCGCAATCCATCCATGCGAACCCTGCTCATGCGGCGCGCAATTGGTGTGCCGATCAACCAACAGGATGTCCGGGCTCGCCGCTCCGGTGTTCGCGATGTGCATGCTGACGCAGGATTTCAAAACCAGGGCGTCGCTTCCGCCTCGGGCCGATTTTTGGCGATCGCACACACGTCGCCGAGCATGCGAGCGCCGGCGTACGCGATCATCCTGAGTGACCGCCAAACTGCGTTGGCCGGGGCGTCGGCCCGCTCGCGTCCGGCATGATCAACGGACGAACTAAAGAACGACCGTGGCGCAGGCGCCGCGCGCTATTCGCTTCTGCCGGCCGAGGTCACGTGTAGGCGCGCTGCTGTTCATCTCGTCCGGTGTCGATACGCGCGGACATCAAACAAACGGGTAAGCAGCCGACCTCGTCTTATCCTATTGTTATTGCTTATATTTCATCCCGGCCTGGCTGGATTATGCCTTCGCCGCGCCAACAGGGAACCGCCTAAGGACGCCGAAAAGGCGCAAAACCGCCCCAAAAACCCGCCGGACGAAACCATTTCACGGAATCCACGAAACCGTCCCGAAACAGACGAGGCGTACATCTCTTGCCATCAGATGGCGCATAGACGCCTCGGAGGCATCACATGAACCACTCAATTCACTCGGCAGACCGTTCGACCCACCTGAAGATCGTGGTTGTGGCGCTCGTGGCTGGTATCGCGGTGGCAGCTTTCGGCATCTCGGCGCGCACCAATTCGGAATACACCCAGACGGCCCAGACCCAGGTCGTGAAGGCGGGCAAGCCGGTGGTCATCACCAGCTCGCAGACCTCGACGGTCCGCTAAGGGGTTTTGTTCTCAGCACCGGCAAGACGGCCGCCTTCGGGCGGCTTTTTTGTTGGCCGCGCCGCCACTTCTGCCGCACGCTGGAACTATCGGGCCGCGTTTGAGCGCAACCGAGTTCCAGTCCGACGATAGGGGGATTTGTCATTAAGCCATTGAAAAATGGCGCGAGAGACGGGACTCGAACCCGCGGCCTCCGCCGTGACAGGGCGGCGCTCTAACCAACTGAGCTACTCCCGCGGATGCGTAATCACGTCTTGATCCGCGCAGAAGCGAGGACTTAAAGGCCCTCCTTGTTTTAGTCAAGGACGTTGCGAATCCCCTTGTCAAATGGGCCTTTTTGCGATGCCGATGCGAATAATGGCCTATTTGCAGGCAAAACAGCGTAGGCACCCGCCTCCCGAATCGTTTAAGGCCTGATACGCCTAAGTTTCCGTAAAGCCATTCATCACCGAGGAGGGCCGAATATGGCGAAGAAAGCAGCGACTCCGGCGACGATCACGCTGAAGCATCTGGCAGCGGCTATCGCCGAGGACCAGGAATTGTCCAAGAAGCAGGCTGAATCGATTCTGAGCGACATGGTCACCATGATCACCAAGCACCTGAAGAAGGGCGAGCGCATCCGTATCGTCGGTCTCGGCATTCTCCAGGTTCGCAAGCGCGCCGCCCGCATGGGCCGCAACCCCGCCACGGGCGAAGCGATCCAGATCAAGGCCAGCAAGAAGGTTGCCTTCCGCGCGGCCAAGGAACTCAAGGAAGCCGTTTAAGTCACGGTACTTCCGATCCGAAATTCAAGCGCCGTTCCGGGGGCTCGGAATGGCGCTTTTCTGTTATAGAGCGCCGTCGTTTCTCAAATCCGGTTGCGGTTGTCATGCTGGCTTCGCCCCTCGCCTTTACCCACGGTGTCACCGAGCGCTTCCTGCGCTATGTCGTGATCGACACCCAGTCGGATCCGGCCTCGCCGACCTGCCCTTCCACCGAAAAGCAAAGAGACCTCGGTCGCGTGCTCGCGGCCGAACTCAAGGCAATGGGCCTCTCCGACGCCCATCTCGACGAGCACGGCTATGTCTACGCGACCATCCCGGCCAATTCAGACAAGCAGGTGCCGGTAATCTGCTTCTGCTCGCACATGGACACCTCGCCGGATTGCAGCGGCAAGGACGTCAAGCCGCAGATCGTGCGCAATTACCGTGGCGGCGACATCGTGCTGCCGGCTGATGCAACGCAGGTGATTCGATTCGCCGATCATCCGGCGCTGGCCGACCAGATCGGCAACGACATCGTCACGACGGACGGCACCACGCTATTGGGCGCCGACAACAAGGCCGGTCTTGCAGAGATCATGGATGCCGCGCAGTTCCTGATCGACAATCCGCAAGTGAAGCACGGCACCATCAAGATCCTGTTCACGCCGGACGAGGAGATCGGCCGCGGCGTCGACAAGGTCGATTTGAAAAAGCTCGGCGCCGACTTCGCCTACACGATGGATGGCGAGACCGCGGGGAATATCGAGGACGAGACGTTTTCGGCCGATGGCGCCACCATCACCATCGAGGGCGTCAGCACCCATCCCGGTTTTGCCAAGGGCAGGATGGAGCACGCCATCAAGATCGCCGCCGCTATCGTCGATCGCCTGCCGAAAGACACCTGCTCGCCGGAGACCACCGAAGGCAAGCAGGGTTTCCTGCATCCGATCGGCATTTCCGGTGCGCTGGAAAAAGCCACCGTCGGCTTCATCGTGCGTGATTTCACCGACGAGGGCTTGAAGGAAAAAGAGGCGCTGCTGGAGGGCATCGTCAAGGACGTGATGAAAGACTATCCGCGCTCGACCTACCGGATGGAGGTCAAGCACCAGTACCGCAACATGAAGCAGGTGATCGACCGCCACCCCGAAATCGTCACGTACGCGATCGAGGCGATCCGCCGCGCCGGCCTGACGCCGGTGCGCTCATCGATCCGCGGCGGCACCGACGGCTCGCGGCTGTCGTTCATGGGACTGCCCTGCCCCAACATCTTTGCCGGCGAACACGCCTTCCACTCGCGGCTTGAATGGGTCAGCGTTCAGGACATGGAGAAAGCCGTGCAGACCATCGTCCATCTGGCGATGATCTGGGAAGAAAAGGCCTAGCTGACGAGCGGGAGCGATCGTGTGAAAATCAGAAGTTCGATTTGTGTTGTGTGGTTGTTCGCGTTTGGTGCAGCGCCTTCCCTGGCGCAAACCTCAGCCGAGAAAGTAACCGTGAGCTCCCTGCTCGCGCAGGACTACGCAATCGCCGGGACCTCGGCGCCGGCGAGCGGCGGCGCCGGACTGTTTCTGCGCAAGGGTCCAAAACTCTATTTCTGCTTCGTTTCCGAGACCCGGCAATCGGCAACGGTTGCGACGGAATATTGCAAGCCGGTCGAGTAGCTGGGGCCCGGACACAAATCGCGACAACCCCATGCAAAGTAACATGGGGCGCAGCTAGCGGTATTCAGGTAGCGCGCGCGGTGACGATCCAGATCGAACCGGGAAGCACCACCGTGTCGCCCTTGGCGAGAGGCGCCAGCGCTTCGCGGAGCGAGTTGATCGCCGCGTCGCGGAGTTCGGCCGGCTGGCCTTCCAGCGCCCGATGGGTGGGGCCGATTTCAAGGGCGCCCTGCACGGCCGCATCGAGGCCGCCTCCGATCGCGATATCCATCGAAAGCGGACATGCCTCCATCGCGATGCCGGTGAAGCCGGCGCCGCCGAGTATCCGGTGCACGCGCTCTTCGGAGGCGAACGCGAACGGGCCCGGATCTTCAGGTCCCTGCGGCGGCAGTTTCGGCACGTGTTTGTAGACCGCCTGCAGCGGCGCGATCATCCAGGGGTTTTCGCGCGGCTCGCGCCAGCAGGCGAAGGCCAGCCGCCCCGAAGGCTTCAGCGCCTTGCGCATGTTCGCAAACGACACCACCGGGTCGGCAAAGAACATCACGCCGAAGCGCGAAACCAGCAGATCAAAACTTGCGGGATCGAACGGGTAGACGGTGGCGTCCGCCTGAACGAAATCAACCGGCAAACCCTGCGGCGCACTCGCCCGCGCCCGCGCCAGCATCGGACCTGATATGTCGACGCCCAACGCATGACCTGATGGAGCAACCTTTTGCGCGAAGCCGATCGTCGTGACTCCGCTGCCGCACCCGATATCGATGACCCGCTCGCCCGGCTTGGGCTTGGCGCGATCGATCACAAGATCGGCGACGGGTCCAAGCAGAATGTCTTGCGCCTGTTGCCGGTCAGCCCAGCGCTGCCCGGCGGGACCGTTCCAGTAGGCGATCTGGTCGGCGTTTTGTTCGTGCCCGGTGGGGGATTCCATGTGGGGAATACTCATTGTTGGTCCGCCTTCGCTCTACGAGCTACGGCGCGACAGCCTTTGCGCTTCGCACCCTGGCTGGCTTGCCCAGCCGTAGCGCGAAGCGCGAAGGCTGGTAGGCGGCGACGGATTCGAACCGCCGACCCTCTCGGTGTAAACGAGATGCTCTAACCAGCTGAGCTAGCCGCCCTCAGGCCCCGTGTTTAGCCCTGCCCGCCCCTTTGGCGCAAGGTCGGATCCAGTCAATCCATTGGGCGCGCCGGCAATCCCTTGAGGTCATGGACCCACGGCGCCGCGGAGCGGCACCAGATTTGCCGCGCCGGCTTGAGTTCGCCGCGCTGGCGAATGCTGCCCCAGCGGATGCCCCAATCATCTGGCCCACCGTCGCCGCTGGTGAACAGCGGGGAACCACATTCGGCACAGAAATGCTGAAACCGGGTTCGGCCATTGTCGCCGGTCTTGGCGTAGATTTTCGGCGTCCCGCTGGTCAAGCGGACCTGGTCGGCGGAACCGATCACCGTCACCCGGTACGGCGAGCCCGTCAGGGTCTGGCAATCGGTGCAGTGACAGATCGACACTTTTCCAGGATCGATGTCGGCCTGATACCTCACGCGCCCGCAATGGCATTGCCCGTCGATTTTCATGACAGTTCAACGCCGCTTGCCGGGCCGGGTTCACGGTGAACCACAAACGGCACAAACAAAAACGGCGCCCGAAGGCGCCGTTCTCTCATCTTGCAAATCGTTCGATCAGTGAGCGGTCAGGCCACCGGCTTCGTCCGTGGCGTCGGATTTGACCGGCACCTTGGTGTCCTCTTCCCACACGATCGCCACCGGAGGGCGCACCAGCGCCTTGGCGACGACGTCATCAAGCCGGGCGACCGGGATGATGTCCATGCCGCCCTTGATCGCATCGGAAATCTCCGTGAGATCCTTGGCGTTGTCCTCGGGGATGAACACCGTCTTGATGCCGCCACGGGCGGCCGCGAGCAGCTTCTCCTTCAGGCCGCCGATCGGCAGCACCCGCCCTCGCAGCGTGATCTCGCCGGTCATGGCGACATCGTGCCGGACCGGAATGCCGGTCATGACCGAGATGATGGCGGTCGCCATCGCGACACCCGCCGACGGTCCGTCCTTCGGGGTTGCGCCCTCGGGAACGTGGACGTGGATGTCACGCCGGTCGAACAGCGGCGGCTCGATGCCGTAGTTGATCGACCGCGAGCGGACATAGGACGCCGCCGCCGAGATCGACTCCTTCATGACGTCGCGCAGGTTGCCGGTCACCGTCATCTTGCCCTTGCCGGGCATCATGACGCCTTCGATGGTGAGCAGCTCGCCACCGACATCGGTCCAGGCCAGGCCCGTCACGATGCCGACCTGCGGCTCGCTCTCGATCTCGCCGTAGCGGTACTTCGGCACACCCAAAAATTCCTCGAGGGACTTCTCGGTGACCTTGACCGACTTCTTCTTGGAGATCATCAGCTCCTTCACCGCCTTGCGGGCGAGTGTGGAGAGCTCACGCTCCAGGTTACGCACGCCCGCCTCGCGGGTGTAGCGGCGGATCATCAACAGCAGCGCATCGTCGTCGATCGACCATTCCTTGGAATCCAGGCCATGCTTGGAGATGGCGTTCGGGATCAGATGCTTGCGCGCGATCTCGACCTTCTCGTTCTCGGTATAGCCGGCGATCCGGATGATCTCCATGCGGTCCATCAGCGGGCCCGGAATATTCAGCGTATTCGCGGTCGTGATGAACATGACGTTCGACAGATCGTAGTCGACCTCCAGATAATGGTCGGCGAATGTGCCGTTCTGCTCGGGGTCCAGCACCTCAAGCAGCGCCGACGACGGATCGCCGCGGAAATCGGCGCCCATCTTGTCGATTTCGTCGAGCAGGAACAGCGGATTCGAGGACTTCGCCTTCCGCATCGACTGAATGATCTTGCCGGGCATCGAGCCGATATAGGTGCGGCGATGACCGCGGATCTCGGCCTCGTCGCGCACGCCGCCAAGCGACACGCGCACGAACTCGCGGCCAGTCGCCTTCGCGATCGACTTGCCGAGCGAGGTCTTGCCGACGCCGGGAGGTCCGACCAGACACAGGATCGGTCCAGTCAGCTTGTTGGCACGCGACTGCACCGCCAGATACTCGACGATCCGGTCCTTGACCTTCTCAAGCCCGTAATGGTCGCTGTCCAGGACCGCCTGCGCGGCGACCAGGTCCTTCTTGACCTTGGACTTCTTGTTCCACGGGATCGACAGCAGCCAGTCGAGATAGTTGCGCACGACGGTGGCTTCCGCGGACATCGGCGACATCTGGCGCAGCTTCTTCAATTCGTGCTGCGCCTTCTCCCGCGCTTCCTTGGAGAGCTTGGTCTTGGCAATCTTCTCTTCCAGATCGGCGAGCTCGTCGCGACCTTCGTCGTCGCCGAGTTCCTTCTGGATCGCCTTCATCTGCTCGTTCAGGTAATACTCGCGCTGGGTCTTCTCCATCTGGCGCTTGACGCGCGAGCGGATGCGCTTCTCGACCTGCAGCACCGAGATCTCGCTCTCCATCAGCCCCAGCACCTTCTCCAGGCGCTGCGTGACGGACAACGTCTCCAGGATGCCCTGGCGATCGGCGATCTTGACGGCGAGATGCTGGGCGACCTGATCGCTCAGCTTGGCGAAATCAGTGATTGCCTGAACCACGCCGACGACTTCGGCGGAGATCTTCTTGTTCAGCTTCACATAGCTTTCGAAGTCGGACACGACCGAACGCGCGAGCGCCTCGGCCTCGACGGAGGTCGCATCGGTATCGGCGAGCGCAACGGCGGTGGCTTCGTAATATTCGCTGCGGTCGGAATATTTCTGGACGCGTGCGCGCTCCAAGCCCTCGACCAGCACCTTCACGGTGCCGTCGGGCAATTTGAGCAGCTGCAGGACGCTGGCGAGCGTGCCGACTTCGTAGATCGAATCCGGGCTCGGATCATCGTCGGAGGCGTTCTTCTGCGTGGCGAGCAGGATCAACGCATCGTTCTTCATCACCTCTTCGAGCGCGCGGATCGACTTCTCGCGGCCGACGAACAGAGGCACGATCATGTGCGGGAATACGACGATGTCGCGGAGCGGCAGCACCGGATAAGAGTGGCTTTCGCCGTGAACGATAGATGGCCGGGGTTTGGCTGAAGTCATAGCCTAATTCCTTTTGTTGTGCCCCCTTGCACGCAGTCCGCTCTTTGTGCGCAACCGCCACAAGGTGCCGGGAGGTTCCGGGGCTGCAAGCCACCTTCGCAGCCTGTTTTTCCGGATCGTTTGGCGACGAATCTCAGGCATGAGCTTCGCCACCGAGAGCATTAGGTGGCTATCGGGTACGGGGGTGTCAAGTCACGAAAAATGCCCGTCAAATGGGGCTAAACGCGAAGGATTGCTGCGCAACAACTACGCCGCTGTGGCCGCCGGAATGTCCCGGCAGCCGTCCTGTTTGGGACAGAAATCCATCCCCGACCAGGGCCCTATCAGGCGCTGGCGCTGCTCTCGACCGCGCGGTCGGAACGGTCCGCGTAGATGTAGAGCGGACGGGCAGTTCCCTCGACCACTTCGCGCGAGATCACCACCTCTTCGACGCCTTCCAGACCCGGAAGATCGAACATGGTCTCGAGCAGGATGCTTTCGAGGATCGAACGCAAGCCCCGCGCGCCGGTCTTGCGCTCGATCGCCTTGCGGGCGACCGCGCCAAGCGCCTCGTCGGCGAAGGTGAGTTCGATATTCTCCATTTCGAACAGCCGCTGGTACTGCTTGACCAGCGCGTTCTTCGGATCGGTCAGGATCTTCTTCAGCGAAGCCTCGTCCAGATCTTCCAGCGTCGCGACGACCGGCAAGCGGCCGACGAATTCCGGGATCAGGCCGTACTTCAAGAGATCTTCCGGCTCGACATGGCGGAAGATTTCGCCGGTGCGGCGGTCTTCCGGCGCCAGGACCTGCGCTGCGAAACCGATCGAGGTCGAACGGCCGCGTGCGGAGATGATCTTCTCGAGCCCAGAGAAGGCGCCGCCGCAGATGAACAGGATGTTCGTGGTGTCGACCTGCAGGAACTCCTGCTGCGGATGCTTGCGGCCGCCCTGCGGAGGCACGGAGGCAACGGTGCCTTCCATGATCTTCAACAGCGCCTGCTGCACGCCCTCGCCCGAAACATCGCGGGTGATCGACGGATTGTCGGACTTGCGGCTGATCTTGTCGATTTCGTCGATATAGACGATGCCGCGCTGCGCGCGCTCGACGTTGTAGTCGGCCGACTGCAGCAGCTTCAGGATGATGTTCTCGACGTCCTCACCGACATAGCCGGCTTCGGTCAGCGTGGTTGCATCCGCCATCGTGAACGGCACGTCGAGAATCCGCGCCAGCGTCTGGGCCAGCAGCGTCTTGCCCGAACCGGTCGGACCGATCAGCAGGATGTTCGACTTCGCGAGTTCAACGTCGTTGTGCTTGGTCTGGTGGTTGAGCCGCTTGTAGTGATTGTGGACGGCGACCGAGAGCACCTTCTTGGCGTGGCTCTGGCCGATCACGTAGTCGTCCAGCACCTTGCAGATTTCCTTCGGCGTCGGAATGCCGTCGCGAGACTTCACCAGCGAGGACTTGTTCTCCTCACGGATGATGTCCATGCAGAGCTCAACGCATTCGTCGCAGATGAATACGGTGGGTCCCGCGATCAGTTTGCGGACCTCATGCTGGCTCTTGCCACAGAACGAGCAATACAGCGTGTTCTTGGAGTCGCTCGTGCCGACCTTACTCATTCTATTCTCCGTCCGCCGTTCGATCCCGTCACTCGATCGACCCATTCCGGTACCAAGCCGGACCTGAAAGTAGATAGAGCAAATTCCGTACCAAAAAAGACCTTAACTCAATACGCGTCGTTCGAATCACGGTTTACTCGAATCCCCGAGATCCTACCCGATCCGTCACAGCCAACCATGCTGACACCCGACTATCAAGAATTCGCTAACCGGGCACGGAGCGGACACCGTGACAATACCGTGATTTTCGGCCTTCGCACGTGGAGAAGTTGCCGAAATCACCCAAGCGTTGCGCGATTACCACGCTGCCAAACCAGCACGAAAGCGGAACTTTCTGCCTACGTTCGGGCATGGACAGCCGCTTAGAGCGTAATTTGCCGATTGGGCCCACCTGTCAAGGTCAACGCGTGGGTACCTCCACCCGTTACCTTACGGGGTCTTGGTCATCGCCGGCTCTTCCGGACGCTTATCCATCACCTTGTCGACAATACCGAAGTCCTTGGCCATGTCGGCGGTCAGGAATTTGTCGCGCTCCAGCGCATCCTCGATCGCCTTGTAGGTCTGGCCGGTGTGCTTCACGTAGATTTCGTTGAGCCGCTTCTTGAGATTCAAGATCTCCTGCGCGTGCAGCATGATGTCGGTGGCCTGGCCCTGGAAGCCGCCTGAGGGTTGATGCACCATGATGCGCGAATTCGGCAGCGAGAAGCGCATGTCCTTGTGGCCGGCCGCCAGCAGCAGCGAGCCCATCGAGGCCGCCTGCCCGGTGCACAGCGTCGTCACCGGCGGACGGATGAACTGCATGGTGTCGTAGATCGCCAGGCCCGATGTCACCACGCCGCCGGGCGAGTTGATGTACATCGAGATTTCCTTCTTCGGATTCTCGGCTTCAAGGAACAACAGCTGCGCGACCGTCAGCGTCGCCATGCCATCCTCGACCGGACCGGTCAGGAAGATGATGCGCTCCTTCAGCAGGCGCGAGAAAATGTCGTAAGCGCGTTCACCGCGGTTGGTCTGCTCGACCACCATCGGAACAAGGTTCATGTAGGTTTCAACGGGATCGCGCATGTATCACCTAAAGGGTTGGCGGGGGCGAACATCCAGCGGCAACCAGACTTGATTTGCCAGAAGTGGACGAACGTCCCGTGATGCAGGACTTCACAGACAGAACTCAGATATGAGCCAATTCCCCGGCGACAAGGCCGGACAATGGCGGGCTGAGCTAGACGAGTTCAAACTGATTCGCAGCCGAACTCATAGCGACGGATGCCGGAGCCCCGCCGCTTTCGCCGTTCATCATTAACATCAGGTGCCGGGATTAAGCGGCAGTTTTCTCAGCGTCCTCATCCTTGAACAGGTCTTCACGCGAAACCTTCTTTTCGGTCACGTTGGCGAGCTCGAGGATGAAATCGACCACCTTGTCTTCATAAATCGGCGCACGAAGCTGGGCCAGCGCATTGGCGTTGTTGCGATAGTAGTCCCAGACTTCCTTCTCGCGGCCCGGCATCGACCGCGCCCGCTCGATTACGGCGCGGCTGACTTCGTCGTCGGTGACGGTGATCTTGTTCTTCTCGCCGATCTCCGACAGCACGAGGCCGAGACGGACCCGGCGGTCGGCGATCTTCTGGTACTCTTCCTTGGCGGCGTCCTCGGTGGTGTTCTCGTCGGCAAAGGTCTTGCCGCTGGACTCCATCTCGGCCTTGATCGAGTTCCACATTAGATTGAACTCTTCAGCGATCAGCGACGGCGGCGCTTCGAACTTGTGGCTCTCGTCGAGACGGTCGAGCAGCGCGCGCTTGACGCGCTGGCGCGTCGCACCGGCAAACTCAGCAACCAGGCGCTCGCGCGCGGCTTCCTTCAGCTTGTCGAGCGATTCGAGGCCCAGCGTCTTGGCGAACTCGTCATCGACGGTGGTCTCGCCGGGAGCTTCGATGGCGGTGGCGGTGGTTTCGAACTCGGCGGGCTGGCCGGCGAGCTTTTCGCTCGCGTAGTTCTTCGGGAAGGAAACCTTCAGGTTGCGGGTCTCGCCCGCGCCGATGCCGATCAACTGCTCTTCAAAGCCCGGAATGAACTGGCCGGTGCCGATCACGACCTGGATGCCCTCGCCGGTGCCACCCTCGAACGGCGTACCGTCGATGCGGCCGGTGAAGTTGATGGTGACGCGATCGCCGTTCTCGGCCTTCGCGCCTTCGCTCTTGGCGTTATAGGGGCGGCTCTGGTCGGCGATGCGCTTGATGGCGTCGTCGACATCGCTGTCGGACACGTCGACGACCGGCTTCTCGACGGTAAAGCTCTTGAAGTCGGCAAGCTGGATCGTCGGCACCACCTCGATCGCCACCGTGTAGGTGAGATCGGTCTTGCCGGCGAGGAGTTCCTCGACCTCTTTTTCCTCGGTCGGCATCGTGATCTTCGGTTCGGTCGCAAGGCGGAAGCCGCGATCGGTAAAAATCTGCGTGTTGGTGTCGCGGATGGTCTGGTCGATGGTCTCGGCCATGACAGAGCGGCCATAGACCTTCTTCAGGTGGCTCACCGGCACCTTGCCGGGACGGAAGCCGTTGAGCTTCACCTTGTCCTTGAGATCAATCAGCTTGGCGCCGGCCTTGGCATCGAGATCCGATGCGGGGACGCTGATCTTGAACTCGTGCTTCAATCCCTCGACGAGGGTTTCGGTGACCTGCATGGCGTCAATCTTCTTCCGTTTCGGCAGGGCGCATGGCCCCGACATTGTCAATTGGGTCGACGCGGGGCCCTTAAAGCCTGCGCCGGTGGTTCGGCTGACCCAACTCCCCAACCGGGGAAACAGGCCCTCCAGTATTCATCATGCAAACGCTTGAATAGAGCGCTTGGTGCGGGCGGAGGGACTCGAACCCCCACAACTTTCGTCACTGGAACCTAAATCCAGCGCGTCTACCAGTTCCGCCACGCCCGCGTAAAAAGCATCCAGTCCGGCCGCGATGCCGCGAGCGGCGGGCTTATAACATGCGCCCACCGGTCCGCAGCAAAAAAATGGCGCTTTTTGAACGCCGCCCGAGGCAAGGCGTCACAGCTGGACAGGACCTTCAGAAAATGGTCCGCATCGGTCTCATGGCAAGCCCCAAATCCCTGCTGCACCGACGCGAGCTGATGGCCGGACTGGGCGCTGCCGCCCTGCTCCCGATATGGCCCGCCATTGGCTCTGCTCAAGGCCGCGCAGCGCTGGCGCTGCAAGCCAAAGGCGATGTTGTTGCGCTTCGGCCAGGAGCGCCGGCGACGCCGGTTTGGTCGCTTGGATCGCCGGAGGTCAGGTTCAAGCGCGGCGACACCGTTGAAGTCACACTCGCCAATGAGCTGCCGCAGCCCGTTGCCCTCAATTGGCGAGGGCTCGACGGCGCCGCGAGCGCCGAATCGCTGACGGCCCGCGCGCCGCTCGCCGCCGGGATGAGGGAAACTCTACAACTGCCGCTGCGACATGCCGGAACGCAGCTGTGTGATCTGACCCTTCTCGGCGACGGCCAGGCACGGCCATCCCGGGCTCGCGCAGTGGTGGTCCGGGAAAGCGAGACTGTCGCCGTCGATCGCGACGAGGTGTTTCTGATCGAGGACTGGCGGCTGCGCCCGGACGGAACCGCCATCGCGCCCGGGTTAGATCCCAAGGACGCCGCAACGGTTTTGACGGCCAACGGCCGGCTTTCGCTCGATATTACAGCGCGAACCAATGAACGGATCAGGATTCGCTTCATCAGTGGCTGCCAGCGGTCTGTTATCGCGGCTAAAATCGAGAATCTCGACGTCCGCGTCATGGCCATCGACGGCCAGCCCTCCGAGCCGTTCCAGGCCCGAAACGGCGCGCTTGTGCTGCCCCCCGGCGGCCGCGTCGATGTCTTTATCGATGTGACGGCGCCCGCCGGGACCACCGCAACGATTCTGGTCCATGACGGCAAGGAGGCCCGCCCCATCGGCAGGCTGATCGTGTCGGGCGAACCGCCGGTCCGCGCCGCCCCGCTTCCCCCGGCGCCGCCGTTACCTTCCAACGGCTTGCCGGAGCGACTCGACCTCAAGGGTGCCACCCGGGCCGAATTGGCCCTTGGCGGGCCGCAAGGCGACTGGGTGCCGCCGGCGAACTTCGCGGCGACTGCCGCGCCCGCCTTCCGTACCAAGGCGGGACGTACCGTTGTGCTGGCCCTGAACAACCGCGGCGCCATCCCGACGGTGTTCCACCTTCACGGCCATCACTTCCGGCTGCTCGACCGGCTCGACGACGGCTGGAAACCGTTCTGGCTGGATACGCTGGCCATCGAACCCGGCCAAACGCACCGCATCGCCTTCGCCGCCGAATATGCCGGACGCTGGCTGATCGAATCCGTCGCGACCGATTGGGCGGCCCCCCGCCTGGTGCGATGGTACAGTGTGGAATGAGGAGGTCAGCATGAGCTCATCCGTACCCGCCATTCGCAGCGTCACCGCCCGCGGCCTGGTGGTGCCGATCGCGCGGCCCGTGAAGACCGCTTTCTCGACAATCGATGCCGCACCGATGGTGCTGATCGATGTCGCGACCGATCAGGGCGTTACCGGACGCGCCTACATCTTTGCCTACGCCAAACTGACAGTGAAGCCGCTGGTGCACCTGATTGAGGAGATCGGGCGCGAACTCGTCGGCAAGCCGGTCGCGCCGTTTGACCTGATGAAGGCGATGGACGCAAAATTCCGCCTGCTCGGCTGGCAGGGCCTCGTCGGCATGGCGGTGTCCGGCCTCGACATGGCCTATTGGGACGCGCTCGGCCAGATGGCTAGTCGTCCATTGGCCGAGTTGCTCGGTGGCGCGCCGCGGCCGATCAAGGCCTATGACAGCTATGGCGTGGTCGATCCCATTGCCGACGAGAAGGCGCTGCGCCGCTCGCTGGAGCAGGGGTTTCGCGGCATCAAGATCAAGGGCGGCGATGGCGACGCCGCCAATGACGAGCGGGTGGTCAAGGGCGTGCGCGCCCTGCTCGGCCCGGACATCGCATTGATGATCGACTTCAACCAGTCGCTCGATCCTGCGGAAGCCGGCCGGCGCATCGCCCGCCTCGCCCCTTATGACCTGCACTGGATCGAAGAGCCGGTGCCACAGGAAAGTCTGTTGGGCCATGCCAAGGTGCGCCAGACGTCGCCGACGCCGATCCAGGCCGGCGAGAACTGGTGGTTCCCGCGCGGCTTTGCCGAGGCGATCGCGGCCGGCGCCAGCGACTTCATCATGCCCGACCTGATGAAATGCGGCGGCGTCACCGGCTGGCTGCAAGTCGCAGCGCAAGCCGAAGCCGCCAACATTCCGGTGTCGAGCCATCTGTTCGCCGAAGCCAGCGCCCACATGCTGGCGGTGACGCCATCAGCGCATTGGCTCGAATTCCTCGATTTTGCCGGCGTCATCCTCGCCCACCCCGCCGAGATCATCGACGGCACGCTGACCGCGCGAGGTCCCGGCCTTGGGCTGGAATGGAACGAGGCGGCGGTGGCGAAATATCTGGTGACTTAGCGGAAAGCTCCGCTCGTCCGCGGATTAGGCGCCCCAGAGATGGGAATTCCGAAAGAACTCGGACATGCTCGAAGTCACAACTTCAATTTTATCGAGTGGATAGGGGACCGAAACCGCGTAGTCGTGAGGAATCCTGACAAGGGGCGGATCGTCAGAAGAATTCCTGAGATCCAGAAAATATGGATCTCCTGATCCCTCCGCACACGCTCCTACTGCGAGAAATCCATAGGACAGCACTGACATCCCGGGCTCACATTCGACGCTCTCGGACACAATCTGTTCAGGCGTTAGCCAAATAACTTCGGCTCCGATCCCAGACTCGTCGTGATCCTCGTTTAAGCTGAAGCCAACGCCCGCTAGCGCATACCCTCTCAAAAGGGCCATGAGCCAGTCAGGTGTCAAACCGGTGGGCAATCGAGATTTCAAGAAATGTATATCGTCGTCCGTCGCGCGCGTGCCGCGCAGATTTGGACTGATCGAGCGTAGGCATAGATCGAGCGCCATGATGAGGCGGTCCTAATAATCAACACCGAACTCATCATAGAGCCGCCGGAACACCGCGGGCAGCACCTCGGTCAGATCTTCCGCGATCAGGCCGGGACCCGCCTCGCGGGCGCCCTCGCCGTGCATCCAGACGCCGATACAGGCGGCCTCGAAGGCCGGCACGCCCTGGGCCAGGAACCCTGCGATGATCCCCGCCAGCACGTCGCCGGCGCCGGCGGTGGCGAGCCAGGGCGGCGCGTTGGCGGCGATGCTGGCGCGCCCGTCGGGCGACGCCACCACCGTATCCGGCCCCTTCAGCAGCACCACGGCGCCAGAGCGTAAGGCGGCGTCACGCACCCGCTCGAGTTTGGAGCGGCCCGGATGCTTGTTGCTGATGTCGCTGAACAGCCGCGGAAACTCGCCCTCATGGGGGGTCAGCACGACCTGCGGATCGCTGGACGCCTTGATCGATTCAAACAGCCGCTCCGGTTCTTGCGCAAAACTCGTCAGCGCGTCGGCATCGAGCACGAGGTGACGTTTTGCCGACAAGGCGGTGTGGACGATATCGCGCGTGCGCGCGCTGATTCCGGCGCCCGGCCCGATCACGCAGGCGTTGAGCCGCTTGTCATTCAGCATGTCAGCGAATTCGACCGCGCTATCGACCGCGCGGATCATCACCGCGGTCAGCGCCGAAGCATTGACCGCGAGCGCCTCGCGCGGCGAGGCCAGCGTGACGAGGCCAGCGCCGGCCCGCAGCGCGGCGCGTGCCGCCAGCCGCGCCGCGCCGGTTGAGGCCACGTCGCCGGAGACGACGACAGCGTGACCACGCGCATATTTATGGCCGTCGATACGCGGCACCGGAAAACATCCCTGCCAGGCCTGCGGGACGTTTTCCGTTGTCTGCGGCTGGATCTCGCCCAGCACATGCGCATCGATGCCGATGTCGGCGACGCGGACGCGGCCGCAATGCATCCGCCCGGGCAGCAACAGATGCGCCGGCTTCTTGCGGAAGAACGTCACGGTTTCGACGGCGTTGATCGCAACATCCATCACGGCACCGGTGGTGCCATTGATGCCGCTCGGCAGATCGACAGCGAGGACCGGCGCGCCGTTGGCGTTGATCGCCTCGATCATCTCAAACGGATCGCCTTTCACGGGACGGTTGAGACCTGCGCCGAGCAGCGCATCGATGATCAGCGCAGGCTTGCCGATCGCCTGCGGATTGAACGGCAGCACCGGATATTTCCAGCCCTTCGCCGCGATTGCCGCGTCGCCCGTCAGGCTGTCCCGCTCGCAGAGCAGGATCACCGAAACCTCGCGGCCGCGCGCGGCAAGTTCGGCCGCAGCAACGAACCCGTCGCCGCCATTGTTGCCACGGCCGGCAACCACCACGATCGGGCCCTCCTCGACCAGTTCCATCGCGGCTTCGGCAACGGCCTGGCCCGCGCTCATCATCAACGCGAAGCCGGGCGTGCCGGCGGCAATGGTCATTCGGTCGGCACGCTCCATCTCAGTGGTGGTCAGAACTTCCATGCCGAATCCTCGATCTATCAGCCTTTTCCAGAGGCATTTCCGATATCGGCCGCAGCCAAACTTCCACTAGCTGCATACCGATTGATCGGTTTGCCTATTTGGTAGGCTTGGGTATCATGCAGCGTCCGGTTCGACCTCTGCCGATTGCCCGTTAAAAGTCTGATAACATTCCAAAATCAGGCGCATTAACAACTTGGCATAGACCCTGCTTTTGGGGAAGTCGGTAAGGAAGCCGGCTCAGGACCGTCGTCGTTCGCGGCAAATGCGAGCGTTTCGGGCCCTGATCAGGGATCGACGACCAGACGGCGCCACGCGCGACATCGAAACTAACTGCTCTGCAATTTGTAATGCCCGGGAGGCGCTCAGTGAAAAAAATCGAAGCCATCATCAAGCCGTTCAAGCTCGACGAGGTGAAAGAGGCGCTTCAGGAGGTCGGACTGCAGGGCATCACCGTGACCGAGGCCAAGGGTTTCGGCCGGCAAAAGGGCCACGCCGAACTGTATCGCGGTGCGGAATACATCGTGGACTTCCTGCCCAAGGTCAAAATCGAGATCGTGATATCCGACGAACTGGTCGAGAAAGCCATCGACGCGATCCGCCGCGCCGCCCAGACCGGCCGCATCGGTGACGGCAAAATCTTCGTCTCCAACATCGAAGAAGCGATCCGGATCAGAACCGGAGAATCCGGGCTGGACGCTATCTAAGCCGGGTGCTATCCCGCATTTTGCGACTGAAAAACAAGAAAAGGGCTGCTTCGGCGGCCTGATTTCGTTTGCGATATCTCACCACTTTGTCTGTGTGTGCGTGTTGTTTGCGAAAATGTCGTTGTCGCAGAGTCCTGGAAACCAAAAGGGGTATTCATGAAGACCGCCAAAGACGTCCTGAAATCGATCAAGGACAACGACGTAAAATACGTCGACCTGCGCTTCACCGACCCGCGCGGCAAGTGGCAGCACGTGACTTTCGACATCGGCATGATCGACGAGGAAATCTTTGCCGAAGGCACCATGTTCGACGGCTCGTCGATTGCCGGCTGGAAGGCGATCAACGAATCCGACATGTGCCTGATGCCCGATCCGGTCACCGCGACGATCGATCCGTTCTTCGCCGAAACCACCATGGTCATCACCTGCGACGTGCTCGAGCCGACCACCGGCGAGCCCTACAACCGCGACCCGCGCGGCATGGCCAAGAAGGCCGAGGCGATGGTCAAGTCGATGGGCGTCGGCGACACCGTGTTCGTCGGACCGGAAGCCGAGTTCTTCGTATTCGACGACGTGCGCTTTTCCGCCAATCCCTACAACACCGGCTTCAAGCTCGACTCCTCGGAACTGCCAACCAATTCGGACACCGAATATGAAGGCGGCAATCTCGGTCACCGCATCCGCACCAAGGGCGGCTACTTCCCGGTCCCGCCGCAGGATTCGGTGCAGGACATGCGCTCGGAAATGCTCGGCGCGATGGCCAAGATGGGCGTCAAGGTCGAGAAGCATCACCATGAAGTCGCTTCCGCCCAGCACGAACTCGGCATGAAGTTCGACACGCTGACGCTGATGGCCGACCAGATGCAGATCTACAAATATTGCATCCATCAGGTCGCGCACATCTACGGCAAGACCGCCACCTTTATGCCGAAGCCGATCTATGGCGACAACGGCTCGGGCATGCATGTCCACCAGTCGATCTGGAAAGACGGCAAGCCGGTGTTCGCCGGCAATAAATATGCCGACCTCTCCGAGACCTGCCTCCACTACATCGGCGGCATCATCAAGCACGCCAAGGCGATCAACGCCTTCACCAACCCGTCGACCAACTCCTACAAGCGTCTGGTCCCGGGCTATGAAGCCCCCGTGCTGCTCGCCTACTCCGCGCGCAACCGTTCGGCCTCGTGCCGCATCCCCTACACCGCCAACCCGAAGGCCAAGCGCGTCGAAGTGCGCTTCCCCGACCCGATGGCCAATCCGTATCTCGGCTTCGCCGCGATGCTGATGGCAGGCCTCGACGGCATCAAGAACAAGCTCGATCCCGGACCGGCGATGGACAAGGACCTCTACGACCTGCCGAAGGAAGAGCTGAAGCAGATCCCGACGGTGTGCGGCAGCTTGCGCGAGGCGCTGGAAAACCTCGACAAGGACCGCGCGTTCCTCAAGAACGGCGGCGTGTTCGACGACGACTTCATCGACAGCTACATCGAGCTGAAGATGACCGAAGTCGAGCGCTTCGAGATGACCCCGCATCCGGTCGAATTCGACATGTACTATTCGCTGTGATTTTTCGCGGCGTTCGCGCCGCTGATGTCACGGTTCACAAATGCGAAAGGCGCTCCGAACGGGGCGCCTTTTGTTTTTGAACACATCTGAACACCGGTGCTCGGAACGCAGGATCATCCCTCTCGCGTTACGGCGGTGAGATTCATCGTCAGCAACACGCCGGGCTTGGGCAGCTCCTTCACCGCAATGACCGTCCGCGCCGGTCTGTGATCTCCCATCATCTCGACATAGGCCGCGTTCATCGCCTCGAAGTCGGACATGTGCTGCAAGAAGATATTGATGTGCAGCACATGATTGAGATCGGACCCCACGGCTTCAAGCATGACCGCGAATGATTTCAGGATTTGCCGTGTCTGCGCGCCTACATCAGCGCCAGCCAATTGTCCCGTCGCCGGATCGAAGCCGGCCGTCCCCCCAATCGAGATGTGTTGGCCGACCTTGGCGATATGATTGTAAGGGCCGATCGGCTTCGGCGTGTTCGGCGGCGTGAGTGTCTCTACGCGAGACTTCATGTGGCGGCCTGTTCAAGTCCAGAGAAGTTGAGGCTGCCAAAGAATAACCTATCCCTCCTTCGGCGGATACTTGCGCAGGAAACGCTCGAGCTCCGGCTGCACGGAATAAGGCGTCGGGATCGGATCGCCGGCCGGATCGACCGCAATATCAAGACAACGGCGCAACGTTCGCGCCAGCTCCGCGCGCCGATAAGGCTTGGTCAAAAGCGGAATCCCGTGGCCTGCGCGGTTTTTCAGCGGCAGCGCGCCGTCGCTATAGCCGGAGGTGAAGAGCACCCGCAGCGACGGCCGGCGGGCCATCAGCGTTTCGGCCAGCTGCCTGCCGTTCATGCTGCCGGGCATCACGACGTCGGTGAACAATAAATCAAACGCGGCGCCCCGATTGACGATGGCGAGGGCCTCGTCGGCATTCGAGGCCACGATCACCTTGTAGCCGAGGCTCTCGAGCTGCATCGTCACATAGTCGCGGATCTTGCGGTCGTCCTCGACACACAGGAGCGTTTCGCTGCCGCCCTGCACCGGCGAATCCTCGTCGTGTGTCGACGGTTGTAGCGCGCTGGTGTCGGCTTTGGGCAGATAGATCGTGAACGTCGTGCCGCTTCCCTCCTCGCTGCGCACGTCGACGCTTCCGCCCGACTGCTTGGCGAAGCCAAACACCATGCTGAGTCCGAGCCCTGTTCCCTGGCCAACCTCCTTGGTGGAAAAGAACGGTTCAAATATCTTGTCGAGAATGAGCTGCGGAATCCCGGTGCCGGTGTCGCTCACTTCGACCACGACATAATCGCCGGCGCGTTCGACGCCGCGGGCCACCGCCTCGGGCACGCCCAAAGTGATGTTGCCGGTCGCAATGGTCAGCTTTCCGCCATCTGCCATGGCGTCCCGGGCATTGATGGCGAGATTGACGACCGCGGAGGAGAGTTGGCTACGATCGACGAATGCCGGCCACGCCTCGTCGCTCAAGGCGGCCTCGATTTCGATATCCTTGCCGACGGTCGGCGCGAGCAATCGAACGGCCTCGCGAACAAGATCATTGACGTCGATCTCGGCCGGCTGCAACGGCTGCTTGCGCGCGAACGCCAGCAGGCTGGCGGTGAGGTTTGCGCCGCGGTCGGCGGCGTCGCTGATCAGCTTGGTGATCGAAGCCAGGTGCGGAACGTCCTTGACGCCATCGGCCAGAATTTCGATCGTGCCTGTGATCACCGTGAGCATGTTGTTGAAGTCGTGGGCAATGCCGCCGGTCAATTGCCCGACGGTATCCATCTTTTGCGCCTGAATCAGCCGCTCCTCGGCGATGCGCCGCTGGGTGATGTCCCGGACAAAGGCGTTGATGATGTAACCGTCGCCGCGGCGCAGCGCCGTGAGCGACACTTCGACAAAAAATTCGTGACCGTCCCGGTGCAGCGCCGGCGCCTCATAGCGCATGCCCATGGCGCCACCGGCGGTCTCACGCAGGAATTTGGCGATCCGCTGCCGGTGCGCCGCGCGAAGGTGCTCGGGAAACACCAGCTCGACCAGCTTCACACCAACCGTCTCCGCCCGCGTCCACCCGGTCAAGGCTTCGGCCTGCGGACTCCATTCGAGAACGAAGCCGTTTTCGTCGGTCTGGACGAAGGCGTCGAGCGCGGTGCTCACGATGGTCTGCGCCATCTGTTCGCTGTCGACCAGGGCCTGCAGGGCGCGCTTTTGTTCGGTGACGTCGCGGAGCACGGTCACCGCCCCGCAAAGCCTGCCGCGTTCGTCGCGCAACGGCCGGGCGTTGGCGACGATGTGGGCTTTCGCGCAGGATCCTTCGGACTGCACCATGAGTTCGAAATCATCGACATGTTCGCCGCGCAGCGCCCGCGCCAGCGGCGAATCCGGGATCGGCAGCGGTGTGGTACCGTCGACAAGGAAACAGGCGAATTTTCTGACCCCCGTCAGGCTGTCGAAGCCGCGGTCCAGACCCAGCAGGTGGCGGGCTGCGCCGTTGGCAACGACGACCACCGCGTTCTCGTCGGCCACGACAACGCAATCGCGGATGCTTTCGACCGTGTTTTCCAGCAGGTTTGGCCTGGCGCCGAGCTGGTCCGACAATTCGGCGAAAGCCGCCGATAGCGGGGCCATCTCCCGGCTACCTTCGGCAGGCATCGCAACGGGCTTGCCGCGCGACAGCCCCTCGACCGCCCGGGTCATTCGGGTCAGCTGTCGGGACAGCGAGCCCGCGATGGCGGCCCCAAGCACCAGCGCGAGCAAAATCGCGATCGCCCCGACGACCAGGGTCGCGCGACCGAAACCATCACCGAACACAGCAAGTGCGCAAATGGTGCCCACGACCAGGAACACCATCGCGAATGCTAGACGGCTCCACAAAGTCATGACGACCAACTGCCCAATAAAATCGCTAAGAAAACCGCCAGAGAAACCGCCCAGGAAATGATGACGACAATGGTGTGAGTATGAATGCGGGTCCGGCGCCTTGCGCCGGTTGTTCGGCGCCCTCAGCTACCCCAATGCATAGCCGAGTTCTGGGCCGCGCTCCCGCGTTTTCGGTTCCGTAGAATTACGGACAGCACCCCGGAGAAATGGATATTTCGAATCAAATTATACCCCGAATATCCTGGAGTAACGCGCCTTGATCTCCTCGCTTTGCGCTTGCACGGCGGCGGGATCAGCCTTGAGCAATTTCAGATTCGCCAGCGGGATGTGCTCGCCCTTCCCCCTCACCTGCTCATGAGCGGTGTGCGAACATTTCGACCAGCAGCTAGCTCGCCCGCTGATGCGCTTTGAGCGCCTCGCCGAACGCCTCAAACAGCGCACGGTTGATCGGATTGCGCTGCGGGTCGTACTCCGCATGCCATTGCACGCCGAGCGCAAAGCTCGGTGCATCGGCAATGCGAATTGCCTCGATGGTGCCGTCTTCCGCCACGCCCTCGATGACGACGCGCTCGCCGGGATCGAGAATGCCTTGCCCATGCAGCGAGTTCACGCGAATGGTTTCGCAGCCAAGCAGCTTCGCAAAGGCGCCATCAGGCGTCAGATGGACGTCATGCCGGTCGGCAAAGATCACCAACGGATCGGGGTGGATCTCGCCGTTCTCCAGCCGCGGCATGCGGTGATTCATGCGGCCGGGGATGTCGCGAATCTCCGGGTGCAGCGAGCCGCCAAAGGCGACGTTCATTTCCTGCAGGCCGCGGCAGATACCGAATATCGGCACGCCGCGGGCGACGCAGGCTTCCGCCAGCGCAAGGGCGACGTCGTCGCGGTGAATATCGTAGGGCTCGTGCCTCTCATGCGGCTCGGTCTTGAAGCGGGTCGGATGGACGTTGGCGCGGGCGCCTGTCAGCACCACTCCGTCGACGGCTTCGAGCAAGGCGCCGATATCGGTAATCTCGGGCGATCCAGCAAACATCAGCGGCAGTGCGCCCGACACGTCGGCTACAGCGCGGAGATTGCGCTCTCCGACCATCTGGGTTGTGAAACGATTTTCGATGCGATGGGCGTTCCCGATCACACCGACCACGGGCCGTCTCATCGCCAAGTTTCTGCTTTCATCGTCCTGCGCAAGGATCTTCCAGGTTGAGCCATGATTTTGGCCGATCATGCCTGCGAGATCGTGCCGGATCAACATGATATGCTGCCTACTTCTGCTTTACAGCTCCGCGCGAAGCCCAGGCCGTGCCGGCAAGCCCGGCGTCAGAACAGGCGCAAAGGCACGCGTTTGGCTCGTGGAGCGGCCTGACGCGCGGCAAAGGCAGCTACTTCCGCGTAAAGGCTTCCCTGGCTTCGACAGCCTCGACGCCGGGCAGCCCGGCCGCCCGAAGCGCAGTCGCGGCGGAATTGTCGGCGCCGTTCAGCCACGGCAGTTTCGCCTGAATGGCACGGGTCACCGGCTCGCCCAGCACGCCGCCGAAATCGAGCGGCCAAAATCCGTTCGGCACCGCCTCGGCCGATATCCCGCGGAGGCGATATCCCTTCCCCAGTGCACTTTCCGCTTCGTCAGGCTGCACATTGCGTGCGGTCGCGGGATTGGCCGGGTCGGCAAACGTCACGAGTACCGGGATCAGCGCGCCCGTTACCGGCACGACGCCGGTCTGGCGGTTCATTTCGTTGAACGACACGCGCTTGCCGTCGCCGGCGGCCGCCGTATAGGCGCGCAGGGCTACATAATTGATGCCGTCGAGTTCGAGTTTCTTGTCGATATGCGCCAGCAGCGCGACCAGATTTTTGCCGCCGCCGAGGTCGACGTAGACGGCATCACCCACGGTGCGGGTTGGGCCGATGCCGCTGTAGCCGCGATACGGGTGGACCGCCAAGACTCCGCTCGCCGATTTGCGTCCATCGGGGGTCTCGACTTCAACGGTCAAGCGATATTTGTGGCCGGGTCGGTTGATCCTGATCTGGTCGCCGATATAGATCGCCGCCAGCAGCGCAACCGGCCCCAACCATTTGAAATTCATCTCATCCTCGCCGAAGCGCCCGTCGCTGGAGCTTTTCCGCTCCGATGGAATCGGAACGGAGCTCCAGATTCTTGATTTGACGCGTTTTCTTGACGCGAACCGGCGTCCACTTCGCTGGAAAACGCTTTAGTTAGCCTGCACCGCTTGGCACACCGGGCATGGCAGCGTCAAACCGGCGCGTGCCTCGCCGCTTGATCCCGGGCGAATTTTCGCGAAAGACTGGCGCAGGAATATTTTGGGGGAAGGAATCAACGTGACAGGTCCGGCTGACGGTCGTCTTTTGGCCCGCAACGATCTGGCGTGGGCGATCTCGGTCGGAGGCATCGGTGTCGTGCTGTTCACGGCACTCTTGCTGTTCACCTGGTATTTCGCCGCGACCCTGTTCCTGATCTTTGCCGGCGTGCTGCTCGGCGTCGCCCTCACCGCGATGGCCGGTATGCTCGGCCGCGTGGTCAAACTTCCGCATTCGCTGCGGCTCACCGTCGTCTGCCTGGTGCTGGCCGGTATCCTGTCGGGAATTCTTTTCCTCGGCGGCGCCACCATCGCCCAACAGACCAAGGTGTTGAGCGACACGATCAAGTCGCAGCTGGTCGACCTCAAAGCCTTCCTGGACAGGAATGGGGTCGATACCAGCTTTTTCGACTTCGGCAGCCTCAATGCGGCTTCGGATGCGTCTGCGCCGGCGGCGCCAACAACGCCGCATAGCCTTCCCAGCGCCAGCACCATCGCGTCCAGCGGCGGCGCCATTTTCAGCCAGAGCCTGAAGCTGATCCTGGGCACCGTGAGCGCGGTCGGAAACTTCTTTATCGTGCTGTTTCTGGGCCTCGCCTTTGCCGTGCAGCCAAGCGTTTACCGCAACGGGCTGTTGTTCATGGCGCCGGCCAGGCACCGCGCCCGCGCCACCATCATTATCGACCGCATCGGCTGGACGCTGGAGCGCTGGCTGATCGCGCAGATCATCACCATGGCAGCGGTGTTCTTTGTCACCTGGATCGGGCTTGCCATCATCGGCATCCCCAGCTCGTTTATTCTGGGCATCCAGGCCGGCCTGCTCGCCTTCATTCCGACCGTCGGCGCGATCCTCGGCGGGCTGATCGTGGTGCTGGCGAGCCTCGCCTCCGGATGGGTCGCGGCGCTCAGCGCGTTCATCCTGTTCCTCGGCGTGCACGCGCTGGAAAGCTACGTGCTGACGCCGATCATCCAGCGTCAGGCGCTGGATATTCCGCCCGCCACGCTGTTCGCGTTCCAGATCCTGCTCGGCGTCGTCTTTGGCATCTGGGGCCTCGCGCTTGCCCTGCCCCTGATGGCGATCGCCAAGGTCATGATCGACCATTTCAAGGCCGAAAAGACGATGGTGTAAGCCGCTTTAACCCTCCGACGTCAGCACCGTCTCGGTGTGCTCGACCTCGGGGGGCGCCGCAAAGTACTGCCCGACCAGGCCGCGCCATGCCGTAAAATCTTCCGAGCCGCGGAAATCGACGGTGTGATTTTCCAGCGTTTCCCATTGCGCCATCAGGCGATAGCGCTGCGGCTTCTCGATCGACTTGTGCAGTTCAAATCCCTTGCCGCCCTTGGCGCGCAGGAACAGCGGGCGCGCCTTGGCCACGGCGGCTTCAAAATCCTTCTCGGTGCCGGGCTTGACGTCGATCTGTGCGATTTCGGTGATCATTGATGAAGCCCTTCTGCTGGGAATAACCGTCTCTAGCTGAAGGCGCCGAAAAGAAAAAGGCGCCTTGCGGCGCCCGGCATCAGCATCCCGAAAAGTCGGCCTCAGTTGAACAGCAACACTGCGCCCACAACCATCATCGCGCAACCGATGAACAGGATGGCAGGCCAGCGCGTTCTGCGCTGATCGTAACGGCCCTGCGCCCGGCGCTCGGTGATGAGCGCCGTCTCGAATTCTTCCGAGCTGGAGAACATGCAGGCGAAGCCGCCACGGGCGGAAACTGCGGCCGCTTCGAGCGACATCAGGGCAGCCTGGGGATTTCGCGAGCGTATCGATTCCATAAGTAAATAATATGGATGGAATGGTAAACGCGGAGTTACCGCCGCGCTTCTTCAGGTCGTGGCAGCCTGCGCACGGGCCGGCGCCGGAAGGCCCGCGGTCTTGCGCCGCCAGTGCTCCAGTGACAGCGGCAGCTCTTCCGCGGCCTCGACGCGATTGCGGCCGCTGCGCTTGGCCTGATAGAGCGCGGTGTCAGCCGCCGCCAGCAGCACCTCGAGCTCGGTGCCCGCCGGCCCACCGGCCACGCCGATGCTGACGGTGGTATCGACCGGCCCTTCCTCGCACACGATTCCGGACGCCTCGAACGCTTCACGCACGCGCTCGGCCACCAGCACGCCCTCTTCCAGCGCACACGGCAACAGCGCGGCGAACTCTTCACCGCCGATGCGGCCCGACAGATCGCTGATGCGCAGATTGCTCACCACGACGGTGGCAAACAGTTTGAGGATCTCATCGCCCGCCGGATGGCCGAAACGGTCGTTGATGCCCTTGAAATGGTCGATGTCGAAGATCATCACCGTCACCGGTCTGCCGGCCGTGGCCTCGCGTTCGATCACCCGCGCGCAGGCTTCGGCAAAGCCACGGCGGTTGAACATGCCGCTCAAGGGATCGATCGACGCTGCCGTCTTGTGCACGGTCACGGCACGATCCGACACCAGCATGAAGATCACGAACACAGTGCCGATCGCATAGAGCACGAGCTCGATCGAAAACGCCGTCACCCAGATGCTGCTGTAGAAGGTTTCGTCATGCGGACGCAGGAGGTCGCCGAGCAGGATCGGCAGCATCAGCACGCAGCCATGCATGACGGGCACCGCAATGGTCGGCCAGCGCTTCTGCATGCTGCGCCGCCGCTCGCTCCACAATTCCGAGGCCGTCAGCGCTGCATAGATCGCAACGATCAGCGCACCGGCGGTCAGGCGCATCGCCGGATCGAGCCACGGCAAGCCTACCGATACACCGACCCAGGCGATCGCGCCGAACACCAGCCCCGGCAGGTTGGGCGCGCGGCCGAGGAAGACGCGCGCGGCATTCCAGACCATGCCGCAGGCGATGAAGCCGACCGCGTTCAACGCCAGCGTCAGCGGTCCGCCAAGTGCGGCGCCGCCGACGGTCCAGATCGCGACCGAGGCCGCACCGAGCAGATAGGCCGTGCCCCACCACTTCAACGCCGGGACATTTTCCTGCTTGCCGAAGAAAATGAGCATGGCCCCAAGCATGCCCGCAACCATGGTTGCGAACAGATATAGCGTGGACGTATCGAACGACATGAGCCCCACCGTAAAAGTGTGATGCAATGCTGGGAGCGCGTATTTGGAAATGTGATGCTGCGCCCCCGCAGTCCTGGCACGCTAGGCCGCTCGGGTTCCAATTTCGTGTGTACGCGCACGAAAGTTTTCGTGAAAATCTGCGTTAATTCATCTCTAAACTGAATACAAAAAGGGCGCTGAAAAGCGCCCTTTTTCCTCGTTGATGAATGCAGCAATCGCTGCAAATTTTAGCGAAGCAATTAGCGCTTCGAGAACTGGAACGACTTGCGCGCCTTGGCGCGACCGTACTTCTTGCGCTCCACGGTGCGGGAGTCGCGGGTCAGGAAGCCGCCCTTCTTCAATACGCCGCGCAGATCCGGCTCGAAGCAGGTCAGCGCCTTGGAGATGCCGTGACGCACGGCACCCGCCTGGCCCGACAGACCGCCGCCGGCGACCGTGCAGATGACGTCGTACTGGCCGGCACGGGCAGCTGCGACCAGCGGCTGCTGGATCAACATACGCAGCACTGGACGCGCGAAATAGACTTCGACTTCGCGGGTGTTGACCACAATCTTGCCGGCGCCCGGCTTGATCCAGACGCGGGCGACCGCGTCCTTGCGCTTGCCGGTGGCGTAAGCGCGGCCGTATTTGTCGACCTTCTTGACGTATTTCGGGGCATCCGGCGTTGCCGGCTTCAGCTGCGACAACTGGTCGAGCGACTGCATGGTATCGGACATCTTATGCGGCCCTCATGTTCTTGCGGTTCATCGAAGCGATATCAACCGTCTCGGGCTGCTGGGCTTCATGCGGATGTTCGGCGCCGGGGTAAACGCGCAGATTGCCCATCTGCACGCGGCCGAGCGGACCGCGGGGGATCATGCGCTCGATGGCCTTCTCGACGACGCGCTCGGGGAAGCGACCCTCGAGGATCGACTTCGCGGTGCGTTCCTTGATGCCACCGATGAAGCCGGTGTGCTTGTAATAGACCTTCTGGTCGCGCTTGCGACCGGTCAGAACGACGTGCGCCGCATTGATGATGACGACGTGATCGCCGCAATCGACGTGGGGCGTGTAGGTAGGCAGGTGTTTGCCGCGCAGACGCATGGCGACCAGGGTAGCGAGCCGTCCGACCACCAGACCTTTGGCGTCGATCAGCACCCACTTCTTCGTCACCTCGGCGGGCTTTGCCGAAAAGGTTTTCATGTGAGGAAATCCGTGAAAGGGGACTGCGGCGCAGGCTGCGCCGAACTGCGCGGTTTCTAGAGAACCGCGCGCGGCGCGTCAATGCCAAATGACGATAATTACAACAGCAAAAACAACGACTTATAAATATGGTGTTATATTACCGTATAAAACCCTATTTGTTTGGAATGGAATAGGTCGACGTCACGTGCGCGATCGGATCGGGCGACGTGCCCGACAGCAGGTTGACCTCCCCCACCGCCAGCCGCTTGCCGAGCTTCAACAGCCGCGCTGCGGCCAGCACGTCCTGTCCAGGCTGGCCCTTGCGCAGGAAATTGATGTTGAGATTGGTGGTCACGGCAAGCCCAACCGGCCCGATCGCCGACAGCAGCACCACATACATTGCGAAATCGGCCATCGCCATCAGCGTCGGGCCCGACACCGTACCGCCCGGGCGCAGCATGTTCTCGTTATAGCGCTGGCGCAGCAGGCAGGTTTCGCCATCGGCGCTTTCGATGGTGATATCGCCACCCTTGAACGCCTGCGGGAATTCGTCGTGGAGGAACTTCTCCAGTTCAGCCACGCTCATTTTCGCTGCCGCCATGCTGACCCCTGCCCTCGCTTCAGACCGCCTGTTACATTAAGTTGTCATCAAAGCCCAAACAAAACCCAAGAAAACCACTTAGTGGAAATTTTGAGATGTCGCCCCAGACCGCCCGCGCGCCCGCCCCTCAATCGCCGATCCTGCTGCGCGAGCAGGTCGGCAGCGTCGCTGTGCTTACCCTGAACCGATCAGCGGCGCGCAACAGCCTGTCGGAGGCCCTGATCGCCGAACTGCATGCGGCGCTGAAAGACATTCACGACGACAAGAATGTACGCGCGCTCGTCATCGCCGCCAACGGCCCGGCGTTTTCGGCCGGTCACGACATGAAGGAACTGACCGCGCGCCGCAGCGATGCCGATCGCGGCCGCGCCTATTTCGCAGAGATCATGAACGCCTGCAGCGCGATGATGCAGGCCGTCGTGCAGCTGCCGAAGCCCGTGGTCGCTGCCGTTCAGGGCGTCGCCACCGCCGCCGGCTGCCAGCTGGTGGCGAGCTGCGATCTGGCGGTCGCCTCCGAGAACGCGAGTTTTGCCACGCCCGGTGTCGATATCGGGCTGTTCTGTTCGACGCCGATGGTGGCACTGTCGCGCAACGTGCCGCGCAAGCAGGCGATGGAAATGCTGCTCACCGGCGAGCCTGTGGATGCCACGACCGCGCAGGGCCTTGGCCTCGTCAACCGCGTAGTTCCATCAGGCAGCGAACGCGATGCCGCGATTGCACTGGCGCAGAAGGTCGCGCTCAAATCCGCCTACACCATTAAGCTCGGCAAGGAAGCGTTCTACCGGCAGGCCGAGATGAACCTTGCCGACGCCTACCGTTATGCCGCGGAGGTGATGACGGAAAACATGATGGCGCGCGACGCCGAGGAAGGCATCGGCGCCTTCATCGAGAAACGCGCGCCGAAATGGCAGGATAAGTAAGACTGCATCTCCTCATCCTGAGGAGCGGCGTCTTCGCCGCGTCTCGAAGGATGCAGGCCCGTCTGCGGCCTCATGGTTCGAGACGCGCGTCCCGCGCTCCTCACCATGAGGGTCTAAGGAAAACGAATGAACCACGACTCCTACGACGACAATTACATCCGCGCGATCCTCAACAGCGTGAAATCGATCGCGATGGTCGGCGCCTCGCCGGTCAACGTGCGGCCGAGCTACTTTGCATTCAAGTATCTGGCGCAGCGCGGCTACGACATGATCCCGGTCAATCCAGGGCATGTCGGCAAGAGCCTGCTCGGCAAACCCTTCGTTGCTTCGCTTGCGGATATCGACCGTCCGATCGACATGATCGACATCTTCCGCAACTCCAGCCACATCATGCCTGTGGTCGATGAAGCCCTGAAATTGTCGCCGCTGCCGAAAGTGATCTGGATGCAACTCGGCGCGCGCGACGACGCTGCGGCCGAAAAAGCCGAAGCCGCCGGCATCAAGGTCGTGATGAACCGCTGTCCGAAGATCGAATACGGAAGGCTGTCATCGGAGATTTCCTGGATGGGCGTCAACTCACGCACGCTCAGTTCCAAGCGCGCGCCGATCCCGACGCAGGGCATGCGGCTGTCGCTGAACCGGATGAGCGTCGGCGGCGGCGAAACCGCGGCCTCCGACCGCGCCGCGAAAAACAAGAGCGAACAGCCGTAACGCAAATGCGAAACGATTGTTTCCCAAACGTGGCCAATGGCGCGGAGCGCCGTCCGTCTGCAGGCTGCCATGAAGCACGTCCGTTCCTAATCCACGATATGTGAAACGGTCGCCTTGACGGCGGACGCGGCTTGCGATCAGCATGCCGCGCATTTTCGACGAACCAAAACAGGACGCACAGAATGACCGATCGTCACCCGGGATTTTCGACCCTCGCCGTGCATGCGGGCGCGCAGCCTGATCCGACCACCGGCGCGCGGGCGACACCGATCTATCAAACCACGTCTTTCGTTTTCAACGATGCCGACCACGCCGCGTCGCTGTTCGGCCTGCAGGCGTTCGGCAACATCTATACCCGCATCGGCAATCCGACCAACGCGGTGCTGGAAGAACGCGTCGCCGCACTCGAAGGCGGCACCGCCGCGCTTGCGGTCGCGTCCGGACACGCCGCCCAGGTGGTCGTGTTCCAGCAATTGCTGATGCCCGGCGACGAGATCATTGCCGCGCGCAAACTCTATGGCGGATCGATCAACCAGTTCACCCATGCCTTCAAGAGTTTCGGCTGGAACGTCGCATGGGCGGATTCAGATGATATCGCAAGTTTCGAACGCGCCGTGACGCCGCATACCAAGGCGATCTTCATCGAGTCGATCGCCAATCCCTCCGGCAGCATCACCGATATCGAGGCGATCGCCGCCGTCGCCCGCAAGGCCGGCGTGCCATTGATCGTCGACAATACGCTGGCCACCCCCTACCTGATCCGCCCGATCGATCACGGCGCCGACATCGTCGTGCATTCGCTGACGAAATTTCTGGGCGGCCACGGCAATTCGCTCGGCGGCATCATCGTCGATGCCGGCACCTTCGACTGGTCGAAGGACAACAAATATCCGATGCTGAGCGAGCCGCGCCCCGAATATCACGGCATCAAGCTGCAGGAGACTTTTGGCAATTTCGCCTTCGCGATCGCCTGCCGCGTGCTCGGCCTGCGTGACCTCGGCCCGGCACTGTCGCCGTTCAACGCCTTCATGATCCTGACCGGCATCGAGACGCTGCCGCTGCGCATGCAGAAGCATTGCGAGAACGCCAAGGCCGTCGCGGAATTTCTCGCCGGCCATCCCAAGGTGGCCGCGGTGAACTATGCGGGTCTCGCCAGCGACAGGTACAACAACCTGGCGCGCAAATACGCACCGAAGGGCGCCGGCGCGGTGTTCACCTTCAGCCTCAAGGACGGTTATGACGCCGGCGTCAACCTGGTGTCGAACCTGAAACTGTTCTCGCATCTGGCCAATGTCGGCGACACCCGCTCGCTGGTGATCCACCCGGCCTCGACCACGCACAGCCAGCTCGACGACGCCGCCAAGGTGAAGTCAGGCGCCGCCCCCGACGTGGTCCGGCTGTCGATCGGCATCGAGGACAAGGAAGATCTGATCGCCGATCTGGAACAGGCGCTGACGGCGTAAGGCAAGCAACTCAGTCGTCGTACCCCGCGAAAGCGGGTACCCAGTACGCCGCGGCCTATCGAATCATCACCGACGTCTCTGGAATACTGGGTCACCCGCCTTCGCGGGTGACGACAACTGGTGGCCGCCGCCTCTCAGCCGGCCATCCGGCCTGAAATCACAGGCCTCTCATTAACGCTCATTCCGGCATAAAGTGGCGCTGAGCCGCCCTTGATGATTCGGAGCAAACGATGCTGCGCTGGATGACGCCATTTCTGGTCGCGATTTTCGCGATCGGAGTTGCTGCCGCGGACGAGAGCCCCGGGGCCGCCAAGGCCACCGATAGCCCCGCGGCAGCAAAGCCTGCCGACAGCCCGGCCGCGACCACATCCGCCAAAAGTCCAGCCGTGGCGAAGCGCGTCAATAACGTCGCCGCCTCCAGGCGGGCCGCGGTTCGCGCCACAAAACAATTGCCGCCGGGCCTGCCCCGCGCGCACTACAATTACCGGACCACGGTCGCTCCTGCTGCAGCGCCTCTTTACGTGCGGCGCGGCCGGCAATTGGTGGTGGTCGAGGAAGCCGATCCCGACGTGTTGTTCACGCCGGTCGGCGTCGTCCCCTATGCGCCGCTCGTAAATGGCGTGCCGTTGCTGCCGGGCTCCAACACCCTGCCGGGCTATTATGGGACCAGCCATTCCTACAGCTATGATGGCCCCTATTACGGCGGCCCCTACACGCCCTACTGGAGTCGCCTGCCTTATGCCGGCGGCGTCTACGGCTATCGCTAGCCGCGACTGCAACAGAAACGGACTTTTGGACGTGGCAGGGCCACCGCGAAAAACTAAAACACCGGATTCCGCGCGCGCGATCACCGCCGACCTGGTCGCCGTGCTGGTCGCCGTAACCGACGGCCAACCCAAGATCATGACGATCGCCAATGCGGGTGCGTTGCCGAGCGGGCCGTTCGAATTCAAGCACCGCTCTCTGCAATCAGGTTTGCGGGCGTGGGTCGAAGCGCAAACCGGCCATCCGCTCGGCTATGTCGAGCAGCTCTATACGTTTGCCGACCGCGGACGGACCGGCGATGGCTCATCACCCCACTCCGTCTCAATCAGCTATCTCGGGCTGACCCGGGAGGATCAAGTCGCCGACGGGGCAGCGGCGCATTGGTCCGGCTGGTATGATTATTTCCCCTGGGAAGATCATCGGGAAGGGCCGCCTGCTCTGCTCGCAAAGCTGCTGACACCGCGGCTGCGCGCATGGGCGAAATCCGCCGCCTCGCCGGCGCTGCAGCGGGAGCGCTGGCAGCGCGTCGCGATCACGTTCGGTTTTGAGGATCGTGAGTGGAATGAAGAGCTCGTGCTGCAGCGCTACGAGTTGCTGTTTGAGGCCGCGCTCATTCCGGAAGCGGTTCGCGAAAGCGGTAACGCAGCCACGCTGGTGCCCGGCCGGCCGATGACAGCCGATCATCGCCGCATTCTCGCGACCGGAATCGCCAGGTTGCGCGCCAAGATCAAATACCGCCCCGTGGTGTTCGAACTGATGCCGGCGGAATTCACCCTGCTGCAACTGCAACGCAGTGTTGAAGCGCTTGCAGGACGACTGGTGCACAAGCAGAACTTCCGCCGCCTGATGGAACAGCAGCAACTCGTTGAGGAGACTGGCGCAATCGCCGCCGACACGGTCGGCCGCCCCGCCAAGCTGTTCCGCTTCCGCCACGCCGTCCTCGCCGAACGGGCGGTCGCGGGAACCAAGCTGCCGCTTTCGCGCACTTGACTTAGGTTATGCTCAGGATAAGTATAAGCCATAATATGCTCATGGAGAGTATAAATGGCCAGTCTCAACGCCGACGCCCTCGCCCGCACCGCGCCGCTTTATGAGAGGGTGAAACGCGTAATCCCGCCACCCGAATGGGCAACCTTCGCAGGCGACGTCGACGCCATTCTCGAGCTGAAGCGAACGCGCAACGCGGTCATCCTGGCGCACAACTACCAGACGCCGGAAATCTTCCACGGCGTCGCCGACATCGTCGGCGACAGCCTGCTGCTGGCGCGCGAAGCCACCAAGGTCGATGCCGATATCATCGTGCTCGCCGGCGTGCACTTCATGGCCGAGACGGCCAAGCTGCTCAATCCGCAGAAGATCGTCCTGATCCCCGACCTTGCGGCCGGCTGCTCGCTCGCGGACTCAATCACCCCGGCGGACGTGCGGCTGATGCGGCAGCGCTATCCCGGCGCGCCCGTCGTCACCTATGTCAACACGTCGGCCGCGGTGAAGGCGGAATCCGACATCTGCTGCACCTCGGGCAACGCGCTCAAGGTCGTGGAGTCGCTGGGCACTGACCGCGTCATCATGTTGCCGGACGAATATCTGGCGCAGAACATCGCCAAGCAGACCGACGTGAAAATCATCGCGTGGAAGGGCCACTGCGAGGTGCATGAGCTCTTTACGTCCGACGACATCAGGCAGATCCGGGAGAACCACCCCGGCGTCACCGTTCTGGCGCATCCGGAGTGCCCGCCCGAGGTGGTGGCGGAAGCTGACTTCTCCGGCTCGACGGCGGCGATGTCCGGCTATGTCGAACAGCGGCGCCCGCCCCGCGTCGTGCTGCTCACCGAGTGCTCGATGAGCGACAACGTCGCGGTGCTGCATCCCGATGTCGAATTCATCCGGCCCTGCAATCTGTGCCCGCACATGAAGCGGATCACGCTGAAAAATATCCGCCATGCGCTGGAGGCCAATCAGCACCAGGTGACGATCGATCCCGCGATCGCCGCCCCCGCGCGGCGCGCCGTTGAGAGGATGCTGGCGATATGAGCACGGATATTTCTGCGCTGGCCAACCGTCCCGTGATCATCGGCGGCGGCGCCGCCGGATTGATGACGGCGCTGCACCTGGCGCCGGAGCCGGTGCTGGTGGTGTCGAAGGCCCCGCTGGGCGCGGAGGCCTCCAGCCTGTGGGCGCAAGGCGGGCTCGCCGCGGCGATGGGTGCGGACGACGACCCTGCTCTGCATTTCGCCGACACAGTCGCGGCCGGCGCCGGCCTGTGCGATGAGGCCACCGCAAGCCGGATCGTCCACGCTGCGCCATCGGCGGTCGAACATCTCGCACAACTCGGCGTCGCCTTCGACCGGCGGCCGGATGGACGCTGGCGGCTTGGCCTCGAAGCCGCCCACGGCCGCAACCGGATCGTTCATGCCACCGGCGACGGCACCGGCCGGGAAATCATGCGGGCGCTGATATTGACGGTGCGCCGCTGTCCGTCGATCACGCTGCTCGAGGGTGTCGAGGCGCGCCGGCTGATCGTCGAGGACAACGCCGTCAAGGGCGTGCTCGCCGCCAACGCGCAGGGTCCGCTGGTAATCGACACCGGCCGGGTCGTGATCGCGACCGGCGGCATCGGCGGACTGTTTCTCGACAGCACCAATCCGTCCGGCTGCTTCGGCCAGGGCTTGGCACTCGCAGCGCACGCGGGCGCGCAGCTTTCGGATATCGAGTTCGTCCAGTTTCATCCGACCGCGTTCGATGGACCGTCGCGGCCGATGCCGCTGCTCACCGAAGCTATCAGAGGCGACGGCGCAACCCTGATCGACGAGACCGGCCAGCGCTTCATGGCCGATGAGCCCGGCGCCGAACTCGCAGCCCGCGACATCGTCGCGCGTGCCGTCTGGCGACGCCGCGCCGAGGGACATCGGGTATTCCTCGATGCGCGGAAGCATCCGGGCAAGGATTTTGCCGAGCGCTATCCCGTCATCTCCGCGTTCTGCAAGATGGCCGGGATCGATCCTGCGACCGATCCGATTCCGGTTCGGCCCGCCGTGCACTACCACATGGGCGGCATTGCCGTTGATCTCGAAGGACGCAGCACGGTCAATGGCCTCTGGGCCTGCGGCGAGGTCGCCCGCACCGGCCTGCACGGCGCCAATCGTCTCGCCAGCAATTCGCTGATGGAAGCCATCGTCTGCGCCGAGTGGGTTGCGGGGAGCGTCAGCCGGGCGAGCCGCGGCCCATTGAAGGCGCGTGCGCCCCTTACGCCCCTGCCCGCCTCCGATCCATCGACGATACGGCCGATGATGTCGCAAGGCCTCGGTGTGCTCCGCGACCGCAGCGCAATCGGTCGGCTGGTTCGGGGCCTCTTGCCGATCGCCCACAGAGACGGCGCGGCATCCGATCCAGCGCTGGTGGGATTGATGATCGCCGTCGCCGCATACCAGCGCGAGGAGAGCCGCGGCGGGCACTTTCGTACCGATTATCCCGACACGCCGGCTACCGCCACGCCGTCGTCGCTATCGCTTTCCGGGGCGCTCGACGCCGCTCGCGAGATTGTGGAATCCGACACCTTGTCTCTTGGGAGTGCCCAATCATGACGCTGAATGCCCTACTGCCCCTCATGTACGAGCCGATCGTGCGAACCGCCCTACTCGAGGATCTCGGCCGCGCCGGAGACATCACGGCCGACGCGATCGTTCCCACCGACCAGCAGGCCGCGCTGGTGCTGCGCGCGCGGCAGCAAGGCGTCGTGGCGGGCCTCGACATCGCGCGCTGCGCTTTCCAGCTCGCATCGCCTGCGATCACGTTTCGTGTGGAGCGGCCCGACAGCAGCGTCGTCGCGCCGGGCGAAATCATCGCGACCATCGAAGGGCCCGCACGCGGTTTGCTGACCGGCGAGCGGACGGCGCTGAACTTCCTGTGTCATCTCAGCGGCGTTGCGACGGCTACTGCCTCGCTGGTATCCGCCGCGAAGGGGACGAAGGCGCAGATCGTCTGCACCCGCAAGACGACGCCGGGGCTGCGCGCGCTGGAGAAATACGCGGTGCGCGCCGGCGGCGGCGGCAATCATCGTTTTGGCCTCGACGACGCCATCCTGATCAAGGACAACCACATCGCGCTGGCTGGCGACATCCGCACCGCCATTGAACGCGCGAAGGCCCATGCCGGCCACCTCGTCAAGATCGAGGTCGAGGTCGATACGCTGGCGCAGCTCGAACAGGCGCTGGCGCTCGGCGTCGACGCCGTGCTGCTCGACAATATGACGAACGAGGAGCTCAGGCAGGCCGTGGCCATGACGGGCGGCAGGGCGATCACCGAGGCTTCCGGCCGCATCACCGCCGCCACCGCGAAGGCGATCGCGGCGACGGGCGTCGACCTGATTTCGGCGGGGTGGATTACCCACAGCTCGGCCGCGCTCGATATCGGGCTCGACTATCTCGATCTCAAGCGGCAGGCCGCTTGAGAGTTACGTGAGGACTACTCGGCCGGACGCGACGCCGCCTTGTCTTCGCGCATCAGACGGCTGTTGCGCTGGAATACCGAATAGGTCGCGAGCGCAAACAGGATGACCAGCAGCTGGATCGACAGGGCTTCGATGCTCGGATTGAGTCCGATCGCGGTGAAGAACGCGCTGCCCTTGACCTCGGTCACCGTGATGATCGTCTGCTCCTGGAATTCCTGCACGGCTTCGCCGATGAACTTGATCGCCATGGCGAATAGGAACGCCGACGTGATAACGAACAGCGGACGCAGCGGAAGCTTTTGCGCGATCATGTTGATGAAATAGAACAGCACGGCAAGTCCGACCGCCGCCGCCGCAAGGCCGCCGAACAGCCCGGCGCTCCAGCCGCCTTCGGTCTTCGCCAGCGCATTGATGAACAGCACGGTTTCGGCGCCCTCGCGGAACACCGCGAGGAAGGCGAGCGCGCCGACTGCCCACACCGTGTCCTGCGCCAGCGCGCTGTCGGCCTTGTGCGCCAGATAATCCTGCCAGCCGCGCGGATCCTGCTTCACCATCAGCCAGCCGCTGACATAGAGCATCAAGGCGGCGGCGAACAGGATGATGACGCCTTCGAGGACGTCGCTGTGGTCGCCGGAATTGAACACCGCAAACACCCAGGCGGCGATGAAGCTGGCGCCGACCGCCACCAGTGCGCCGCCATACAGCGCGCCGACACGGTGCGCGGAGCCGACCTTTCTCAGATAGCCGGCGAGCGCCGCGATCACCAGCATGGCTTCAAGCCCCTCGCGGAGCAGGATGATTGCGGCCTGGATGAATGCTGAGGACATGATGCGAACCCTGATTTCCGGTTCGTTTTATCGTCCGGATATTTCAAGTAAAGCGCGACGCCGGGCACAAGCGCGTCAAGCCATCGCAATAGATTAGAATAGCTTTAGAGTTCTCCCTTTCAGCCGGGCTGCCCCACCGGCTGAACCAATCCTTCGCGGCCCGGTTCCGCGCGGCGGGCGACCAGCCGCTCGGTCTGAAATATCGCCAGCGTCAGGACGACCATTGCAACCGCCTGATGGGCCAAGGCCAGATCGATCGGCACCTGGTGCAGCAGCGTGAGGATGCCGAGGACCGCCTGTACGACGATCGCGGCGACCAGCCACCAGGCGCCGCGGACCACGGCCGGCCCGGCGCGCGAGGCGACCGCATCGATCGCATGCAGCACCGCCAGCGCCAGCAGCGCATAGGCGGTCATGCGATGCTCGAACTGCACCGTGAGCGTGTTGTCGAACAGATTGCGCCACCATGGCTCTTCGAAGAACAGCCGCGCCGAGGAGGGAATGAAGGCGCCGTCGATCTGCGGCCAGGTGTTGTACACCCTGCCCGCGCGCAGGCCAGCGACCAGCGCGCCGAAATAGATCTGCACGAATGTCAGCGCCAGCAGCGCGACACCGGTGATCTTGAGGCGCGAAGAGGCGGCCGGTCGCGGCCGGTCCGCCAGCCGCAGCAGAGTCCAGACGATCGCCGCAAAAATCACCAGCGCCAGCATCAGATGCGCCGCCAGCCGATATTGCGAGACTTCGACCCGCTGCGTGAGGCCCGAGGCCACCATCCACCAGCCGACCGCGCCCTGCAGCGCGCCGAGGCCGAAGATCACCCACAACCGCCGCTTCAGCTCCGTACCGAGCATGCCGCGCCAGAGGAAGAACAGGAACGGCAGCAGATAGACCGCGCCGATCACGCGCCCGAGCAGCCGGTGGCTCCATTCCCACCAGAAGATGGTCTTGAACTCAGCCAGACTCATGCCGGCATTGAGTTCGCGATACTGCGGAATCGTCTTGTAGCCCTCGAACGCCTGCGCCCATTGCGCATCGGTCAGCGGCGGCAAGGTTCCGGTGACGGGTTTCCACTCGACGATCGACAATCCGGACTCCGTCAGCCGCGTGGCGCCGCCGACCAGCACCATGATCGCGATCAGGGCCGCGACCGCAAACAACCACCATCTGACAGCGCGGTTTGGCAGCCCCTCGCTCCTGGAAATACCGGTCATTGAACCCGTTCGATGCCCATGCTTGATTGAATTGCTGCGCCCCTTATAGTCCGCCCCTTCCCGCGCGCAACAGGCTCTAAGTTCAGTAAAGGCTTCACATATCCGCCATGACAATCCGTACCCGCAAATTCGTCGGAACCATCTTTTTGCTGGTCCTGGTCGTGGTCTGGTCCCTGCTCGGCATGACCATCGCGCAGACGCCGTGGTTGGCCAATTCGGGGCTGTTGCAATCGATTTTCTACGTCGTGGCGGGCCTTGGATGGGTGCTGCCGGCGATGCCGATCATCAGCTGGATGTCGCGGCCCGACGCCTGAATTTTGCACTCACCCGCGATTGGTTGGTTTCGCCTTTACCTGCGGAAGAAACGCCCCCGACAGCATCACCCGCATCATGCGCAGCGAACGCTGCCGTCCGTCCCAGGCGACGCGCGGCAATGCATGCAGATTGGTATATCCCTTCGGTTCGACCACGCCAGGCAACACGGTTGCCGCGCTGGCAAGGCCTAGCTCCTGAGCCATCGCCACGTGCGCCCGGCGAAAGGCATCGCGATCGCCGAACGGATAGGCGAAATGCTTGATGGTGCGTTGGAAGGCCGCTTCCGTCACCGCCTTGCCCATCGCCATCTCGCGCTGGGCGTCAGCGTCTTTCAGCTTCGACAGAACCGGATAGTTCACCGTGGCGCTACCGATCGTCACATTCGGATCGGCCGCAAGCCTGGTCAGGTCGTCCCAGTCCATCGACGCGCCGCGCGAGAGGCCCGCAAGGTCGACCGAATAGCGCTTGCAGAGATCGTTGATGGCGAATGACAGATCCGGCGGCGACAGCGACCGCATCCAGCTCGAAAGAAATTCGAACGCCTGATATTTATCGGAAGCGTCCCGGATGGCGAAGTGCCGCTCCTGGCGATCGATCACGAGGCTGATGCGGTTTTCCCGCGCGATCATGTCCTCCAGCGCCAGCCACCACGCTTCGCCAAGGCCGTCCGGAAACGCCGTCGGCAGATAGATGGTAAAGGGAACGGCGTGCTTCGCCAGCACCGGATAGGCCGCTGTCATCACGTCCTTGTAGCCGCCGTCAAATGTCAGCGCGACAAACCGATTGGCCGTCGGCAACGTGACCGCGCGCCGGCATACCTCGTCCATCGAGACGATGTCATATTTCCAGCGCTTCAGAGCCCGGATCATCCGGTCGAGAAATTGCGGAGTGATCTCGCTCGATTTGAGCGGCTGGAACCGCCGTTGCTGCCGCGCGCGCACGCGTTCGAACCGCAGCACGACACCGGCGCCGCCGCTTCGGCGCTGCTTCAGCCGCGCGTAGCCGCTGAAATAAGCGAGCTCCATTTGGGCCCGCCTCAAAAACCCGACGTCCTGACCCAACGTCCCGTCCCCACATACGGCCGCGCGGTGCCCCGCCGCGCCTGCATTGTTATTACTCTTTGTTGACATTTCCCTGCGAAGGTCGGCCAAAGCCGAAAATTGTAAACAATTTCCTATACAGGTTCTGCGATGACCATGGCTGCCGCGATTGAAAACGGAACGGCGGATACGCAAACCTGGTCGAAACCGGGGCGCATCACCGGCATCGACATCATCCGCGATCTGGCCGGCGCCGAAGCGGTCTGGCGCGCTCTGGAAAACGCGCAGCAGCAATCCTCCACGCCCTTTCAGCGTTTCGACTTCGTCAGCGCCTGGCAGCGCAATGTCGGCGCGCGCGAAGGCCTCGTCCCCTTCATCGTGATCGCCTACGACGCGGAGCGCCGGCCGCTGATGCTGCTGCCGCTCGCAGTCAGGCATGTCTACGGCGCGCGCTGCGCCAGCTTCATGGGCGGCAAGCACTCGACCTTCAACATGGCGCTGTGGGACAAGGATTTTGCCGCGACCGCAACGAAGGCCGAAATCGAAGGCCTGATCGCGGCCATCGCGCAACGCGCCGAGGCCGACGTGCTGGCGCTGCACCAACAGCCCCTGCACTGGCGCGATCTGCCGAACCCGATCGCACTGCTGCCGCATCAACCCTCCGCCAACGACTGCCCGCTCCTGAAGATGGCGAGCGGTGCTGAGCCTACGACGCTGATCAGCAAGTCGTTCCGGCAGCGCCTGAAGGGCAAGGCGCGCAAGCTGCAGGCCCTGCCCGGCTATCGCTACTACGTCGCCAGCACCGACGCCGACATCACGCGGCTGCTCGACTGGTTCTTCCGTATCAAGCCGCAGCGGATGGCCGAGCAAAAACTGCCTGACGTATTCGCAGAGCCCGGCATCGAGAATTTCATCCGCAGCGCCTGCGCGGCACAAGTGGCCGGCGGCAATCGCGTCATCGATATCCACGCGCTCGAATGCGACGAGGAAGTGATCGCGATCTTCACCGGCGTCGACGACGGCCATCGCTTCTCGATGATGTTCAACACCTACACGATGTCGGCCAATTCGAAATACAGCCCCGGCCTGATCCTGATGCGCGACATCATCGATCACTTCGCCGCTAAGGATTATCGCGCCTTCGATCTCGGCATCGGATCGGACGATTACAAGCGGCTGTTCTGCAAGGACGACGAGCCGATCTTCGACAGTTTCATCCCCCTGAGCCAGCGCGGCAAGCTCGCCGCGGGCGTGATGTCGGGGCTGAACCGCACCAAGCGCATGGTGAAGCATAATCCGGCCCTGCTCGATATGGCGCAGAAGCTGCGGAACGCGTTTAGCTGAGTCTGGGAACGCCACCAAACATCCAAATTGTCGTCCCGGCCTTGAGCCGGGACCCATACCGCGTGATCTCTCAATAGAAGCTCGGTAGCAGAGACCTTTCGCAAAACGTCTTCCTGTGGTTATGGGTCCCGGCTCAAGGCCGGGACGACGGTGGTGTTTGTTGCTGCACCATCATGCAAAACGCACCTTCGCATTCTCGCGACGCATTGCGCCCGAGTTGTTGATCAAACTTCCCACCCTCCAAACAGAGGGCGCAGGGAAGACCGGGTGCGCGCTGCACCCGCGGTCCCGTGTGCGGATTGTGCTAAGAAAGCTGCACACGAGCATACAGGGCAGCGGAGAACACCCGGCCTTCCCTGCGCAATGGCTTTACGGCTTATGACGCGCTCTCCCCGGTGAGACGGCCTCTATTGCCACCGTCGCCCCTCGGAAGCGTTAGCTCCCACAAGGCTTGACGCCGTTACGGGCGTCAGGACCACACGCTTTCGCCGTACGCTTCAGCCGCGACCGTCCATCGCAACTGTCACGTCCACCGCAACCCGCCCCTCGTCGTGACGACGGCCGACGCCCCTCTGTGTGGGACGGGATAACGCAAACTCGTAGAGATGATTTGCCCGACGGCGAAAGCGAAATATTTTTTATTTCGGGGCTTGACACGATTTCCGTAAATCGGAAGTGATTTGCCCGTCGGGTCAATTTGTCGCGTCTTCTCGAACCACATCGTCATTGCGAGCCAAAGGGTCGCGCGCATGTGCGCCCGATGACAGGCTCCGCGAAACATTCCATGGCGTCGCTAACGCAAGGATGATTGCTTCCGCCTTCGCCCTTTGAAACTCGGCGGACAAGCCGCTCCTCGCAAATGACCGAACCTGCTCAGGAACCACCTTGGTCGCATCCGGTTATTGTCCTGGTCGCATCGTCGTCTTCACTCGATGCGAAAGGATGCATCAGCGGCGCAACTGGCCAGGAGCACCAAAATGAAAAATCACGTTTACAAAATTCTCGAAATCGTCGGTTCTTCGCAAACCAGCATTGAAGATGCAATCAGTACGGCAATCGAACTGGCCAGCAAGACAGTCAGGAACATGGATTGGTTTGAAGTTGTCGAAACCCGCGGGCACATCAAGGACGGCAAGATTGCTCACTATCAGGTGGCCCTCAAGATCGGCTTTACGCTGGAGACGCAATAGGCCCTTGTAGGATGGGTGGAGAATGCGCGCCCGATGACAGGCTCCGCGATACCCATCAACCGCCGTCGTTGATGGACTATGATGGGTTTCGCTACGCTCTACCCATCCTACGAGCTGCCGCTACGTTTGCTACCGTGACACAGCAGTTGCACAATCAATCTTCTTCGCCGCCATTCGATCGGCTCCGAACCGCGCCGTCCATTGCGCCACAGACAGCAACAAGGTGTCAAATACCTCGTGAGCTTGATCAAGCTCGCGTTGCGTCGGAGGCGGACAACCGGGCCGATTGCGAATGATCATGGTCATTGTCGACCAGCTTAACCTGCTGGCCCTGCACGCCACGATCAGTCCATACAACCGCTCGGGTTCGAGCAACGGCTCTATCGCCTCGATCTTCACCTCAGACAACAATGACAGTGCCGCCACCACGTGGATGTATTCGCTCCGAACCGCAAACCGGTTCACTGTTGAATCGTTGAGCTTGCCGGCGCGATTGAGCGCCAGGACCTCGCTCTGCGCCTGGGTGTAGTCAATCTTCTTACGCGGAGCAGCGCTGTTCGGTTTGGCGTTCGTCGCTCGCGCCTGCGCAGCCGGTCGCGGTGCCGTCAAAAATCGCGCCCGCACGATGTCGGTCGCCTTTGTCAGCAGCTCGCGCAGCAAGTTCGCAGGAATGTCCAGGCGGAGGCCGAGTTTTTCGGCGAGGCTTTCGTCACGTTCCGCCCTTCCGACAAGTGTCGCGTAACCGCATTCGGAGAACCGTGCTCCCGCATTTCGGGCCAGTGCGTTGGAGACGCTGACGTCGCCAAGCCTCATCAGCGCATCGGTCAGCGTTTCGCTGAGAGTATTTCTGCCGGAGATTGCCAACAAATGCTGCTGACTGCGGGTCTGGACGATTTCAACAATGTCCGCTTCCGACAGACGATTGGAGTTTCGCAGAACGGGCGCGGCCACCAAGGGGTCATCGTGAAACGCGAGCTTGCGGATGGTCTCGCATGGCGCCAGATCTGTCGTGGACAGGGCTTCGCTCAGATGGACCAGCGTTGCTGGCTCGATCCGCCCGATCAGGGGCACCAGGACGCCATCGAACGCAGCTATCTGGGATTCACGGAGGCGATCGACATTGGACAAGAACAGGGCCGCCACCTGCTTCAGAATTCGGGCATCCCGCTGGGCCGACTCATCCTTGGCGGCACCGGTCAGTTCCGCGGTTGAATCCGGCGATGCTGCGGCAACCATGACTAGTCTAGCTCCATGTGAAAAGTCCGGGCTGAAATTGCCTTGCAGAAAACGGCGCAAACCTCATTCTGCAGTTGTGGGTCATGCCTTTAGCGCCACGCTCTGAAACGCCTTCACGAGCGACCGTTCCAGCTTTCCATCCATGGCGCACAGGATATTGTAGGCATCCTGCCGGGACATTGGCGGTCTGTATGGCCGCGCCTCGATGAGCGCGGCGAAGATGTCGGATATCGTCAGCAATCGTACGAGGTCGGAAATCTCCGGCGCCGTCAGCGCATCGGGATAACCGGAGCCGTCCAGAAACTCGTGATGGTGCCTCACGCCATCCAGAGTCTCCGGGCTAATTCCCGGCAGAGCCTTCAATAGTTCGTAACCGATAATCGGATGGCGCTTCATGATCTCTTCTTCGTCCGGATCAAGACGTCCGGGCTTGTCGAGAATAGCCAGGGGAATGCGTGCCTTGCCGACATCGTGCAGCGTGGCGGCCAATCCGAGCCGCTTTACGTCTGCGTTGGAGAACTTGATGCTCAGAGCGAAGCCGACCGCCACGCCCGTTACCAGCAGGCAGTGCTGGAACGTGCCTTGGTGATAGCGGCGCACGTCGTCGAGCCAGACGCCAAGTCCGTTTTGCTCGATACCGTTGATGATCTCCGATGTGGCGTCCTCGGCACTCGAAAGCGTTATCGGTTTGCCCTCGCGTATCGCCGAGAACATGGATGCGAAGGCCGCCGCACCACTGGTGATCTCGGTGGATGCAACGGCGATGCCGGCCTGCGCCGCTTTCTGGGCGACGTCGATTTGCTCCAGTTTCGAAATGATTTCCTTTGGACGCGAAACCACGGCGGTCGCGCCAAGTGCATACGCCTGCGCCACCATGTGGTGCAGATGGCTCTGAACGACAAACAGCTTTTCCGAAGCGCTACGCAGGTCCTGCAGCACGCGCTTAATCTGTTCCACAGGAACTGGCTTGCGCAGATCGGCGTCAATCATTAATACGCCGCTTGAGCTGATCTTCGCGCTGGCGGCCCCCAGCAGTTGGGACTGAACATCATACTGCGGTTCCAGCATCGCGCGGATGGCTGGAATTTTCGCAGGCTCATCCGTCACGAAATGAACAAGCATGGTGCCACCTGTGAAAGCCGCCTCTGCGGTCTTTCCGGTTCAGCGAAGGTAACGGCGTACAATCATTCCGAGCAATGCAATCAATAACGCGCAATTGTACGCAAACCTCCCTAACGGGAGATTGCTACGAAGCCGGCTTCGCTCCGGACTTCTACGTAACCTTGTTGGGTGATGGAACGGCGGAACCGCCCTGCGGCCCTGATCAAGCCGGCGTGACGACGACGTAGGGAATGCTGATCAGGATAACGGCGAGTTCTGCCGCGTTGCACAGCATGCCGCCCCAGTGCAGCCGCCGCAACCGGCGTACCGCCTCGGCGTCGCCGGCGTCCCTGGCTCGGAGCTGCGCATCCCACCGCTGCAGAAACCAGCGGCGCGTCCAGACCGCGAAAGCCGCGATCGATGCAATAGCAAGGGCGACAAACAGCCGGCCCGTCAAGCCAACGGCGACCGTCCCGATGGCGCCGGCAATGGCCACCATCAGGAAATAGGAACTGAACATGCCGCGCAACAGCTGGGTGACCGGCGGGATGTCGAGCGACACCAGCAGAAAGGCCGGCGCCGCCAAAAGGAAATAACCCATCGGAAACAGCAGAACGACGGTGGCGAACAAGGCGACGGGATCTGGCATGATCGACCACCCTTTCTTGCCCAGCGGGCGCGGGTTTTTCCGGCGAAAGCTTACCGCAATATCCGCCGGAAGATAGCTGCCACACTATTGGGCTTTGGTCGGAGTAGCACGCAGCACGGATTGCGCCTTCTGCGAGCGACGTCGGACAGGTCGGCTCCAATCCGCCCGCCGGCTGTTGCCGCTTCGATTGTCACCCAGGGAACAGCGCCGCCGTCGCCGAGCCGTCATTGTCCTGATCAGACCGATGCAATGTTGCACCGGGACAGCAACAGGAGAAGCAACATGGAACGCGCGAACGAAAAGCCGATCGAACTGACCGCAAAAAAACTGGACGCGGTGACCGGCGGCAAGCTGGGCAACGGCACCCTGCCGTTCAATCCCTTTTCCCCGCCCTCGGTCCCGAAGAAGATCTATTGAGCCAGCGCCGGCGACCCCGACCACACCCGTCGGGCTTCGCATCCCGCGGAGCCCGGCCACTGCCTAAAAAATGACCTGCACAAACAACGTGCAATTCACCTCCGTACAACTACCCAAGCGGACCTCAAAATTAAACCACCTATTAGGCAAGACTCGCGACAACGGAGGGAACGTGCGCCCACCTAAATCCCGATTCGCTCTGCAGGAGATCGATCGAGGGGGCGAAGGCAGAGGAAATTCGAAATGTCCGTCGCGCTTGCAAGATCGACCGCCAAAACCGCGGCCTATTCAGCGACCGACACGGATGAATCCGACATCTCCGCGCTGATCTCGCGGCTCACTGCCGAGGTCAACCAGGTCGCCTGCGACAAGACCAGATCGATCCAGAAGATCACCAACCAGATGAAGATGCTGGCGCTGAACGCGTTGATCGAAAGCTCGCGCGCCGGCGCGCAAGGCGCCGGCTTTGCCGTGGTCGCGCAGGAAGTCCGCAATGTCGGACAGCAGGTCGAGACCATTGCGCGGGAGCTCGAGAGCCAGCTCACCAACCGCACCGGCGATCTGATGAACTCGATCGCGCGAATGAGCGACCGGTCGCGCGGCGAGCGCATGGTGGATCTGTCGCTCAACGCCATCGAACTGATCGACCGCAACCTCTATGAGCGCACCTGCGACGTGCGCTGGTGGGCCACCGATTCAGCCGTCGTCGACTGCGCCGCCTCCCCCGATGCTTCGGCCGTCGCGCATGTCTCGGAGCGCCTCGCGGTAATTCTTGGCGCCTACACCGTGTATCTGGATCTGTGGCTCTGCGACCTCGACGGCAACGTGCTGGCCAACGGCCGGGCGGATCGCTATGGCGTCGTCGGCCAAAACGTGGCGTCGACCAAATGGTTTCGCGACGCGCGGGCTTTGCGAACGGGCGACGACTATGTCGCAGGCGACGTCGAATCCCAGCCCCTGCTCGGCCATGCCCAGGTCGCCACCTATTGCGCCAGCGTGCGCACCGGTGGCAGGGCGAATGCCGCCGCGACCGGCATTCTGGCGATCCATTTCGATTGGGAAGCGCAGGCCCGCGCCATTGTCCAGGGCGTGCGCGTCGGCGCCGCCGACAAGGCCCGCGTGCTGCTGGTCGATTCGCAATTCCGCGTCATCGCAGCCTCCGACGGCCAGGGCATCCTCAGCGAGCGCGTGCAGCTTTCACTGGATGGACGGCGCAGCGGTTTCTACCAGGACCGATCAGGCACGCTGGTCGCGTTTCACGCGACGCCGGGGTACGAGACGTATCGGGGGCTTGGCTGGTACGGGGTGATATTGAGCAACGCGGGATAAGAACGAAGAAGACGGGTGGCATGTGCCCCGGATGCTGCGCGGCGCTAAGCGGTGCGCTGCTAAGCCGGGGCCCATGGCGACGAAACAGGTCCCGGCTCTGCGGTGCACCGCTGAAGAAGCGCTGCACCGCGTCCGGGACACGAGAGGCGTCAGCACCCCATCCTGTCGGCAATGCCGCCAAAATCCTTCGCGACGATGTCCCAGTCGCCCTTGGCTTTGAAATCGTATTTCTGCAGGGGGCCGTATTCGGTCGGGCGCGCGACGAAGGCGGTTTTCAAACCGTACTTCTGCGCGGCTTTCAAATCCTGGTTATGCGCGGCGACCATCATCACCTGCTCCGGCGGCAGACACAGCAGTTTTGCCGCGCCGAGATAGGTTTCGGGATCGGGCTTGTAGTGCTCGAACAGTTCGGCCGACATGATCAGGTCCCACGGCAGGCCGGCGAATTTCGCCATGTTGGTCAAGAGCGCGACGTTGCCGTTGGACAGCGGCGAGATGATGTATTTTGTCTTCAGCCGCGTCAGGCCGGCGACGCTGTCCGGCCAGGGATGCAGGCGGTGCCAGCCCATGGTGAGGTAATGCAAATCGGCGTCGTCGAGGCCTGATATGCCGAGCTGCGCGACCAGCTTTTCCAGCGATTGCCGGTGCAGCGTGTCGAGGATCATGTAGCCGCGTTCGGGATGCTTTCTCACTTCATCCATCGAGGCCGAATAGACCGCGCGCCAGCCGTCAACGAGCGCGGTCCAGTCCGCCTCGATGCCGCGCTTCTCGGACCACTTTGTAAAATCCGCGATCAGGCTGCTGCGCCAGTCGACGACGGTGCCGAACACATCGAACACCAGGGCCTTGACGGCGGAAATATCGGACATGCTTGCTCCCTGTTTTTTGTTGTTGTTGTCATTCCGGGGCGCATCGAACATGCGACCCGGAATCTCGAGGTTCCGGGTTCGCTTCGCGCCCCGGAACGACGACGACTAAATCACCTTTCGGTATTGGATGAATCCGAGATTGTCGGCAACCTTGTCGTAGAGCGCACGCGCCTGCGCGTTGCTGGATTGCGTCAGCCAATAGACCCGGCTTGCCCCCGCCGCCTCGGCCTTTTGATACACCGCCTCGATCAGCGCACGCCCGAGCCCATGGCGGCGCGCGTCATCCGCGACGTACAGATCTTCGAGGTAACAGTATCGCTTCGGCGCCCAGGTCGAGCGATGGAACAGGTAGTGCGCGAACCCGGCGAGCCGGCCATCGACATAGCCGCCGAGCGCAAACATCGTCTCGTCCGGATCGTGAAACCGCGACCAGGCAAGATCGCTGACGTCCTGCGTCAGCGCCGTCTTGTAGAAGGCGAGATAGCTGTCCCACAGCGGATTCCACGCCGCGCGTTCGTCTTCGCCGATCGGCCGGATGATGATTTCTCCAGCCATATGCATGTTCCTCAGTCGAGGTGGAACTTGTCCAGCTGCCGGTGCTCGGCCTTGATGTAGCGGACAGTACCAGTGACCGAACGCATCACGACGGTTTCGGTTTCGATGACGTCCTTGCGGAACTTGACGCCGGAGAGCAGGGAACCGGTGGTAACGCCGGTCGCCGCGAACAGGCAGTCGCCCCGCGCCATGTCCTCGATGCCATAAATCATCTTGGGGTCGGTGACGCCCATCTTGTGGGCGCGCTCGCGCTTTTCCTCGGAGTCGAGGATCAGGCGGCACTGCATCTGGCCGCCGATGCAGCGCAACGCCGCTGCTGCCAGCACGCCCTCGGGCGCACCGCCCGTGCCGATATACATGTCGACGCCGGTATTGTCAGGGTCGGCGCAATGGATTACGCCGGCGACGTCGCCGTCGGTGATCAGCCGCACCGCGGCGCCCGTGCTGCGAACGCCGGCAATGATGTCGGCGTGGCGCGGACGATCGAGCACCAGCACGGTGATGGCCGCGGGATCGACGCCCTTTGCTTTGGCGAGCCGGCGCACATTGTCGGCGGGCGAAGCGTCCAGTTCGACCACGCCCTTGGCGTAACCGGGACCGACCGCGAGCTTTTGCATGTAGACGTCGGGCGCGTGCAGCAGCGTGCCGCCATCGGCCATCGCCATGGTCGCGATCGCGCCCGGCATGTTCTTGGCGCACAGCGTGGTGCCTTCGAGCGGATCCACGGCGATGTCGACCTGCGGGCCGGCGTTGAGGCCCACCTTCTCGCCGATAAACAGCATCGGCGCCTCGTCGCGCTCGCCCTCGCCGATCACGATGGTGCCTTCGATCGGCAGCTTGTTGAGTTCGCGCCGCATCGCGTCGACCGCAGCCTGGTCGGCCGCCTTTTCCTGGCCGTGGCCGCGCAAACGCGCGGCCGAAACCGCAGCGCGTTCCGTTACCCGCACGATTTCAAGCGTGAGAATGCGCTCGAGCAATAGCTGCGGCGGAACGGAAATATGGGTCGACATACCAAGCACTCCTTTGAGTCTTCACAGCGGACCATTCGGTCCGCCTATTCGTTTCTTTGTGGCGCACAATCCGTGGACCGCGCGTACGCGCGATCACGGGAATCGCGCTAGTTCTTCTCAATCCGTATCACCTGCGGCCGGCCGCTGATCACCTTGTCGCGCTGCACCGCTTCCAGCGCACGATAGACCGCATCTTCCGACGTTGCATACGTAATCAGAATAACCGGAACCGGTGACGCTTTCTTGGTCGACCCGTTGGCGTCAACGCCGTCGGGATGACGCTGTACGATCGATTCCAGCGATATCTTCTGTTCCGCCAGACGGGTCGCGATGGTGGCCGCGGTTCCAGCCAGGTCGCGCGCCATCAGGCGGATATAATAGCCGCCCTCATGGCGTTCCATCGGCGCTTTTGTGGTGGCGCGCAGGCGCTCCACCGGGCGTCCAAACGGCGTGGCGCGAATCCCGCGCGCGACATCGGCGATGTCGGCAACGACGGCGGACGCGGTAGCCGCACCTCCGGCGCCCGGGCCGACCAGCGTGATCGGCGGAATGCCCTCGCCGTCGATGGTGACGGCGTTGGTGACGCCCATGACTTGCGCAATCGAGGAGGATTTCGGCACCATGGTCGGATGCACGCGCTGTTCGATACCCTTCGCCGTCCGCACCGCGACCCCAAGCAATTTGACCCGATAGCCGAGTTCCTCAGCGGCGCGCAGATCTTCCGGCGCGATCGAGGAGATTCCTTCGACGTACACCGCGCTCTGTGCAACCTTCGTGCCGAACGCGAGGCTGGCCAGGATCGCAAGCTTTTGGGCGGTGTCGTGGCCATCGACGTCGAACGACGGATTGGCCTCGGCATAGCCGAGCCGCTGCGCGTCCTTCAGGCATTCGGCAAACGACAGGCCCTCCTGCTCCATCCGGGTCAGGATGTAATTGCAGGTGCCGTTGAGGATGCCATAGACGCGATTGACTGACGTGCCGGCCAGCCCCTCGCGCAGGGTCTTGATGACGGGGATCGCAGCCCCCACCGCCGCCTCGTAGTTCAGCGCACCGCCATGCTTCTCGGCGGCCTTCGCCAGCCGCACGCCGTGCTTGGCGATCAGCGCCTTGTTGGCGGTCACCACCGACTTGCCTGATTTGAGCGCGGCTTCGATCGCCGACAGCGCCGGATCGCCGGAACCGCCCATCAGTTCGACGAAGCAATCGATGCCGGGGTGATTGGCCAGCGCCAGCGGGCTTTTGACCCATTCGATGCCGCGCAGATCGAGCTTGCGCTTCTTCACCTTGGAGCGCGCGGTGACGGCGACGACCTTCACGCCGCGTCCACTGCGCGCCGATAGGGTGCGCGCCTGTGCTTCGATGAGGCGGACGACTTCGGCGCCAACAGTGCCGAGCCCCGCGATGCCCACTTTCAGGGGTGCGACCATGACCAAAAAACCTGCCGAAGAGAGCTAACCAAGCACGATCTGGTTCCGAAAACCGGAAGTCCGCTTTTCGGGATCATGCCTACCGCCGGTTGGCGAGAGGAACCACGTTGTGCAACGTTTCAATGCCGCTTTCAAGGAAGCGCCGCACGCCGCGCGCGGCCTGGCGAATACGCTGCTCGTTTTCCACCATGGCGATGCGGACATAGCCCTCGCCGTGCTCGCCGAAGGCAACCCCGGGCGACACCACCACGCCCGATTTCTCCACCATCAGGGTGGCGAACTGCATGCTGCCGACGCCCTCAAAGGCTTTCGGCAGCGGCGCCCAGGCGAACATCGAGGCGGCCGGCGGCGGAATATCCCATCCCGCGCGGCCAAAACTTTCCACCAGCGCGTCGCGGCGCTTGCGGTAGGTGTCGCGCATTTCGCGAATGCAATCATCCGGGCCATTCAAGGCAGCGGTGGCCGCGACCTGGACCGGCGTGAACGCGCCGTAATCGAGATAGGATTTCACCCGCGCCAGCGCGGCGATGATCCGCTCATTGCCGACGGCAAAGCCCATGCGCCAGCCCGCCATCGAAAACGTCTTCGACATCGAGGTGAATTCGACGGTGACGTCGATCGCGCCGGGAACCTGCAACACCGAGGGCGGCGGGTTCTTGTCGTCGAAATAGACTTCGGCGTAGGCCAGATCCGACAGGATGAAGATCTCGTGCTTCTTCGCGAACGCCACCAGATCCTTGTAGAAATCGAGGTCGGCGACATAGGCGGTCGGATTGGACGGATAGCAGACGATCAGCGCGATCGGCTTCGGGATCGAATGGATGATCGCGCGCTCCACCGCTTCGAAGAATTGCGGCGTCGGCTCCGACGGTACCGAGCGGATCACGCCGCCCGCCATCAGGAAGCCGAAGGCGTGAATGGGATAGCTCGGATTGGGGCACAGCACGACATCGCCGGGCGCGGTGATCGCCTGCGCCACATTGGCAAAGCCTTCCTTGGAGCCCAGGGTCGCGACGACCTGGGTTTCCGGGTTGAGCTTGACGCCGAACCGGCGCGCGTAATAGCCGGCCTGCGCCTTGCGGAGCCCGGTAATACCGCGCGAGGCCGAATAACGGTCGGTCCGCGGCTTGCCCAGCGTATCCTTCAGCTTCTCGATCACATGAGCCGGCGTCGGCAAATCCGGGTTGCCCATGCCGAGGTCGATGATGTCGGCACCCGCGTTCCGCGCGGCCGCCTTGGCCCGGTTGACCTGTTCGAACACGTAAGGCGGCAGACGGCGGATGCGGTAGAAATCTTCCATGGGACCCTTGCTCCGACGACCAGCGGGACAGAATCGACAGAATCTGCGGTTTTCGAAGCCGAATTCGGCTTCGTCCAAAACTCGCGCTCAATCAATGATTTAGAGCGAATTCAGGCGCAGCATCCTGAGTGCCGGACCGTGATGCGGTTGAATTAAGGCTCTTTTAGCACGGGCGTCCCGCAGCGCCAGAGACTATAGCGTTTCAAGCGAAAGCCTGCCGGGACTTCATTTGGGGGCGGTAGCCGGATCGCGTCACGAAACGCTTAAAAAACAGACAGCTTATTTGGCGGCAGGGTTTGCTGCGGCCGCGGCCGCCTGGCGATCCCGCGCGGCACGCAGTTCGGCCTCGATCTTGGCCTGCTCCGCCGGCTTGATGACCGCCTCGTCGCGCTCCGGCGGCAGGTCGTGGACCGGCAGGTAGCCCCCGGCTTCCTTCGGACGCGCGGGCGCCTCGCCCGGCACGCCGACACCTGGCAAATCCGCGATCGAAGTCGAGCAGCCGCTGACCGCGAGCGCGGTTGCGAACAGCGCGGCCATCGACCACAGCCTTATCATCCGATTCACCGGCATCCGTCCGGAAGTCCCCAATACCTGTCCCGTTGCCTTAGATCGTTTGCACAGCGCGCGTTGGCAAGAGCTGTTGGTATGCGCCTTGCAGCGCGCCGGGTCGTCGAGCTGCGTCAAATTCTCCGCAACCCTTCAAACCATTGTCGCCCGAAACGATTAAAGCCAGAACAGGTAACTCAAGCGGTGCGGCTTCAATGTGTCCGAACGGAGAAATTTTATCGCAGTGCAACAGGATTAACCCAAACCTACCGCCGCCGTCAGGCGCGGTGACGAACTCGAAATGAAGTTATAGTGTCCCTGACATGACCGACGTTAACACCGAAATCCACGCTGCGAAATCGTTCAACGCTGAAGCCTTCGCCATGAACATCGCCAGGGCCATGGAGAGCAGTGGCCAGGCGCTCGCGGCCTACCTGAAGCCGCGCGAAAACGGTGAGCTGAAGGACAAACCGCCGAATGAGATCGCCGAGGTGATCAAGACCTTCAGCACGGTCGCCGAATACTGGCTTTCGGACAAAGAGCGGGCGTCCGATCTGCAGGTCAAGATGGCCAAAGCCTATCTCGATCTCTGGGGCTCGACGGTGCGCCGCATGGCCGGCGAAGAGGCCCCGCCCGCGATCGAGCCGTCGCCGCGCGACAAGCGATTCAAGGATCCGGAGTGGAAGACCAACAAGTTCTTCGACTTCGTGATGCAGCTTTACCTGCTCACCACGCAATGGGCGCAGGAACTGGTGAAGAACGCCGAAGGCATCGATCCGCACACGCGCAAGAAGGCCGAATTCTACGTCCAGCAGATCAGCAATGCGATCTCGCCGTCGAATTTCGTCTTCACCAATCCGGAAGTGCTGCGCGAGACGCTGGCGTCGAACGGCGACAATCTGGTGCGCGGCATGAAGATGCTGGCCGAGGACATCGAAGCCGGCCGCGGCACGCTGCGCATCCGCCAGTCCGATCCCACCAACCTCGTGGTCGGCGTCAACATGGCGACGACGCCGGGCAAGGTGATCTTCCAGAACGAACTGATGCAGCTGATCCAGTACACGCCCACCACGGAGACCGTGCTGCGCACGCCGCTGCTGATCGTGCCGCCCTGGATCAACAAATTCTACATCCTCGATCTCAAGCCGGAAAAATCCTACATCAAATGGTGCGTCGATCAGGGCATCACCGTGTTCGTGATCTCCTGGGTCAATCCAGACAAGGAACTCGGCAAGAAGACATTTGACGACTACATGAGGCAGGGACCGCTGACCGCGATGGACGTCATCGAAAAGGTCACGGGCGAGATGAAGGTTCATACCGCGGGCTATTGCGTCGGCGGCACCCTGCTCGCCTCGACGCTGGCGTGGCTCGCCGAAAAGCGCCGCGTGCGCGTCACCTCGGCGACGTTCTTTGCGGCCCAGGTCGACTTCACCCATGCCGGCGATCTGCTTGTGTTCGTCGACGAAGGCCAGATCTCGGCGCTCGAGCGCGACATGCAGGAAGCCGGCGTGCTCGAAGGCAGCAAGATGGCGATGGCCTTCAACATGCTGCGCTCGAACGACCTGATCTGGTCCTACGTCGTCAGCAATTACCTGAAGGGACAACCGCCCTCCTCCTTCGACCTGCTGCACTGGAATTCGGACGCGACGCGAATGCCGGCAGCCAACCATTCCTTCTACTTGCGCAATTGCTACCTGGAGAACCGGCTGTCCACCGGCAGCATGGTGCTTGATAACACGCTGCTCGACCTCTCGAAGGTCAAGGTGCCGGTCTATAATCTGGCGACGCGCGAAGATCACATCGCGCCCGCGGATTCGGTGCTGTACGGCTCGCAGTTCTTCGGCGGGCCGGTCAAATACGTGCTGTCCGGATCCGGCCACATCGCCGGCGTGGTCAATCCGCCGGTGTCCGGAAAATATCAGTACTGGACCAACGACAACATCAAGGACGTCACGCTGGCCGAGTGGCTCAAAAACGCCACCGAGCACAAGGGATCGTGGTGGCCGGACTGGCGTCAATGGCTGGAGGGTCTCGACGCGGAGATGGTGCCCGCGCGCGCGGTCGGCTCCGAGGCGATGCCGCCGATCGAGGATGCGCCCGGCAGCTACGTTCGGGTCCGCGCGTAGCGCAAGCCCGCGGGGTTGGCTATAAGCTGATATCCCGTATCGGGATTCGAAAATCGAATGAGGGGGAAACCATGACGCGTGAATTGTTCTGGCTTGCGCTGACGGTGATTTTGACCGGCCTACTGTGGGTCCCCTACATCATCAACCGCTGTCAGATCCGCGGCCTTTCCGGCGCCATGGCCAACCCCTCGCGCAACGACAAGCCGCATTCGGAATGGGCCAACCGGCTGATGTTCGCGCATGACAACGCGGTCGAGAACCTCATCATCTTCGCCCCCCTGGTGCTGATCCTCAACCTGGCCGACTATTCCACCAAATGGACCGTGATGGCCTGCATGGTCTATTTCTGGTCCCGCGTCGCGCATCTGATCGTCTACACGCTCGGCCTGCCGGTGTTCCGGACGCTCGCCTTCACCGTCGGCTTCCTCGCGCAGGCCGTGCTGGCGCTGGCGATTTTCCAGGTGCTTTGAGCGCCGGCCCCCGCATCTCCATCAACCCGCGGCAATTGCAGCGATCGCCGGGCGAAGCTTCCTGAGCCGAAGCAGGATCAGGAGCGCCCCGCACGAACATGCCATGGCAACGCCAAGCAGCGCGTTGCTGCCGACATTCGTCAGCAGGCCGACGAGAAGCGGGGGCGAAGCTGCGGAAATGATATTTAGCGGCAACGCCAGCCGCGAGGTCGCCTTGGCGAATTCGGCCTGGTCGTAGAACACCAGCGGTATGGTCGCACGGGCGACCGCGAACGCGCCGCTGCCCATGCCGTACAGCAGAATGAAGGCCGCGATCGCCCAATGCGATCCGCCGCCGACCATCAGAAACAACATCGCCACGGGAATGGCCGAGCCGGCAAACAGTGCCGTCGTGATCCCGTCCCACCGCCCGCCACCAAGGAAATCGAGTCCCCGCGCGCTGACCTGGATCACGCCAAGCATCGAGCCGAAGGTAACGGCCGTCGCCGGCGACAGGCCCTCCGCTTTCAGAAGCTCGATCATGACCGCGCTGAATCCGAAGGAAACGAACGCATTGAACGCGAGAGCCACCAGGATCAGGTAGAAGGTGCTTTTCAACACGATCGGCGACGCGCTCGCCGGCAACGCTGTGGCGACAGCTTCACCGGCCCGTTCGGGTCGACGCGGTAATCCGAAATAATACAGCGGCAGGCACAACAGCAGCAGCATGCCGCAATAGACCAGACAGGTTCCGCGCCAGCCCACAGCTTCTGACAGAAACGACGTGGTAGGCCAAAAAACACTGCTGGAAAGCCCGGTCACCAGCATCATGGCGCCGATGCCACGCTTCGCATCGCGCCCGGCGATCTCGTTGAGCAAGATGTAGGCGGCGGTGGCCAGCGTGGCGCTGCCGGCCGCGCCGAGGATCACCCACGCCGCGAAAAACTGTATCGGGCCCTGCGCGAACGACAGCAAAACGAAGCCCGGCGCACCGATGACGGTGCCTGCAATCATCACCCGGCGGGCACCAAATTGCGTGAACGGCTTTGCCAGGACAGGAGCGCACAGACCCATCAGGACATAGAAGATCGAGTTGCCGGCAAACACCGCTGAGATGTCCATGTGAAGATCGGCGGCGACCTGCCCGCCGACGACCGCAAGCAGTCCGATCGTGCCCCATCCGATGACCTGCGTAATCGCGAGAACGACCAGGACGCGGAACATTGACTTGCCGGACTCGGGGATCATCAGATCAGAGGCTTTTCCGGGCCACGACAAACAGCATCGGGGCCCACTGGTTGTCGAAGCCGATGACCTCGCCGGTCTCGATTTCAAGCGAATTCCAGTTGCCCGCGCTGGCGTAGGTTTCGCGCAGCCAATCAGGCGACGGGTAATTGTAGTAGCGGCCTAGCGTGTCGCGGCCTTCGGCGTCACCGGTCTTGAAGCTGGCAAAGAAAGCGCCGCCGGGTTTCAGCGCGCGCCAGATCAGCGACAGCACCTGCGCCAGGTCATCGCGCGGAACGTGCAGCAGGCAGGCGTTGGCCCACACGCCGTCATAGGTCCCGACTGCGTCGATGTCATGAAACAGCAGCGTCCCGACCGGGCGGCCAAGACGGCGCGACGCCACCTCAGCCATTTCCGGCGATCCGTCGGTCGGCGACACGTCGAAGCCCCGCGCCAGCATTTCCGCGGTGTCGCCGCCGGCGCCGCATCCGAGTTCGAGAATGGCAGTGCCAGGTGGAAGCAGCGCAAGGAACGCCTCCAGCCTTGCCCGACGCGAGGTGATCTCGCGCGCCGCGTAAGCCTCGGCATGGCCGCGGTAGAATTGAAGCGTCGCCTCGTCCACGAATCCCTCTCGCAATCGGCGAGGCCCAGCATCAGCCGCGTGTTGCAGCAAAAACACTAGACCTGCCTTCGCCGGACGCAACTATGGATTCTGCGGTTCTGGGATGCGCTCGCAAGCCCCGACGGCCGAACGGGCGGCAGCGCCGGCATCGCGCTGATAGCGTGATGCCGGCGTGAGCGTAAGGCGCTTTGGGCCTAGCTGTCGGCCAACCCCAGCATCAGCCGCATGTTCTGCACGGCGGCTCCGGAGGCGCCCTTGCCGAGATTGTCGAGACGCGCGACCAGAACGGCATGGGGATGCTGCTGGCTTGCAAACACGTAGAGCTCGAGCTTGTTGGTCTCGTTGAGCGCTTCGGGTTCCAGCCGTCCGGTTTTTGACGTCGCGTATTCGAGCGGCATCACGGAAACATATTTGCTGCCGGCGTAGCGCTTGGCCAGCGCGGCATGGAGTGCCGCGCCATCGGGCTTGGCCGGGAGCGCGTCGAGATGCAACGGCACCGACACCAGCATGCCCTGCCGGTAGTTGCCGACCGACGGAACGAATATCGGCCGCCGCGTGAGCCGTGAGTACAGCTGCGTCTCCGGCAGATGCTTGTGCTCGAAGCCGAGACCATAGAGTTCAAAGGACGGCGCGGTGCCGCCTTCGAAACTTTCGATCATCGACTTGCCGCCGCCGGAATAACCGCTGACCGCATTGATGGTGACGGGATAGTCCGACGGCAGCAGTCCCGCGTCCACGAGCGGGCGCAGCAGGGCGATCCCGCCTGTTGGATAGCAGCCCGGGTTCGAGACCTTCCGTGCCGCCTTGATCTTGTCGGCCTGGTCAGGCGCGAGTTCCGCAAAACCATAGGTCCAGTCGGGCGCGACGCGAAACGCCGTCGAGGCGTCGAGCACCTTGGGTCCCTTGGCGCCCATGCCGTCGATCAACGCCACGGTTTCCTTCGCCGCATCGTCCGGCAGGCAGAGGATCACGAGATCCACCTCCTCCATCAGCGCCCGCTTGGCTCCGGCGTCCTTGCGCTTGTCCTCGGCAATGCTCTTGAGCGCGACGTCGCCCTGCAGGCGCAGCCGCTCCTGAATGCCAAGGCCCGTCGTTCCGGACGCGCCATCGACAAAGATGGTGGGCTTCCTGGTGTCGCCGGTCGTGTGCGGCTTGATATCGGTCAGGGTCATGGCGCGTTCCTTTCAAGCGTCGTCGTTTCGTTCGCTGCTGCTGTGTCGGTAATGTCGGTCATGAAGGCTTGCGGGCGCGCCTCGCGCATCAGTCCTGCGATCCCGGCTGCATCAGCGTCACCCTGTGACGCCAGCGCATTGCTGATGGCTGAGTAGTCCGCGTCGGATTTGTGCTGGTTCAATTTGAAGCTGCCCTCGATTTCCTCAACCGTCATCACCAGACCCACGATCGCCTTCTTCATTGCGTCCAGCCGCCCGGCCGTCATCTTCGACGACAACCAGGGCTTCTTCGGCAACAGCCTGTTTTCGAACTTGGCGCTGAGCGTATCGATCTGCTCGGCCAGTTCGTCGTCGGACAGTGCCCGTACCGTGCCTGTCAGGTGCACGGCCTGGTAGAGCCAGGTCGGCACTTGATCGGGCGAGACGTACCAGTCGGGCGATACATAGGCATCCGCGCCGTTGACGGCCAGCAGCCAGGACGAGGTCCCGCCGGCGAGCTTTACCAGTGGATTATGACGGGCAACATGAAACAGCGCGCGCGGCGTCCCGTCATCGGCAAAGCCGAGATAGAACGGCAGCGGCGAGGCAATCGGCTTGGCGCCATCCCACGCGCAGACGAGGCCAAAGCCGCGCGCTTCCGCAAACGCCAGGCTGGCGGCACGGTCGGGCTTGAACGGAGGCGGCGTATACATTTCAAACTCCTGCTTGACGTAGGAGCCGCCAGATCAAACCGCGTGTCTTGAAGGGAAAGAGCCGCGGATCGTATCCGGCGGCAGAGGCGATGATCTTAAACGCAGACAACCGCCCGTACCGCGAGAATGCGGCGGCGGCGGGCGATGAGGCTGGTCGAAGCGTTGATCATGGCGGGGCTATAAGGCCGCCCGGTTTCAGGGTCAAGCCAAAACACAAAGGCCGCCCCAGGGCGGCCTTTGGTCAACGGTCAGCAGACGAGCTAGATCACCGGATTCCACGGCGCCGGCACCAGCCGGTATCCAGTTCCGTCCTTTTCGACAAAGCCATTGGCCGGGAACGGATAATGGAAGCCCTGGACCCGCATCTTGTCGGCAACCAGCATGTCGTAGACCTTGCGGCGGGTGGCTTCTGCCATGGCCGGGTCCTGATCGAACATCAGGTGCCAGCCCGGATTGGTGACGAACAGCGCCGGCAGGTTGGTGACGTCGGACTGGATGAAGACCTTGTCCGAACCGGACGACAGGACATACGAGGTGTGGCCCGGCGTGTGACCGTGGGTAGCCATCGCCTGCAGCCCGGGGGCGACGTCCTTGCCCATTTCGTAAGGCGTGACCTTCTTCTTCAGCCCGGCGTCAAACACGCGGCGCGCGTTGGCGAACACGCCCTTCATGCGCTCCGTGGTCTGCTTGCCCATCTCGCCGTCGTCCATGAAGTATTTCCACTCGGCGGCCGGCACCAGCACCTCGGCATTCGGGAATGCCAGCACGTTGTCCGCGGTCAAGAGGCCGTTGATGTGGTCGCCGTGGAAGTGCGAGATTACCACCATGTCGACGGCCTTGGGGTCGAGCCCGGCGGCGACCATGTTGCTGGCGAACTGTCCGACATTGCCCTTGCTCGAGGCGAAAGCGCCCGGGCCGTTGCCGGTGTCGATGACGACAAGCTTGCCGCCGGTATTGATCACGAGCGGCGCGAACTGGATGCTGATCTTGTCTTTCGGCATGAACGCCTTTTCGAGCGCGGCGTTGACTTCGTCCTTCTTGACGTTGAGCACGAATGTGTCGCCCAGCGCGAAGTTGTTGACGCCGTCGGAGATGACGTTCACCTGGGCGTCGCCGACCTTGTAACGATAGAAACTCGGCGCTTGCTTCTCGGCGACCGGCGCGGCCGCCTTGGCCGGCATGCTGGGCAACAGAGGCGAAGCAGCGAGAGCCGCAGCTCCAGCGAGTGCGTGACGTCGTGTCAAATCCATGTGATGTCCTCCCAGTGAGACGATGAATGCGGTTCGCGGGATTTCCCGCTTTGTTGACGTGTCCGTGTGATTCTCGGCCCTGGTTGCCGCCGCTTCTATCAGCGTTTCAATGCTAACGCGATGACGGCGGTGCGACGGCAGGCAAGCCCGGTGTTCCCCATCATGAGAGCTAACCCCTGCCCCCGCCGGCTTATTCCGGCAGCGCGAGCGTCTGCGTTCACAACAACCGCCACACCCATTCGATGATGTGAGCGATCACGTCGCCAAACAGCAACAACGCTGCCGACCAGACCAGCGCGGAGACGAAATTGGCGATCTGGAATGGCCAATAGGGCATCTCGAAAATGCCGGCGGCGAGCGGCACCGACGCCCGCAACGGTCCGAAGAACCGCCCGATGAAAATCGAGGGCACGCCCCACTTTTTCACGAAAGCCTCGCCGCGCGGCAGGATTTCCGGATAGCGCGACAGCGGCCAGATCTGGGCCACCTGCTCCTTGTATTTAAAGCCGACCCAGTAGGAGACCCAGTCGCCGAGCCCCGCCCCAATGCCGCCGGCGATCCAGATCGGCCAGAAGTTGATGCCGCTGACGCCCATCAGGGCGCCGATCGCGACCAGAGCCCCCCAGGCCGGAACGACCAGTGAAACGAACGCCAGCGATTCGCCGAACGCCAGCAGCAGCACAATCGGTGCTGCCCAGGCCTGATGATCGCGCACGAAATCAGCCAGGGCGCGCGCAAAATCTTGCATCCCTTAAACGCCTTCCAGCCCCAAATCCGGCCATTGAATCAAACCCGCGGGCCCATGGCCTTGGAACAGGTACGCCAGCCCGTTGCGTGACTTCAAGTCACAAAGGCGGACACTGGGCGTGATTTCAACGCCCGCTCGCGCCCCCCGCCCGCTTTCCCTACCCAAAACGGGGAATTTCCCCACAAAATCGGTAAGGGCGCGGTTCGCGGCGATCATGCACCAGGTATCAATGGCCGCAACGACCAGAGCTTAGCTCTGCGGCGGCGGCGGCCGCTTAGGCGGTCGAGGCTTTGCCGGACGGGGTTGTGCCGGCGGGAGCGGCTGCAGGGTCACGATGACCGGGTTTGGCTTGTGATCCAGCGCCGCGCCGGTAACGGCATCCACCCCCATGCCGACCACGCCGCCAAGCAGAACGTTGCCGGCGAAGCCTGCGGCGCCGGTGGCGGGAACTTCCTTGGTGAGAGGAATGATTTGCGGTTCATACCCCTCTTTGTTCCACTGTCACGATGATGTCGGCGCTGCGTTTGGCCTGGACCACGCACGGCGTCACGCAGGCGGTGGGAACATCCAGTCCCGATATCTCGGCGGTCGCGCCTGCCGGCGTGCTCGAGATGGAAATATTCTCTGTCGTTCCACGCGTTACCGACGCGCAGCCAACACAGGGCAGCGCGATTGCCGCCGCCAAAACCAGCCTCATCATTGATTATTTTCCCCAAGCCCGTAGCGACCTTCACGCAACCTTGGGCTGAAAGCAAGCCGGCGCCTCACCTACGTTTAGATATTGTTAACCGTGGAAGTTCCAGTCATTGCTGCGCCCGACAGAAGCGCTCTGCCTTGGCGCCGGCCGTCACTTTTTAAGCCCATCCGTGGCATAGTCAGACAGACCGATTCGCGGCGCCAAGTTGCGCGCATCACATGAAGAACCATGCCCAAACCATTGAAAACATCTGCTAAAAGCAAAACCGCCAACGACTTGTTCGGAGCCGATGAACCGAAGGGCCGCGCCTCGCTGAGGGTCGCCGCCAAATCCAGCAGCGCGGAAGCCGGCTATACCGCAGCGGATATCGAGGTGCTGGAGGGGCTTGAGCCGGTCCGCCGCCGGCCCGGCATGTATATCGGCGGTACCGATGAAAAGGCGCTGCACCACCTGTTCGCCGAAGTCATCGACAACTCCATGGACGAGGCGCTCGCCGGGCACGCCTCGTTTATCGAGGTTACGCTGAGCGCGGACGGATTCCTGACTGTGACCGACAATGGCCGCGGCATTCCGGTCGATCCGCATCCGAAGTTTCCGAAGAAGTCCGCGCTCGAAGTCATCATGTGTACGCTGCATTCCGGCGGCAAGTTCGACTCCAAGGTCTACGAGACCTCGGGCGGCCTGCACGGCGTCGGCGTCTCCGTCGTCAACGCCCTCTCCTCGCTCCTCGAGGTCGAGGTCGCGCGCGAACAAAAGCTCTACAAGATGACCTTCGAGCGTGGCCATCCCAAGGGCAAGCTGCAGGAACTCGGCAAGATCAACAACCGCCGAGGCACCACCATCCGCTTCAAGCCCGACACCGAGATTTTCGGCGCCAAGGCCGCCTTCAGGCCGCAACGCTTGTTCAAGATGGCGCGCTCGAAGGCCTACCTGTTCGGCGGCGTGAAGATTCGCTGGCGCTGCGATCCGGAACTGCTGCGCGGCATCGAAGAGGTGCCGGCCGAGGACGAATTCCATTTCCCCGGAGGATTGAAGGATTATCTCGGCGCCGCGATCCATGCCGACACGCTGGTGCACCCGGATATCTTCTCCGGCAAATCGGGGCGCAACGGCGCCCACGGCGCCTGCGAATGGGCGGTGGCCTGGACGGCGGACGCCGACGGCTTCCTCTCCTCCTATTGCAACACCGTGCCGACGCCCGACGGCGGCACCCACGAATCCGGCATGCGAAGCGCGATGCTGCGCGGCCTGAAAGACCACGCCGAGCGCATCGGCCAGGGCAAGCGCGCCGCACCGATCACCTCGGAAGACGTCATGGTGGGCGCGGCCGTGATGCTCTCGGTGTTCGTGCGCGAACCGGAATTCCAGGGCCAGACCAAGGATCGCCTCGCCACCGCCGAGGCCCAGAAGATCGTCGAGCAGGCGATCAAGGACCCGTTCGACCATTGGCTGTCGGGCAATCCGCTGCAGGCCAACAAGCTGCTGGATTTTGTCGTCGAGCGCGCCGACGAGCGGCTGCGTCGCCGCGCCGAGAAGGAAACGTCGCGCAAGACCGCGGTGAAGAAGCTGCGCCTGCCCGGCAAGCTTTCCGACTGCACCAACACCGCGACCGAAGGCTCCGAGCTGTTTATCGTCGAGGGCGACTCGGCCGGCGGCAGCGCCAAGCAGGCGCGCGACCGCAAGACCCAGGCCGTGCTGCCCTTGCGCGGAAAAATCCTCAACGTCGCCTCCGCCGGCAAGGACAAGCTCACCGCCAACGCCCAGCTCTCCGACCTGATGCAAGCGATCGGCTGCGGCACGCTCGCGCATTACCGCGAGGAAGACCTGCGGTATTCCCGCATCATCATCATGACCGACGCCGACGTCGACGGCGCCCATATCGCCTCGCTGCTGATCACCTTCTTCTACCGGCAGACGCCGCGGCTGATCGACGAGGGCCACCTCTATCTCGCGGTGCCGCCGCTCTATCGGCTCACCCACGGCGCCAAGACGGTCTACGCCCGCGACGACGCCCACAAGGACGCGCTGCTCAAAAGCGAATTCAACGCCAATGCCAAGGTCGATGTCGGCCGCTTCAAAGGGCTTGGCGAGATGATGCCGGCGCAGCTCAAGGAAACCACGATGGACCCGGCCAAGCGCACCCTGCTGCGCGTGGTCCTGCTGGCCGACGACCGCGAAGGCACCGCCGATTCGGTCGAGCGGCTGATGGGCACCAAAGCCGAGGCCCGATTCGCCTTCATCACCGACAAGGCGGAGTTTGCCAGCGAGGATCTGCTGGACGTCTGACCTCCGGGGCGACCTCGGCGACGGCACGTCGTTTGTCCGATTGCGGGCCGTTTTCGGCCTATTTGACCCCGTGCGCGCCTGATCTTGCCCATTTTTCAGGCGCTTTCCCTCAAATCGTTTTCGGGCGGGTGTGTTGTCCCCGCAACAGCATTTTGGGTGGAACTGCGTATAGTCCTGACACTGGGTTTCAGGAATCGGTGCAAGCGCACCATTTGGGCGGTCGGTTACGACGCTTAAGATTGAGGGTTTGGACAATGAAGAAATTAGCGATCGCTCTGGCTGCGGTAGCGGCAATGACCGGATCGGCCTCGGCCGCTGACCTCGGGGCCCGTCCGTACACCAAGGCTCCGCCCCCCCTGGCTCCGATCTACAACTGGACCGGTTTCTACATCTTCGGCGGCGGCGGCGGCGGCCTGTGGTCTGCTGACAGCAATGCAGTGAGCACCGGCGTGGTTGGACCTCTGGGAGCTTTCGGACCAGCCGGTACCGCGCTCACCCGTGATGTGCGCCATGGCGGTTCCGGATGGTTCGGAACTGTCGGCGGCGGTTATGACGTGCAGTTCGCAGGCAAGTGGGTGGCCGGTATTTTCGGCGACGCTCAGTTTGGCGAATTGGAAGGTTCCTTGGCCGATCCTCTTTTCGGCACCGAAGGCACCCTGAAGCTCCGGACCAGCTACGCAGCTGGCGCGCGGTTGGGTTACTTGGTTGCGCCGAACGTGCTTTCCTACGTCAATGCTGGTTACTCGGGTTCTGAATGGTCGGGCACTACGCAATTTCCTGTGGCTGCTGGCGGCATCGCAGGGTCTTTCGCCGCCCAAACGACCACAGGTTCTTTTGATCGACATGGCTGGTTTATTGGCGGCGGTGTCGAAAACAACCTCGACATTTTCGGTATCTCTGCCCCCGGCTGGTTCATGAAAACCGAATATCGTAGCGCGTACTACGACCGGGCCACGATCCCCACGCGGTTCGCACCCACTAACGTGTTCGTTCCTGGATCAGCAGCGCTCACCGGCGGGGCAGTGACCCACGAGCCGTGGGTGCAGACCATCAGCACTTCGCTGGTCTACCGCTTCAACTGGGGTGCCCCAGCTACGCGGTACTGATCTCTCCCGATTGATCAACTCAAAAGCCCCGGCATCGTCCGGGGCTTTTTTGTTGCCTGCTAGCGTCAATCCGTTGCCGCACCGATACTGCTGCTGCCCCCTGCAGAGGCCGTCTCTAGTCGCAGGTAGGCGCGGCGCACTTGCCCCCCCGATCACCAATCCCCTGATCATCTCCGCCCTTGCCGAAGCCGCCTGCATTGTATTCGATCGAAAGCTACGGCCGATCCGGCAATGGTTTCCCGGGGCGCCGGTCACGCCGTTCGAAAGCGGCAGCGGGGAGTATTCATGGCCAGATTGCTCTTGATCGTTGGCTTTCTGGCGCTCGCCGTCGGCCTGCTCTGGATCGGCCAGGGCACCGGCGCGATCACCTGGCCGCAATCGAGCTTCATGATCAACCAGCTGCAATGGGCGGGCTATGGTGCCGTGCTCGGCGCCGTCGGCCTGATCCTGATCTGGCAAGGCAAGAGCTGATCGCGGCTCTCGATACCAACAATGGGACAACAACAATGAAAACAAAACTTTTCGATCTCAGCGGCAAGGTGGCCATCGTCACCGGCGGCAATGGCGGCATCGGGCTCGGCATGGCCCGCGGTCTGGCGGACGCCGGTGCAGCGATTGCGGTCGTCGGGCGCAATGAAGCCAAATCGGTTGCCGCAGCCGCCGAGCTCGCGCGCAGCGGCGCCAAGGCAATTTCGGTGGTCGCAGATGTCACCGACAAGGCGGCGGTCGATGCGATGGCCGCGCGCGTCGCCGGCGAACTCGGCCGGATCGACATCCTCGTCAACAATGCCGGCATCAGCATCCGCAAACCGCCGCACGTGCTCGATCTCGCCGAGTGGAACAGCGTGATCCAGACCAACCTCACCAGCGCCTTCCTGGTCTCGCAGGCGGTCTACCCTGCGATGAAGCAAGCCGGCGGCGGCAAGGTCATCAATATCGGTTCGATGATGTCGATCTTCGGCGCCAGCTTTGCGTCGGCTTACGCGGCGAGCAAGGGCGGCATCGTGCAGTTCACGCGCGCCTGCGCCGTGGCGTGGGCTCCTGACAACATCCAGGTCAACGCGGTGCTGCCGGGCTGGATCGATACCGATCTCACCAGAGGCGCCCGCGCGCAGATCGACGGGCTGCACGACAAGGTGCTGGCGCGCACCCCGGCAGCGCGCTGGGGCGTGATCGACGATTTCGCCGGCATTGCGGTGTTTCTGTCCTCGCCCGCGTCCGACTTCACCACCGGCACCGCGATCCCGATCGACGGTGGTTTCTCGGTCATGGGATAGCACCGACGTCACATTGAAGCACTTCCGCAACGAAAAGCCCCGGGCATGCCGGGGCTTTTCAAAGCAGGTCGTGATCCTTAGTACTTGGCTTCTCAGTGCTTGGCGACGACCGGTCCGGTCGACCACGGATTGAACTTGAAGCTCACTCGCCCCATCACCGAATCGACCTTCGCCGAGACATTACGGAGGTCCACCACGGTGCAGCCGACGACAGCCCGGTTACAATTGTGCTGCTCGCTGTCGAACTCGTAGTGCTTGCAGTCGATGCCGAGAACGAGGTTGTCCAGAACCGCGTATTCGCCGCCGACGCCGGCATACCAGCCGTCATGAGCGGCGCTGGCCGCCGCGATCGCAAGGTTGGCCGCGGGCAGGTAGACCCGGGTATCGATGTCAGCGCGAGCGTAGCCGCCCTGGCCGTACACCATAAAGCGATTCCAGGCATAGCCGAGCCGGCCGCCGATGTAGCCGATATCATTGATGCGGCTTTGGCACGACGCCCCACCGCCGTAAATGCAGCCTTGGCCGAAAACCCAGTGCCAGGGCTGTTGTTGAAGCCATTGTCCAAGCCGTTCCAGCCGCCTTCGATACCGACAACAAGGCTGCCCCACTGCTTCTGGATTCCGGCAAAGCCGCCGTAGATCAACCGACTCTGGCTATCCGTCCTCCAGAGAGCGCCGGGAAAAGCATTGTAGAGAACGCCATCGGTGGTGGCCCATCCGCCGCCGACCGCGCCGCCGATATAGATACCGGACCAGTCATAGGTGATAACCGGGGGTGCAACCGGTGCCTTGGTGTACGGGCGAGCCGCGATGTCGGCGGCGAACGCGCTCGCCACGCTGACGGCAAGGATCGAAGCTGCGAGTACCAGTTTCTTCACGTTGAATAATCCCCTCTATAAGAATTGGGGAGCGTACATCGACAACCGAAATCCTGACGTGTCCCTGCTGGCACCAGGCTTGTTCGCCGTGGGCACTGCGAGGGCTACAACGTCGCGAACCAGACGGATTGTCACTTACTGTGGCGGGGCCGCTACAGACTCACCGCGTGATGTAGTGGCCGCAGCCAGCTTGTTCAGTATTCCGCAGATGCCGGCGACTGCACATGCTCGGGCCGGACGCCGAGTCCGATGAAGCGCGCCGTGATGCCCTGCATCCACGGCACCGCCGTGATCAGCCGCATCACCAGTGGCGCTTTCAGCGGCTGATTGCCGCCCTTCAGCGCGGCGCTGACGATGTTGTCCTGCGCCACGACCTGCATCCGCTGCGTCATCCGCACCGGGAATTCGCGGCGCTGGCGCACCGCATCCAGTTCGTTCTCTGGCGGGCAGCCGTTCACGAGCTTGGCCGCGAGAAGATTGGCGGTCGCGACCGCGTCCTGAACCGCGAGGTTGACGCCGACACCACCCATCGGCGACATCGCATGCGCGGCATCGCCGATGCAAAGCAAGCCGGGCCGCGTCCAGCGCGTCAGACGATTGATCGCAACCGTGAGCAGCTTGACGTCATTCCAGCTTTTGACGTCAGCAAGACCGGATTTGAGGATCGGCGCGACCCGCGCGACGTCGTCCAGAAGTGTCGGCAGGCCCCTCGCCTTGACGGCGTCGTACTGACCCTTGGCGATGATATAGGCGCATTGCCAGTAGTCGCCGCGATCGAACGTCACCATCATCCTCCCGGGCTCGACACGCGCAAACACGCTTTCGGTTTCATTTGCCGTTTTTCCCGCGCGGAACCACAGCACGTCCATCGGCGCGCCGATTTCCTCGGTCGCAAGGCCCGCGCGCTCGCGCACCAGTGAATGGCGGCCGTCGCAGGCGATGGTGAGATCGGCCTCGATATCGAGCATGCCCTCCGGCGTGTTCGCGCGCACGCCCGCGACGCGGCCGCCGTCCTCAATGAGATCGGTTGCTTCGGTGCTCATCATCACCTTGAGCGAGGCAAACCGCTTGCCGCTCTCGCGCAGGAAATTCAGAAAATCCCATTGCGGCATGAAGGCGATGAAGGGGTACTTCACCTTGAGCCGGCTGAGGTCGGCGAGCCGGACCGTTGCGCCGCCGAACAACCCCTCCATCTTCTGCAGCCGCTGATGCGGCAGCTTGAGAAATCCGTCGATCAATCCAAGTTCGTCCATCACCTGCAGGGTCGAGGGATGCACGGTGTCGCCGCGAAAATCGCGAAAGAAGTCGGCGTGCTTTTCCAGCACCACGACATCGATCCCGGCGCGGCCAAGCAGATATCCGAGCATCATGCCGGCGGGCCCGCCGCCAACGATGCAGCAGCGGACCTTCATCGTGCGCCCCGCGGGCTGCCGCGAAAAACTGCCTGCGTCCATGATCGACCTCCGAGCGGAATGTAGCTCAATCGGACGACGCCGGCTGGATTAGAGCCTTTTCCGTTCCGATGGAATCGGAACGGGGCTCTACATTCTTGATTTGACACGTTTTCTTGACGCGAACCGGTATCCACTTCGCTCGAAAACGCTTTAGCGCCGGAAGCTCTTGATCTCGGACACGCTGCCGTCGCGGTAGACCAGTTCGACCGAAACCGACTTGGTCGCCGGCGCAAGCTTGAGGTAGGGCTGCGCCTCGCGCGGGATGACACTGGGATCCTTGGGATCGCACGGCGGCATTTTCAGAACCTGGTCGGGCACGGTGCTGTCGATGCCGACGCGCACCTCGCGGATCGCGCAGCGGTACGACATCAGATGGGTGTAATAGACCATGAGGCCGTTGTATTCGCGAAACGACAGCCAGCTTGTCGCGGTCATGTCGAGCACCTTGCGCTGGTCGCGGATCAGCGCGGCCTCGGGATCGAAGCGGATCGGAAACGGCCCCTGCACTTCGCCTGACGTATCGACATAGCGCACCTGGATCGTGGCGGCCGGCGCGTCGGCCGGAAGCTCGATCGACGGGTTCGGCATCCGCTTGCGGGTCCGAGGATCGAGCGTGTCGATGAAGCCGGTCTCGCGGAAATCGCCGGCCTCGCCCATCCGCCAGGAAATCCCGAGCGTCGGATCGGCGATCGAGAACACCACGGTCCAGCCGCTGTTATGGCGCGAGAACATCGCGATCGGCGCGTTGACGGAATCGCTCGACGGTGCAAGCCGGTGCACCGGCGGCAACGCTGCAACCTTCTGCAATGGCTCCGTGGGCTTGGCGACGGCAACCTCGGGCGCGGCTTTCGCCGTGCCGCTCAGGAATACGTCGTCGACCATCTGGTCGAAATAGACCGGGATCTGCTTGTGGCGCACGGTCTCCGCCAGCTCGCTGACCAGCCGCCGCGTGCGTTGCGCGACCTGCACGAGGTTGACCCCGGGCTGCGTCAGTTCCTTGGTAAAAGTTCGGGTGAACACCGAATTGGGATTGGCATCGTCGTTCGACAGGCGGTCCAGCGCGGTCTGCCGCGGACCCGCTGAAAATATCGAGAACACACCTTCCGGCAATTGCGTCATCGGCGCGAGGCCGCCGCCACCGGCAACGGCGCGGGTGCCGGAGCGCTCGAACGGATTGTTGCGGCAGGCGTCGAACACCAGAATGGCGGTTCGCGCGCCCTTGTTCTGCAGGCGCTCGATGATCCGGTCCGCGAGGATGGAAGCGTCGCGCACCAGTTCCTCCTGGCCTTCGGTTGCCGCCGGCACGTCGGTCGGCAGCAGGAAGTTCTGGCCGGCGATCTCAAAGCCGTGGCCCGCATAGAAGAAGAACGCGGTGTCGCCCTTGCTGACCGCCTTGTCGAACGCGAGCAGGCTCTGGCTGAAAGCCTGGCGCGTCTGGTTCTCGGCGACCATGACGGTGAAACCGAGTTGCTTCAGCGTGTCGCCCATGGTGCGGGCGTCGTTGACGGCCTTCTGCAGCTTCGGCACGTTCCGGTAGTCGTTATTGCCGATCACGAGCGCGACGCGTTTTTCGGCATGAGCGGGGACAGCGAAAACAGCCAAAACGGCGGCAACGCCCGTCACCGCCAAAAACCTGGAATACCAGCGCCTCATCGAATTCCCCACTTGAACGAAATCGTCCGCAACCGCTTGCGATTGCCTCATGCCATAGTCGGCAAAGCCGTGCCGCCGGTTCAATCCGCCCGCAGACCGGATTGCTGTCCCGATTTCACATTGCGGACCTAGCCGCCTTCGCAGAAGCGCTATTTATCCGGCAAGCCGAGCCCCACGAGCACATCAGCCACGCGTTTTGCGGCCTCGGTATAAAGCGGGCTGGCGTTCTTCGGGTCGAACGCGATGTTGACAGCGGTCGAACCGGGCCGCAGTTCCATCGTCTTGGCCAGGGCAGCCTTGGCCTCGTCGGTGCGTCCCAAACGCTGGTAGGCTGTCGCCAGCACCGCGTGTGATCGTCCGGTGGCCGGCGTGATCGCAATCGATCTCGTGAGATATGGGATCGCCTCTTCGTCGCGGTCCATCACCACCAGGGTCAGTCCCGCTCCCAGCAACCAGGTCCAGCGCGCCGTTCGCGGCGTATCGAATTGTTCGGCCAGTTTGAACGTCGCCAGCGCATCCTCGAACCGCCCGAGCCGAAGCTGCCCGAGGCCCAGATTGTAGATCGCGAGCCCGTCCCAGGGATCAAAGGTCAAGACCCTGCCGCAGGCCACCAGGCTTTCGATGAACTGGTTTGTCGCGTTGAGGAGCCGGCAATACGCCTCCAGCACGGGGATGTAGGTTGGCTTCGCGCGCAGCGCCTGCTCGAGCATCGACTGCGCGGCACGTTGGGTGTCGGCAACATCGGCCTTGCTGTACCAGGTCATCTGGATGCCGCGCAGCAAGTGCGCGGACAACGCGGCGGCGAGGTCGACATTGCCTGGATCGGCCGCGATGGCTTTCTCCAGCATGGTTTGCGCGGCCTTGAAACGCTCCGGCGTGGTCTGGTTGATCGAGGCCATCGCCTGCTCGATCACGACCTTGGCGGTGCCGCCAGCCAGCTCGTCGTCGGTCGCGGCCGGGCCGGCATTGATCATCGCATTGATGCGAAGCGCCAGCGGATGGCCGACGCCGGCGGCGAGCCGGATCTGCTGCAGCGTCATATCCGACTTCTCGATGCCGACCGAAACCGAGTTGGTCCAGCGTACCTCGCCGGTGGCGCCATTGCTCATGCGCGCCTGGATAGTCCAGGCCCCGCCTTCCAACCGCAGTTCGCCGCTCACCACGAAGTCGGCTTCCGGGTGCGCGGCGACGGGCTGGTGAGGCACCGCGGAAGCCGTTTGAGATCGCGGCGCCAGCACGCGCAACTTGTCGATCCTGGCCAAGCCGTCGGTGAGCCGGTCGGTCACGTCCCCCGCCATCTCGGCAACCAACTGGCTGTCACCGACGCCAACGATCGGCATCATGGCGATGGTCGGTGATTTTCGTGGAAACATGGAATCGGGCGTGAGCACCGGTGCTGCGGCGGCAATGCTGACGGCCGCGCTGAGGCGGTCAGCCACGCTCGCCGCCAACTCGGCAAGTTTCTGGCCCTCGCCCACCCCAACGAGCTGCTCTGAGGCAACGGCCGGGGGTTTTCGCGCGAAGATGAAATCGGGCACGAAGATCGGCGCGGCGACGGCAAGGCCGATAACCGCACCGAGCCCGGCCGCCGTTGCAAGCCCGGCGCGCATGCCGAACCGGAGCCGTTTCCGGGCGGGCTCCGTCGCCAGCGCCGGCGGCACCGCGGCGACAGGATCGGCGTTGGCCGTCGCGACCGGAGGCTGTGCTTCATCAGCCGCGCCAAGGACGCCCGGCCCGACCGTCACTTGCCCGTCGAACAGGTAGCCGCGGCCGGAAACCAGCTTGATCAATTGGCGCTGGTCGTCGCCAAGCGCGGCACGGATTTCGCGGACGCATTGGAAAAGGCTGTCGTCGCCGACATGGACGTTCGGCCAAATCGCGTCGATCAGGTCCTGCTTGCTGAGAACGCGCCCGGCGTTGGTCACAAACAGTTGCAGCATGTCGAAGGATTTCGGGCGCAGCCGGATCGCTTCGCCACCGGGCCCGCGGAGCCTGGCGCGTTCCGGGTCAAGTTCAAATCCGGCGAAACAGAGCAACTTGTGTCCGCAATCTTCTCGGGGCTGGGCTGCGCACAGCGAATATCAGAGAAATTTCAGAAAGTCACCGCCGTCCCATCAGGACCGGGCTACCCCCACCGTGGCATGATTCCCGGGTGATTTGCCGCTCCGCGGCATATCTTGGGGAGGAATGCTGGGGTGGCTATTTCGGCTATACGAGGAGCGGCACGTCCGGCGCCGGTCGCCTACGCCCCTCCCGGAGATCAGGGTACCTCTGCCTTTAGATGGTCCACCGATCAGGTCGATCCGAAGGACCGCTTCGACTATTGGCGCGAGGTGCGCTCCAAGGGGCTTTTTGGGGCGACCGCCGAACTCGACCGGGAGCACCGCCCAAAGTTCGCCGGGGAATTCTCGCTTCGAAAGTTCGGCTCCGCGGGCCTGATTGGCCTCCGCGCCTCGAGCTATCATGTCGAGCGCAGTGCGACCGATATCGCCAGCGCACCCAGCCACAGCCTTTGCATCTGCCAGCAGCTTGGCGGCGGCGGCTGGTTCAGGGTCCGCAATGTCGATGACTTCCACGTCGCCGGCGGAACGTTTGCGACAAGCTATTCGGACCTGCCCTACCACACCGTCCCGATCGCCGCTGACGGTTTCGATCTTCGCATTCTGAAGGTGCCGGTGGCCGACATTCTGCTGCCGCTACCCGGCCTGCACGACCTCGTCCCGAAACCGTTTACCGACCGCGCCGTCCTCACCCCGCTTCTGGAATCCTGTTTCACCGACCTGACCGAAGCGGATGACGACAGCGATCCGGCGACAACGAAGGCGCTGGTGCGGACGCTCACGCACCTCACGCTGATCGAGCGCGGCGTTGTCCGGCCGACCAGCCGGATGGCGCAGTACGCGGTTCGGGCTGGCCGCCTGTCCCTGGCGCGGCGATTGATGGCCAGCCACATCGCCGAGCCGCAACTCTCGCCAGCGTTCGTCGCAAGTCGGCTCGCGATCTCGGTTCGTCATCTGCACGTGCTGTTCGAAGAATCCAGCATGAGCTTCTCGCAAACCGTCACCGCGCTGCGCATCGAGCGAAGCCGCCGCCTGCTGCGCAAGGCGCCGGCCATGACCATCGCCGAGATCGCCTTTGCCAGCGGCTTCGACAGCCTCGCAACGTTTTATCGCGTGTTTCGCACGGTTCAGGGCATCACGCCCGGTGACTTCAGGGAAGCGGCGACAAGGAAATAGGGTATGAGCGCGCGACCGGTCGCGTGGCAGCAAGCTCGGCAAGCTCGACGCATTTGACGGCCAAATGACGGTTTGGCCGTTATTTGTGCGAAAACATTAAGCTTTTTCGGCCTTTTCGCTGGTTCCCAGATTGACTTTGGCCGTTTCGCGCCTATGTTCCGGCTCAACGCGGCCTAGGATCGACACGCGATTCCCTAAGGTTAGCCGCTCGTCTGCGTAAGTCAGAGCCCCCAGCTTCTTAAAGCGCGCCGTTTCGGGGTTGAACGCGACAGCCTTATTACCCTCGATTCCGAACGGCGGTGTCGACTAGAGGCTCAATGTCTTTTTCCCATCTCGGACTTTCCGACAAGGTTCTCGCCGCTGTTGCGGCCACCGGCTACACCACCCCTACGCCCATTCAGGAACAGGCGATCCCCCACGTTCTGGCCCGCCGTGACGTTCTCGGCATCGCCCAGACCGGCACCGGCAAGACCGCTGCCTTCGTCCTGCCCATGCTCACCATGCTGGAAAAGGGCCGCGCCCGGGCACGAATGCCCCGCACCCTGATCCTGGAGCCGACCCGCGAACTTGCGGCCCAGGTCAAAGAGAATTTCGACAAATACGGCATTGGCCAGAAACTCAATGTCGCGCTGCTGATCGGCGGCGTCTCGTTCGGCGATCAGGACACCAAATTGACCCGCGGCGTCGACGTCTTGATCGCGACCCCGGGCCGGCTGCTCGACCATACCGAGCGTGGCGGGCTGCTGCTCACCGGCGTTGAACTCCTGGTCATCGACGAAGCCGACCGCATGCTGGACATGGGCTTCATTCCCGACATCGAGCGGGTCTGCAAGCTGGTCCCGTTCACGCGACAGACCCTGTTCTTTACCGCGACGATGCCGCCCGAGATCAGCCGCATCAGCGAAGCCTTCCTGCACAATCCCGAACGTATCGAAGTCTCCAAGCCTGCGACGACAGCTGTGGGCGTGTCTCAATTCCAGGTCGCCTGCGGGCGCGAGGTACACGAGAAGCGCGAGATCCTGCGCCGCCTGCTGCGCGACGCCAAGGACCTTCAGAACGCGATTATCTTCTGCAATCGCAAGCGTGAAGTCGCCGTCGTTGCCAAATCGCTTCAGAAGCACGGCTTCAGCGTCGGCGCGCTCCATGGCGATATGGACCAGTCGGCCCGCACCGCGGCGCTCGAATCATTCCGCAAGGGCGAAATTCCGCTGCTGGTGGCTTCCGACGTCGCCGCCCGCGGTCTCGATATTCCCGCCGTCAGCCACGTCTACAATTTCGACGTGCCGCATCATCCCGACGATTACGTCCACCGCGTCGGCCGCACCGGTCGCGCCGGCCGGGCCGGCACCGCGATTTCGATCGTCACATCGCTCGACACCAAATCGCTGGCCGCGATCGAACGGCTGATCGGAAAATCCATTCCCCGCGCGGAAGGCGACTATTCCGTGCGATCGGAAGCGTCAGGCGATATCGACCAGCCGCGCGAGGCGCGCGGCAGAGAAGGTTCTCGCGGAGGCTCCCGCCACGGTGCGCGAGAAGGCTCCAGGGAAAGCGTCAAGGAAGGTTCGCGGGAAGGTTCACGTGGCGGACGCAAGCCGCGACGTGAGCGCGAACCGCGCCACGGTGAGCGCGAGCCGCGCCACGCCAAGGGAGGCGAGCGCAACTCCGGCTCGCAGCCGCAGGCAGCGACCGAAGCGTTCACACCGCCAGCGCCCGCACCGGCCTCCCGCGTGCCCTCGATCGGCCGGGCCGAACCGCGGCGCGCCCAGCGCGAAGTCGAATCCGAGCCTGCCGATCACTCGCATCTTCCGGCGTTTCTGCTGCGGCCCGTGCGCGCCCGCGTCTAGAAGAAAACGCCTTCAACGCCGTCCACGCGGTGAACAGGGTACAGCCCTGTTTACCGGGCGTTCATTCTCCTCCCTTAACTTCGCAGCGATAATTTTAGTCATTGCCTGCTGGGCGGCGCGAAGCGTTGCTCGCCATTAGGGACGGATCAGTGGTGAAACTGCTGGACGAACACGAACGCACGTTGGCCTTCGCCGAAGTCGCGATGGGCCAGATCAAGTCGCTTCGGCAGACCGCCGTGCCTCGCAATTATGAAATCTGGTACGTCTACGCCACCGGTTACAACGCCCCCCTCAACAAGATCATCAACGAGACGCTGGCGCGCAACGGCAGGCTCAGCGAAGCCGACCTCGAACAGATCTACGAAACCTACCTCTCCCACATCAAGACCTCTGACCGCATCGACAAGGTCGGCGCGCGCGTGATCGGCGAGATCGACGACGTGATGACGCTGATCACCGAGGCGCTGGCCATGTCGGCGAGCTACGACGCCAGCCTGAGCGGCGCCAGCCAGAAACTGTCGACCGCGCAGAACCGCGACCAGATCAAGGCAGTGGTCGAACAGCTGGTGAAATCCACCCGCGAGATGCGCGATACCAACAAGGCGCTGGAGAACCGGCTGTCGCTGTCGAAGAGCGAGATCAGCAATCTCCAGCACAGCCTGGAAGCCATCCGCGCCGAGAGCCTGACCGATCCGCTCACTGGCCTGGGCAATCGCAAATATTTCGACCGCTCGATAGAGATGGCGGTACAGGCGGCACTGGCCAACGGCGAGCCGCTGTCGCTATTGATGTTCGACATCGATCATTTCAAATCGTTCAACGATTCCTACGGCCACCTCACCGGCGATCAGGTGCTGCGTCTGGTCGGCATGTCCTTGAAGCAGACCATCAAGGGACAGGACATCACCGCGCGCTATGGCGGCGAGGAATTCGCGGTCGTCTTGCCCAACACCGCGCTGCGCCAGGCGCTGACGGTTGCCGATCACATCCGCCGCGCCGTGATGGCGAAGGAATTGAAGAAGAAATCCACCGGCGAAATCCTCGGCCGCGTCACCATCTCGGTCGGCGTGTCGATGCTGAAGCCGGACGACGACACGGATTCGCTGATCGAACGCGCCGATGCCTGCCTCTACGCCGCCAAGCGCAACGGCCGCAACCGCGTGATCTGCGAAGTCGACCCCGAATACGCCGCCGACCAGCGCAGCCAGGTGGCGTAGGTCCGCTCGGTCCGTAGGGTGGGCAAAGGCGCGCTTGCGCCGTGCCCACCAACCTCCGGTTCGTTATCTTGAATGGTGGGCACGCTTCGCTTTGCCCACCCTACGAACTGACTTCTTCTTGACCGCCGGCTTTTTCGCGGCAACCTTCTTCGCGGCTTTGGCAACGGTTTTCTTCGCCGCCTTGCGCGCCTTCGGACGCTTGCGCAACGCGGCGCGCTGCGCGGCGGCCAGCGCCGCCCTCGCCCAATCGCTCAGCTCTTCGGAGTCGTCGAACAGCCGCGCCGGCAATTGCCAATACGAGTTCACGGTCACGGTTTTCGTACGCGTCTGATACGAAAACGGCTGCGAGCCCTCCGCCGCGAACTGCGGGATCGTGGTTTCATCGGCCCTGAAATACAGCCCGGCGCGCAGCGCGAGGGCGAAGTTGGTGCCGTCAGCGGAAATGCCGAAGCCGGAAAACATCCGGCGGATCGTCACCGGTCCGAAATCGGCAAACAGGTCGATCAGGAAATCGCGATCCATGCGTGTGGCTCACACCCTCGCTGTCGTCCCGGCCTCGAGCCGGGACCCATACGCCGCGGCCCGCGTTGTTGGAAAAGGAAGATAACGACTAGCGCGCAAACCAACTGCGGCCGGTGGCTATGGGTCCCGGCTCAAGGCCGGGTCGACTGTCAGACCTTCGCAGGCGTCAGCTGCACCGACTCGCCGCAACCGCAGGCGGAGACCTGGTTGGGGTTGTTGAAGATGAACTGGGCCTGCATCTTGTCGGCCTTGTAGTCCATCTCGGTGCCGAGCAGGAACAGCACGGCCTTGGGATCGACCAGGATCTTGACGCCGCGGTCTTCGACCACCTCGTCGGTGGGACGGACCTCGTGGGCGTATTCGACGGTGTAGGACTGCCCGGCGCAGCCGCCGTTCTTGATGCCGACGCGCAGGCCGACGATTTCGGAATCGGCGCGCTTGGTCAGCTCCGTAATGCGCTGCGCCGCCGCTTCGGTCAGTTTCATGACCTGCGGGCGCGGCCGGGGCTTCGGCTTGGAGACGGGTGCGGTGGTGTCCATTGCAGTGGATCTCCTTACGCCGCGCGGTGGCGACGAAATCCTATACCGTTAAAATAACAACGAAATTCCTGCTGTGAAGGTCTGATATCCCGAATTTGGTTAGAACCCGTCCGAACGAAACCGTATTCCTACTCGCAGATCGCCCCTAATAAATCGCCCAAACTCCCGGTGTCACCAGTTCCAGCAGATGCCGGTCCGGGTCGCGGAAGTAGATGCTCTTTCCGCCGCGCGGCCAGTCGGTCCTGCCTTCGATAGCGACACTGTGCTCGCCAAGCCGCGTTTCCCAGGCCGCCAGTTCGTCCGCCGTGATGGCAAAGGCCACGTGGATCGGGCCGTTGCCGTCATGCGGCGGAATAGTCCCGCCGGGCAAATGGAGCGTGTCGAGCGTCGCGCCGCGACGAAACAGCAGAAGCACATTGCTGCCGCCGACATCGAAAGCAAAAAATCGCGAATCACGCGTCAGCGCGACCAGCCCAAGCACATCTTCGTAGAATGCACGGGCGCGGTCGAGGTCATCGACGTAAAGTGCGGTCTCGAGAACACCGGATAGTTTCGGCACCAGGACCCTTCACCACATATTGAGGACGAGGCGGGCCTCGTCGGACATCCGGTCCGGCGTCCAGGCCGGCTCCCACACCAGATTGACGTTGACGACGCCGACGCCGGGAACGCTGGCAACCGCGTTCTCCACCATGGTCGGCAGTTCGCCCGCCGCCGGGCAGTTCGGCGTGGTCAGCGTCATCATCACGTCGACGCTGCGATCGTCCTTGAAATCGACCTTGTAAATCAGCCCGAGTTCGTAGATGTCGGCCGGAATTTCCGGGTCGAACACCGTTTTCAGCGCAGCCACGATCTCACCGCCGAGACGCTCGGTCTCCTCCGGCGGCAGCGCCGATTGGGTTTCCATGTTGGCGGTTTTGACTTCGGCTGTGTCGGTCATGAAAACAATTCCTGCGCCTTGATCAGCGCCTGCACCAGATGGTCGACTTCTTCACGGGTATTATACATCCCAAAGGACGCCCGGCAGGTGGCTGTGACATTGAACCGCTCTAAAAGCGGCATCACGCAATGGGTGCCGGCGCGGACCGCGATGCCCTGGCGGTCGATCACGGTCGCGATATCGTGGGCGTGCGCGCCCTTCATCTCGAACGAGATCACCGGTCCCTTGCCGCGCGCGGTGCCGATCAGCCGCAGCGAATTGATTTCTCGCAGGCGATCCTGGGCGTAGGTCACGAGGTCGTGCTCGTGGGCGGCAATGCGCTCCTTGCCGATCGAATTGACGTAGTCGATCGCGGCCCCGAGCCCGATCGATTCCACGATCGCGGGCGTGCCGGCCTCGAATTTGTGCGGCGGATCGCCATAGGTGATCCAATCCCGGGAAACTTCGCGGATCATCTCGCCGCCGCCGTTGAAGGGGCGCATCGCGACGAGATGCTCATGCTTGGCGTAGAGTACGCCGATGCCGGTCGGGCCGTACAGCTTGTGCCCGGTGAAGACGTAAAAGTCGGCGTCGATGTCCTGCACGTCGATCGCCAGATGCACGGCGGCCTGGCTGCCGTCGATCAGCGCCGGAATGCCGCGGGCATGCGCCAGCTTCACCACGTCCTTGACCGGCACGATGGTGCCGAGCGCGTTCGACATCTGGGTGACCGCGACCAGCCTGGTGCGGTCGGTCAAGAGCTTCTCGAATTCCTCGATCAGGAAATTGCCTTCGTCGTCGACCGGCGCCCATTTGATGACCGCGCCGTGGCGCTCCCGCAGGAAATGCCAGGGCACGATGTTGGAATGGTGCTCCATGATCGAGATGATGATCTCGTCGCCGGGCTTGATGTTGGGCTCACCCCAGGACGACGCCACGAGGTTGATCGCCTCGGTGGCGTTGCGGGTGAAGATGATCTCTTCGGTACGCGCGGCGTTGAGGAATTTTGCCACCTTGGCGCGGCCGCCTTCATAGGCTTCGGTGGCGGCGTTGGCGAGGTAATGCAGCCCGCGATGCACGTTGGCGTATTCGCTCTTGTAGGCTTCCGTCATGCGGTCGAGCACGGCGGTCGGCTTCTGGGCGGAGGCGGCGTTGTCGAGATAGACCAGCGGCTTGCCATAAACCTTCATCGCCAGCGCCGGAAAATCCTCCCGCACCCGCGCGACGTCATAGGCGCCATTTTTCACCGCCGGATGCATGGTCAACCCCTCGCCTCCAGCCAGCGCTGCGCCGCTGCAATCGCAAGCTCGCGCAGGCCGTCATTCACAATCGATTCAATCGCCTCGCCGACGAAGGCCTGGATCAAGAGCGCCTGGGCTTCCTTCTCGGACAGGCCGCGCGCGCGCAGGTAAAACAGCAGGCTCTCGTCAAGCGCGCCGGTGGTCGCGCCATGGCCGCAGGTGACGTCGTCGGCAAAGATTTCCAATTCCGGCTTGTTGTCCGCCTCGGCGTCGTCGGACAGCAGCAGCGCCCGCGTCATCATCTTGGCGTCGGTCTTCTGCGCATGCGGACGCACGATGATGCGGCCCTGGAACACCGAATGGGCGCGGTCGTCGACGACGGCGCGGAAGATTTCGCGGCTGTCGCAATGCGGCACCGCGTGGTCCATGAACAGCGTGGTGTCGGCGTGCTGCTTGCCGTTGAGCAGATTGACGCCGTTGGTCTCGACCCTGGAGCCCTCGCCGGCAAACGCGATGGTCGCCTGGTAGCGGCTGACGCCGGCCCCCGACATCATGCCAAAGGTGTTGAAGTGCGCGTGTGCGCCGAGGCTCACCACACCAGAGGAAATATTTGACGCGTCGCGGCCGTCTTCGTTGAGACGGACATGATCGAGGCGTGAATTGTTGCCGATCGAGATGATCAGGGAATCGTGCACCTGATAGGCCTTGGCGCCTTCGGCCGCGATATAGCTTTCAACCAGGGTCGCACCGGCATCCTTGCCGAGGCGCAGCAGCGAGCGCGTGAACATCGCCGCCGGCACCGTACCGCTGGCGATATGGACGATCTGCAGCGGCTGCGTCAGCACGACGCCGTCCGCGACATCGATCACCACGCCGTCGGTCATCATCGCGCTGTTGAGCGCCACCATGGGATTGGCATTGTCAGGCGTGAACAACAGCGCCTGCAGCGCGGCGTCGCCGGTTTCCAGCGTCTCGCGCAGGGTGCGGATGCCAAGGCCCTTCTCGAGACCGCCGAGTTCGGAGAGTTTGGGGGCGAACACGCCGTCGACCAAGGCCAGCCGGCGGACGCCTTCGATGGCGTGCAGCTTGGCGGCGCTAGCCGCGCGCGAAAACTCCGCGGTGTCCGGCGCAGGCGCCAGCGGCAGCACCTCGCGCATCAGCGCGCGCAGATCGGTGTATTTCCAATCCTCGATCCGGCGATGCGGCAGGCCCGCTTGCGCATAGGCTGCGAAAGCCGCCTCGCGCGCCGCAGCGACCTTGCCGGTGCCGGGAAGCCGGTCGCGCGCGATCGCAAAGCTGTCGCTCAGCGCGCTCCCGGTCTCGTTTTTTACCAAAGCCACATTCATCACAAAATCCGTATCCCGCCTCAGGCTGCGTCTTCGAACTGGGCGTAGCCGGAAGCCTCGAGCTCCAGCGCCAGTTCCTTGCCGCCGCTTTTGACGACGCGGCCCTTGGACATCACGTGCACGAAATCCGGCACGATGTAGTTGAGCAGCCGCTGGTAGTGGGTGATGACGACCATGGCCCTGCCCTGCGAACGCAGCGCGTTGACGCCGTCGGCCGCGACGCGCAGCGCGTCGATGTCGAGGCCGGAATCCATTTCGTCGAGGATGCAGACGGCCGGCTCGAACAGCGCCATCTGCAGAATCTCGTTGCGCTTCTTCTCGCCGCCGGAAAACCCGACATTGACGCCGCGCTTGAGCATGTCGCGCGGAATGTTCAGGCTGGCCGCCGCCGCATAGGCCTTCTTCAGGAATTCCGGCGTCGTCAGCTGGCTCTCGCCGCGCGCCTTGCGCTGCGCATTCAGCGCCACGTGCAGGAAGTTCATGGTGGCGACGCCGGGAATTTCGACCGGATACTGAAACGCCAGGAACACGCCCTTGGCGGCGCGCTCGTCCGGCGACATTTCCAGAAGGTCTTCACCCTTGAACAGGATTTCACCGCCGGTGACTTCATAGCCGGGCTTGCCGGCGATGACGTGCGACAGCGTCGATTTGCCGGAGCCGTTCGGCCCCATGATCGCGTGCACCTCGCCCGGATTCACCGTGAGCGACAGCCCATGGAGGATCTCACGCTCCTCGACACGGACTTTCAGGTCTTTCACTTCAAGTAACGCAGTCATATTCTTTCCTTCTGGCCTAAAACGCCCGAACTAGAACTGGCAAAAAAAGCCAGGCAAAAAACCCAGAGACCCACCACCTGCAGCCAGTTTGCCGAATTCGGTAACTTCAACCGATCCCGCCAAACTCCCGATCAACACCGCAAACAATCCGACGATCGCAATCGTCAAAAACAGCGCAAGCGGTGCAAACCGAATGAAGCCGAAGATGTTTCGAATCATCTGGGTTACCCGACGCTGCCCTCCAGCGAGATCGAGATCAGCTTCTGCGCCTCAACCGCGAACTCCATCGGCAGTTGCTGCAGCACGTCTTTCACAAAGCCGTTGACCACGAGGCCGACGGCTTCCTCCTGGCTGAGGCCGCGCTGCACGCAGTAGAACAGCACGTCTTCGGAAATCTTCGACGTGGTGGCTTCGTGTTCGAACAGCGCCGAGGAGTTCTTGGCTTCCACATACGGCACGGTGTGCGCGCCGCATTTATCGCCGATCAGGAGCGAGTCGCAGGCGGTGAAGTTGCGCGCGCCTGTCGCTTTCCTGTGGGCGGTGACGAGGCCGCGATAGGTGTTTTGCGAGACGCCAGCGGCGATGCCCTTGGAGATGATCCGGCTCGTGGTGTTCTTGCCGAGATGGATCATCTTGGTGCCGGAATCGACCTGCTGGTGACCGTTCGAGATCGCGATCGAATAGAACTCGCCGCGTGAATTGTCGCCGCGCAGGATGCAGCTCGGGTATTTCCAGGTGATCGCCGAACCGGTCTCGACCTGGGTCCAGGAGATCTTCGAATTGTTGCCGCGGCAGTCGCCACGCTTGGTGACGAAATTGTAGATGCCGCCCTTGCCCTCGGAGTTGCCGGGGTACCAGTTCTGCACCGTCGAATATTTGATCTCGGCATCGTCGAGCGTGACGAGTTCGACGACGGCAGCGTGCAACTGGTTCTCGTCGCGCTGCGGCGCGGTGCAGCCTTCGAGGTAGCTGACGTAAGAGCCCTTGTCGGCGATGATCAGCGTGCGCTCGAACTGGCCGGTATTGCGCTCGTTGATGCGGAAATAGGTCGACAGCTCCATCGGGCAGCGCACGCCCGGCGGCACGTAGACGAACGAGCCGTCGGAAAACACCGCCGAATTCAGCGTCGCGAAATAATTGTCCGAAGTCGGCACGACCGTGCCGAGATACTTCTTTACGAGCTCAGGGTGTTCGCGGATCGCTTCCGAGATCGGCATGAAGATCACGCCGGCCTGCTTCAGCTCCTTCTGGAACGTGGTCGCAACCGATACCGAATCGAAGACAGCGTCGACCGCAATCTTGCGCTGGCCCTCGGGCCGCACGACCCCTTCCAGCACTTCGACTTCGCGCAAGGGAATGCCGAGCTTCTCGTAGGTCTTCAGGATGTCCGGATCGATCTCGTCGAGCGAGCCGATCGTCTTCTTCGGCTTCGGCGCCGAATAGTAATAGAGATCCTGGTAGTCGATCTTGGGGTAGTTGACGCGGGCCCATTGCGGCTCGGTCATGGTCAGCCAGCGGCGATAGGCCTCCAGACGCCATTCCAGCATCCAGGCCGGCTCGTTCTTTTTTGCGGAGATGAAGCGGACGGTGTCTTCCGACAGCCCTTTTGGAGCCTTGTCGGACTCGATCAGCGTCTCAAATCCATATCGATATTGGTCGACGTCGATCTGCCTGACGCGATCGACCGTCTCCTGTACGGCAGCCATTTCATCCTCCGCTCGCGGTTTCAAGGACCGCGGTGGATCAATCCGGCGGTTCCGGCCTAATCGATCCTGATTGGTTCAGAACCGATTTGCTTAGAACCGTTCAACCTGTGTTTCGTCGCCCTTAAGTAAGGTATTGGAGAGCTTTCGCCAAGCCTTGAGGGCCAATTCAATCTCTGTCTGTGATGTAGACCACCCCAGACTGAGCCGCACAGCTCCCTGAGCCCGTTCCCGGCCCTGGCCCATCGCGTCCAGGACATGCGACGGCTGGACCTTGCCCGACGAGCAGGCCGAGCCAGACGATACCGCAATACCGGCGAGATCGAAGCCAATTACGGCCGTTTCGGCCTTTAGGCCGGGAACGGTGAATAGTGTGGTATTGGGCAACCGCGGAGCAGGTTCAGCGAACACGATCATCCCCGGCGTCTGCTTCAGACCGTCCTCGAGGCGATCCTTGAGCCCCTGCAGCCGTCCCGCATCCGTGCCCAGCGCTGCCATTGCCGCCCTGGCAGCGGCGCCGAACGCCGAAATCCCGGCTACATTCTCGGTGCCCGCCCGGCGGCCCAGTTCCTGTCCGCCGCCGCGCAGCAGCGGCTCCAGCCCCTGCACGTCCCCGGCCAACACCACAGCACCGACACCCTTGGGGCCGCCGATCTTGTGCGCAGAAAGCGTGATCAGATCGGCTTCGATCGAGTTGATATCAGAGGCTATTTTCCCGAATGCCTGGATCGCATCGACATGCAGCAGCCCGCCGGCCTGATGGACGATCCGGGCCACCTCCGCCACCGGCTGAATGGCACCGGTCTCATTATTGGCCAGCATCACCGATACCAGCGCGGGAGGGCCGTTCAACAGCTCGCGCAGATGGTCGAGGTCAACAAGGCCTGAGGCCGTGACCTTGATGGTCTTGATGGTGTCGGGTGGAAAGCGTCCGCCCGACAGCACAGAGGCGTGTTCGATGGCCGACACCAGCAGCCGTTGAACCGGCTGCCCCGCGCCCCGCCGCAAGCCCGGCGTCAGCGCCAGCACGTTGGCCTCGGTGCCACCTGATGAAAAGACCACATCCTGCGGCCGGGCGCCGACCGCCGCGGCGACCGCGGCGCGGGCGTCCTCGACCAACCGGCGCGCCTGGCGGCCCTCGGCGTGGACCGAGGACGGGTTGCCGGCGAGCTCCCAGGCCGCCGCCATCGCCGCCTTGGCTTCCGGGCGAAGCGGCGTGGTCGCGTTCCAGTCGAGATAGATCCGGTCGGGCATGCGCCGTCTTAGCACGTTTCCCTAGAGCATTATCGGTTCTGATTGAATCAGAACCGAAGTTCTAGTCTCTTGTTTTGACGCGTTTTCTACCGCAGATAAGTCTACGCAATCTGCGTAAACTTGATTGCTGTGCGAACCGGCATCCACTTCGCTCGAAAACGCTTCCAGGCGGCCAATCATTGCGCGGGCTGGCTCCTCGCCCGCACCGGCATGGCCGGTTCGGATGCCATCCGCAATCCGAACAAGGGCCTCAAGATAGTGACGCGCCGAACGATCTCATAGGTCGCCACACAGGCCGCGATCGTTCCAAAAATGACGATCCCCGCCTCAAGCCAGGCTGGCAGACCCTGTCCGTGCAAAGCATGCGCAATCATGATGATCGCGGTCTGGTGCACGATGTAATACGGGAAGATCGCATCGGTGAGATAGCGCCGCGCCGGCGAATCCGCGGTCAGCCATCGCCGCGCGAAGCCGAGCAGCGCGACCATGCAAAGCCATTGATAAGAAGCGTAGGCAACGCCGGCATACATTTTCAGCGGCACGCCGCCGTACCTGTTCGCCCGCACGGCGAGAAAGCACAGAAAGAATCCGGCCGCCAGCGACAGCGCCAGCCAGCGCAGACGCTCCATCGCCTCCCAGACGGCCGTAGCGCGGGCCAGCACGAAGCCGAACAGGAAGACGGTCGCGAACAGCGCGTGATTGTACCAGTCGCCGAACAGCGCGTGCGTCGATGGAAAGTGCGGCAGCAGGACCAGGCGATAGGCCGCAAGCAGCAGCGGCGGCACGACCAGCAGCAGCACGCCCGACAGCGCGGATGCCAGCCGCCGCTCGATCCAGCCGAGAAGCCCCGGAGCCAGCCACAGCACGCCGCCCAGCGCCACCGTGTAGACCCACAGATAGGCTACGAACCAGAGATGGTTCCAGGTCGGCAGCAGGATGCAGGGGGTTGGGCAGAATTGCGGCCCGAAAGCGAAATAATGCCGCTGGTAGAAATCGACGAAGCCGGCCGGATAGCCAAGCGCCTCGACGATCTGGTCATAGGCCTGCGGCGGCACGATCACCAGCATGCCGAACACCAGGGGTATCAATAGCCGCGCCGACCGCGACCGCAGCAGCGGCCCCAGTTTGTATTTGTCCAGCATGAAGCGGGTCGCCACGCCCGAAACCAGGAACAACAGCGCCAGCCGCCACGGATTGAGCACCAGCATTACCGGTTCCAGCGCAACGATCCGATGCGCGCTCTTGATGTGGAAGCCCCAGGAAACGTAGAGCATGCCGACATGGTAGAAGATCAGGAGGCCGAAGGCTGCGATCCGCACCCAGTCGAGATCGATGCGCCGATCGGAGCCGGGAGCGCTGTCCGGTGATTGTGATATGGTTTGCTGCCACATGGCTTGATCCCTCAATGTGCGACGAAGTTGGATGACCGACGTCAAAAATGCGCCTGATGGCCGTGGCGTCGAGCCGGTTTGGGATCAAAACCAGCCTGCTTGGGACGAGACGACCTCGCGTGGGACCAGCGGATTGCTTCGCGGGATAACCGGCGCCGACTGGCTGGTCTATGCCGGGGTCGGGGCGGTCGCGCTTGCGATCGGCAGCGTCAATGCGCTGTCGATCGCGGACGACATCGCCCGGCGCGGCGGCCCGTATAACCTCAAGACGCCGCTGCTCTGGGAGATGACCAGCATTGCCGTCATCATCCTGCTGGCGCCGGCCCTGTTCGCCGCCGTCAGGCGAATCCGCCGGGAACCGCGCCGGTTGGTCCGTATCGCGCTGGTAATCGCGGTAATCATCGTCTTCTCCGCCGTGCACATCACCGGGATGGTGGCCTTGCGTAAACTCGTGTTGTGGATGCTCGGCGGTAGCTATGATTTCCACCTCTCGCTCGCGACCGTGCTCTATGAGGCTCGCAAGGACGCGGTCACCTGCCTGTTGATCGGTGGCGGCATGTGGCTGATCGACAGCCGACGGGAGGTCGGGGCGGTTGCGATGGCGGCCCCCGCCACGGCAGCGGAAACGCTGCCGCACATGGTCTGGCTGCGCGACGGCACCACCCGTATCCGCATCGAACCCAAAGAGATTATCTGGATCAGTTCGGCCGGGAACTATGTCGAGTACAGCCTCGCCGATGGTCGCAGCCATCTGGTTCGCGGAACGCTGGCGGCAGCCGAGGCTCAGCTTGCGCGATTCAAACTGGCACGCGTCCACCGCACACGGCTGGCCAATCTCGACCGGGTAACCGCCGTGGCGTTGAAGCCATCGGGAGATTTCGAGCTTACCTTTGACACCGGTCAGACCACTGTGGGCAGCCGGCGCTACCGCAACGCCATCGCCTCGCTTGAACGCATCACCGCTTCAAGTTGAGCGGCCGACTTGCCATGGCGGCACCGAGGCGGCTGTCGGCGAAAACAAATCTCTAAAATCCATCAAATACTTATCCCGAGCGCCGGATTCACCCTTGCCCGGCGGCGGGCGCATAAAAACCTTGCATTTTGCCCCTCGCCTCATGTTAGAACGCGGCCGACAGTTCACGGGGCGCCGCGCGCGCATCTCCCAAACGACGCCTGATTGCCGTTTCTCCGCGGATCAATTCCGTCGCCAAGAAGCACTTCCAAGGATCATCCATGCCCGAAGTTATTTTCACCGGTCCCGCAGGCCGTCTCGAAGGCCGCTATCATCCGGCGAAGCAGAAGAACGCGCCGATCGCGATGATCCTGCATCCGCATCCGCAGTTTCACGGCACGATGAATCACCAGATCGTCTACCAGTGCTACTACGCCTTCGCGCATCGCGGCTTTTCGGTGCTGCGCTTCAATTTCCGCGGCGTCGGCCGCAGCCAGGGATCGTTCGACCACGGCACCGGCGAATTGTCGGACGCGGCGTCCGCGCTCGACTGGGCGCAGACCATCAATCCCGAAGCGCGCGCCTGCTGGGTCGCGGGCTTTTCGTTCGGCGCCTGGATCGGCATGCAGCTGTTGATGCGCCGGCCCGAGGTCGAAGGTTTTATTTCGATCGCGCCGCCGGCCAATCTCTACGACTTCTCGTTCCTCGCGCCCTGCCCGTCGTCGGGCCTGATCGTGCATGGCGAAAAGGATGCGGTGGTGCCGCCGAAGGACGTCAACACGCTGGTCGAGAAGCTCAAGACGCAAAAGGGCATCGTGATCGACCAGCAGGTCATCCCCGGCGCCAACCATTTCTTCGACGGCAAATTGCAGCCGCTGATGGAGACGGTGACCGGCTATCTCGACATGCGGCTCGCCAACGTCCGCTAAATCAAGCGGTTTGCGATGACCGCCTTCGTCGCTTTGCTGCGTGCCGTCAATGTCGGCGGCACCGGCAAGCTGCCGATGAGCGAACTCAAGGCGATGTGCGAGGCGCTCGGGTTCGAGGCCGTCCGCACCTACATCGCCAGCGGCAATGTCGTCTTCACCAGCCGCAAAGCCGAATCCGCCGTCAAGAAGGCGCTGGAAGCGCGGCTTGAAGCCTATGCCGGCAAGGCGATCGGCGTCATGGTGCGCACCGCGGCCGAGATGCAGGCCGTTCTGAACAACAATCCGTTTCCAAAGGCGCCGGGCAACCGGACGGTAGCGATATTCCTCGATGCCAAGCCGCCGACGGATACGCTGGCCGCCGTCAAAGGCCGCAAGGACGAAGAAATCGGATTGGGCTCGCGCGAGATCTACGTCCACTACGGCGACGGCATCGGGCAATCGAAACTGGTGATCCCTGCCGCGAAAGCAGGCACCGCGCGCCATGAACACGATCGCGACGCTCGCGAAAATGGCCACGGATTTGTAGAATTGTAGGATGGGTTGAGCTCTTCGCGAAACCCATCAATTGCTGCCCGAGAATGAGTGATGGGTTTCGCGAAGAGCTCAACCCATCCTACGCGTTCACGCTGCCAGCTTCAGCATATGCGCGTTATGGCGAACCAGGAAGGCGTGCAGCAATTGCGGATAATCGGCGCCGACGGCGCTCTGAACACTGTCCCGTTTTACCAGCTCCGTCCGCCATGCGCGCACCTTCGGCGTTTGTGCGAAGATGGAGAGGTCGATCAACTCGTCGAACACATCGAAGTACCGGAAGATCGGCGCGAACACGGCGTCCACGAGACTGAATTTTTCGCCGGCAAAGAATGGACCCGAACCCAGCGCCTCCTCGACGCGTGCGAACTTCGCGGCCACCGCGACGCGTTTGGCTTCAAACACCGCGGCATCGCCTGTCGTCTCGAGGCCCCACAGCTCGCTCAGGATCGTCGAGCCGAATTCCATCCATGCGCGGTGCCGCGCCCGCTGCAACGCGTCCTGCGGATGCAGTTTTGCACCCGTTTGGGTTTCCTCGATGTACTCGCAGATCACGTTGCTCTCGAACAGCGCGACCTCGCCGTCCTCGCTGCGCACGATCAGCACCGGCACCTTGCCGAGCGGCGACAACTTCAGGAACCAGTCCGGCTTGTTGGCGAGGTCGATATCGACGCGCTCGAACGGCACACCCTTCTCGTTCAGCGCGATCACGGCGCGCTGCACGTAGGGACAAAGCTTGTGGCTGATCAAAGTGAGTTTTGCCGTCATGACGACCTCCAAGGGCGAGGCCAAACGGCTCGCTTCATGCATCTGCATCAAATTAGATGCATGTGCATGTAGTCGTCAAAATCAATGCAGTTGCATCAACAGATCTTGATCCCGGCCGCTACGGCCGGGCCATCAGCCCCCCGGTCATCGGGATCGGCACCCCCGTGGTGGCCGGATAGCTCAGCGGCAGGCCCTTGAGCCCTCGCGCCGCCAGGAAGCCAAAGGCCTGCGCCTCGATCGCGTCCGAGGCCCAGCCGAGCCCATCCGCGGCCTCGACGGTGGCGGGCTGAAGCCGCTCGCGCAGCATCCGCAGCATGGTCAGGTTGCGGGCACCGCCGCCGGCCACGATCCAGCTCTTCGGCACCTTTGGCAGCAACGGCACGATCCGGGCGATCGATGCGGCCGTGAACGCGGTCAGGGTCGCGGCGCCGTCCGCGGGCGACATCGCGTCGACCTTGAGCGCGGCAAAATCATTGCGGTCGAGCGATTTGGGCGGCGGTTTTGTGAAGAACGGCAGCGCCAGCGCGCGGGCAATCCAGGCGTCATTGACCTTGCCTTGCGCGGCGGTCTGGCCGGCGGTGTCGAAGCGCTGGTTCAGGACACGGTACATGTGGTCGTCGAGCAGCGCGTTGCCGGGCCCGGTGTCGCAGGCGATCAGCGTGTCGGTCCCGTCGATATAGGTGATGTTGGAGACCCCGCCGATGTTAACCACGACGATCGGACCCTCGCGCTCGAGCGACTGGGCCAGCGCGCGGTGATAGACCGGCACGAACGGCGCGCCCTGCCCGCCGGCGGCGACGTCGGCGGCGCGGAAATCATGCATGACGGGGATGTGGATCGCCTTGGCCAGGGCTGCGGCGTCGCCGATCTGCACCGTCAATCGGCGCTCGGGCCGGTGCAGCACGGTCTGGCCGTGAAAGCCGACGATGTCGATGTCCTGGGCGGAAATGCGGTGTTGCGCGGTAAAGGCGGCAACCGCCTCGGCATGGGCCAAAGTGACGGCCTGTTCGGCGTCCCGCAGGACGCCCGGCCGCGCATCGCGCTGCGGCAGGTTGACGGCCTCGTACAGCGCCTGGCGCAGCAGGCGGCGCTCCATTTCGCTGTAGGGTCGATATCCGGATGGCCCAAAAGCCCGGACCTTCCGGCCATCGGTTTCGATCATGGCGACATCGACCCCGTCGAGCGAGGTACCGCTCATCAAACCTATGGCCGTCAACATCATTGTAATCGTGCCTTCGCCACGCCCTGCTCGAATCGTCCCGCCGACGACGACCAGCTTGTGCCAAACACGGACATCTTATAATGCCACACCGCACGCGCTTGCGGCAGCCCATTCCGCTATGGTTCCGCAACTCGTTACAATTACCGTGAAAATAGAATGATCAGAGTCGCAGGCCAATGACCGCATTTAAATCAGATTTCCTGAACATTTTACAGGAACGCGGCTTCATCCACCAATGTTCCGATTTCGACGGCCTCGACGCGCTCGCCGCGAAAGGCCAGGCGACCGCCTATGTCGGCTACGATTGTACCGCGCCGTCGCTGCATATCGGCAATTACCTGACCATGATGATGCTGCACTGGCTGCAGCAAAGCGGCAACAAGCCGATCACCCTGATGGGCGGCGGCACCACCATGGTCGGCGATCCCTCCGGCAAGGACGAGTCGCGGGCGATCCGCTCGATCGCGGAAATCGAGGCCAACAAAGCCTCGATCCGCGGCGTGTTCTCAAAGGTGCTGCGCTACGGCAACGGCGCCAGCGACGCCATCATGCTCGACAACGCCGAATGGCTGACCAAGCTGAACTGGATCGAAATGCTGCGCGACATCGGCCGGCATTTCTCGGTCAACCGCATGTTGACGATGGACTCGGTGCGCCTGCGGCTCGAACGCGAGCAGGAGATGAGCTTCATCGAGTTCAACTACATGGTCTGCCAGGCCTATGACTTCGTCGAGCTGGCCCGGCGCACCGGCTGCCGCTTGCAGATGGGCGGCTCCGACCAATGGGGCAACATCGTCAACGGCGTCGATCTCGGCCGCCGCATGGGCACGGAGCAGTTGTTCGCGCTGACCACGCCGCTGCTCACCACCGCCTCGGGTGCCAAGATGGGCAAGACCGCGCAAGGCGCGGTGTGGCTCAACGCCGACGCGTTCTCGCCATACGATTTCTGGCAATACTGGCGCAACGTCGAGGACGCCGACGTCGTGAAATTCCTGAAGCTGTTCACGATCCTGCCGATGAGCGAAATCAACAAGCTTGCGGCGCTGCAGGGCGGCGAGATCAACGAAGCCAAGAAGGTGCTGGCAACCGAAGCAACCGCGCTGCTGCACGGCCGCGATGCCGCCGACACCGCTTCCGAAACCGCGCGGCAGACGTTTGAGGAAGGCGCGGTCTCGGAAAGCCTGCCGACGGTAGAAATTCCGCGCGGCGAACTTGATGCCGGCATCGGCGTCCTCGCAGCATTCGTCAAGGCCGGCCTCGTCGCATCGAACGGCGAGGCGCGCCGCCAGATCAAAGGCGGCGGGCTGCGCGTCAATGATGCTGCCGTGACCGACGAGAAGATGGTCCTGAACGCGGATAATCTCACGCAGGAAGGCGTCATCAAGCTGTCGATGGGCAAGAAGAAGCACGTCCTGCTCAAGCCTGCATAGGCGCATTCGCTTTACGCGCTTGCTCGGCGGCGCAGAAACGCGCTCCCTGCCTTCCATGGATCAAAAGACGCCAAGGGGAGACTCGTTGACTCCGCCGCTCAAGCCGGCGCGCACGGCCCTCAACGTGCTGGCGCTGTGCTTTGCGTTGTCGGTGGTCGGCCGCGGCCTTGGCGAGAGTTTTACGGTTTTCCTGAAACCGATCGCGGAGAGTTTCGCCTGGGACCGCGCCGAAGTGGTCTCGGTCTATTCGCTGACCTGGCTCGCGGGCGGGCTGATGGCGCCGTTCGTCGGCCGGCTGTTCGACCGCTCAGGACCCCGCCTCGTCTATTCGCTTGGATTGCTGCTGCTCGGCGGCTCGTTCCTGGTCGCCTCGCGCGCACAGGCGCTGTGGCAGTTCCAGCTCTCCACCGGATTGTGCGTCGGCATCGGCATCGCGCTGATCGGCGTGGTGCCGAATTCGATCCTGCTCGGCCGCTGGTTCGGGCCGCGATTGCCAACCGCGATGGCGATCCTCTATTCGGCGACCGGTGCGGGCATCCTGGTGCTGTTGCCGGCCTCGCAGCTCTTGATCGACCGCATCGGCTGGCGCGATGCCTATCAATGGTTCGGCATCGCCGCGCTGTGTCTGTTGCTGCCGCTGCTGCTGATGCCGTGGCGGCTGTTCGCGACCGGCTCGCCGCATGTCGTCAAGAAGACCGACGACGGCCTGGTCGATGATGGCTGGACACTGAAGAGCGCGATGCTCAACCACGTCTTCTGGGCGCTGTTCTCGACCTTCTTTTTCACCGCGGTGGCGATGTACGCCATCACAGCGCAGATCGTGGCGTATCTGATCGACGCCGGCTTCCCGCCCCTCGAGGCCGCCACGGCCTGGGGTTTTTCCGGCGTGGTGCTGCTGTTCGGCATGCTCGGGATCTCGACGCTGGACGGCATCATCGGCCGCAGGCCGTCAGTGCTGTTCAGCTACGGCGTTTCGATCGTCGGCATCATCCTGCTCTGGCTGCTGCAATATTATCCGAACTACTGGCTGCTGACCGGCTTCATCATCTCTTTCGGCAGCATGATCGGCTCGCGCGGGCCGCTGATCACCGCGACGGCACTGAACATTTTCCGCGGCAAACGGGTCGGCACCATCTTCGGCACCATTTCGATCGGCAGCGGCCTCGGCTCGGGACTGGGCTCATGGGCCGGCGGCCTGATCCATGACTGGACCCACAGCTATAACGCGCTGTTCGTGTTCGCGCTGGTCAACGTGGTGCTGGGATTGATCCCGTTCCTGGTGGTGCCGGCGCTGCGGCGCTGACGATACAATCCAGGGACGGCGCAATTGTCATCACGGGCGCCACCAGCTCCTTCGCCATCGACCGCCACCACGAACCAGCCGCACGACGACGAGTAGCAATATCGCGCCGATGGTCGCATTGATGATTGCGCTGATGATTCCGGTTCCGAGATGAATGCCGAGCTGCGGCAACAGCCAACTTCCGATAAAGGCGCCCACAATCCCGATAAGGAGATCGCCGACGATCCCAAAACCAGTCCCCTGCACGATTTGGCCCGCGAGCCAGCCGGCCACGAGACCGACAAACAAGATGACCAGCAAACTCTCGCCCGACATATGCATATCGTCACCTCAGCGGTTGGCCGCAGCGCCAGCATTGCAGGCTGGTCCGCATCTGCCTGTATAAGATTGATCATGCCCGACCGAACAAAGTCGGCCGGGCAGATCTTTGGTCATTCGCAGCGCGTGGCTCAGTAGCGACCGCCACCGACACCAATGCTCACGCCGGGCGCATGAATTCCAATACCGGGTCCGCGCTCTTCATAGCCGCGGCGCTCGATATAGCGCTCGCGCGGCGCATAGCCATACGAGTCGCGAGACTCGCGAAGGATGACGCGGCGCTCCCCGCGCTCACGCCAGCAACGGCCGTCTTCGTCGCAAACCATGCGTACGTTCTGAATATGGCTGTCCGATGCGACCGGGCCAATGGAAAGCGGAGCCGCCGAGGCAGCAGTGGCAAACAACGCCGCAGCGCCGGCTGCCAGCGCGAGGGTGAGCGTTTTCATAATTTCTCCGGGGGTTGATGTGTCAGGAGACCAATAGGCCGCTGGCCCTTTGGTTCCTGCGACATCTTCACGTGTTCTGCCTGGATCGAACAGCGCGAGAGGCGAAGCAATCTATTCTTTGACTTGGGGAAGGATAGGCAGGTCGAGCAGGAAATGTGCCCCTTTGGGATTTCCGGAGGTGAGCGTCAGGTGGCCTTGAAGCTGCCGCACCATGCCGACGATCACCTTGAACCCCAGACTGGTTTGCGGCTGATCAATGTCGAAGCCGTGCGGAAGGCCGACGCCATGGTCGGAAACCTCGACATGAAGATGTTCATCGATTTCCCGCGCACTGACCTCGATGACGCCACCGCCTTCGGGGTAGGCGTATTTCACCGCGTTTGTAACGAGTTCGTTGATCAGGAGTCCCAATGGAATGGCATGGTCAGCCGAAAGCAGCATTGGGTCGGCATGGCAGTGCAGCGTATGGCCATCCGTCGTACCTTTCAGCTTTTTGCAAAGCTCGTTCATGAAGTCTACGAGTTCGACAAAACCGACGTGCGAACTACGCCATAGATGATCATGTACCTGGGCGATGGTGTCGACGCGCAGGCTTGCATCCTCAAGCGCATTTCTGACATCCGGGGATAGAGCCGTACGGGCCTGGACGCGCAGCAATCCGACCACGGAAGTTAGACTGTTCTTGACGCGGTGGCTCATCTCCCGCGTCAGCAGCGCCTGGTGCTCAAGTGCCTCCTGCAGTTTGGCGTCCGCCTGCTGACGTTCGATGGCGACGCCGAGCAGGCCGGCAAAGCCGGCCAGAAAGTCGGCATCCGCCTCGTCAAACTGGCCGGGATCGGCGCTATCGACCTCCAATACGCCGAAGAACGTTTTGCCCTCCCCGCCCTTTTCGATCAGCACGTTGATCGCGCGCCTGACGCCGTGATCCTTCAGGAGCTGGGGTGTCCGGAAACGGGTCTCCACATCCAGGTGATTCGAGATAACCGTGGCCCCGGTTTGGTAGGCGTATCCGGCCGGCGATCCGAGATCGGCGGTGAGCGACACGTTATCAATGGTGTCGAGGTCCCAGCCGACGCCGGCGCGCACCCTCAGGTGGTCTTCTTCCGGCACATATTCCAAGACTTTGGCGAATCGCGTCTGAAGCCCGTCGGCGCAAAACTCCGTGGCCCGCTGCAGGATTTGTCGGTAGTCGCGGGTTTGCATGGCGATGCGGCCGAACTCGCCGAGCAGGGATTGCTGCCGAAGTCGGTATGGAAGCTCGTCCCGATCAGGCGATTCTGCAGGAAACTTGAATAGTTCCTGAACTGCGTCAGACGGCAAATGCAATCGCGGACCTCCCGAGCACGGCCTTCGCCAAGGATCAGTTCAGATTTCAGCCAGTGCTTTCAGAGCATTATGGCAGCCCGGCGTTGGTCAGTCTGAGCAAAACAGCTCACTTCAGCGCCCCGGTGCGTGAGCGCCCGCTCCTGCAGCATCACGAATACGTGGGTCATGGTCTGTGGTGTGGACCACCGACAGCACGAAAGGCGGTGTGCGATCACTCACACCTTCCAGGAGGTGCGCATGCCCGATTCCGAAAGCAACCGAAAGCGCGACCTCGAGTGCCTGCGCCTGGCATCGGACCTCATTGAACTCGCATCCATGTCGCTCGCCCCGGAATTGAAGGCGCAGTGTCTGCGGATGGCAGCCGATTTGACCGAGCAGGCCAATCAGGGACACGGCAGCCAGTAGCCCGTTTTGGAAAGTTCCCGTCAATATGGCTGCAGAATTGCCCAGCAAATCACCGACCATCGTTCTGATCGTAGAGGACGACACACTGCTGCGGATGTGCGTCGCAGAGATTGTTGAGGAAGCAGGCTTTGCAGTCATAGAAGCTGCTGATGCAGACGCGGCGATGGCGCTGCTGGAATCCCGCTTGGACATTGCGTTGCTGCTCACAGATATCGACATGCCCGGCAGCATGAACGGATTACAATTGGCCCACGCGGTGCGCAACCGCTGGCCGCCAATCAAAATTCTCGTCGTATCGGGACAAGTTCGGCTACAGCCCTTCGAACTTCCGCAGGACAGCTGCTTTCTCGCAAAGCCTTACCAGACTGCGGCGCTGGTCGAGGCGCTGTGTACGCTGGCGCCTCCCTTGGGCCATCCCTATCGGGAACCCAGCAATGTCCACTGAGCTGTTTTGCTCAGACTTGAGCCGCTTATTAGTGCAAATCTGATCCGCCAATCGCCGTGCCTAAAATCGGTCCGAAGCACTCGGATCATCACGGCCATAAGCGATGCCCCAGGCGCAAATGGATTATGACCCGCGAAGCAATCAACTGCTCGGCGCCCTGGAGCCAGACAGCCGCAGGCGAATAGATTCCCACCTCGAGCCGATCGATTTCGAACTCGAAGAGATGGTCTGCGATGCCGGCGGTCTGCTCAAACACGCCTATTTTCCGCAAGGCTCGGTTCTGTCGCTATTGACCGTTCTGGAGAATGGCGCCGCCATCGAGACGGCCAACATCGGACGCGAAGGCGCGTTCGGCCTGTTTGCAGCCATGTATAGCCGTGTCTCGTTCAACCGCTGTCTCGTGCAACTCCCGGGTCATACGGTTCGCTGCCCGATCGAGCTATTGCAACACGAATTCAAAAACAGCGAACACGTGCGCGACCTGTTCGTTAGTTACTCGGAGACCCTGCTTTCCCAGGTTCAGCAGACGGTTGCCTGCAATTCCATGCACACGACGGAAGAGCGAATGTGCAGGTGGCTATTGATGATGCACGACCGCGCCGGCGGGGAAGCGCTGCCTTACACCCACGAGTTTCTTTCGCATATGCTCGGCGCGAACCGGAAATCCGTAACGCTTGCCGCACAATCGATGCAGACCGCCGGTCTCATCCATTATCGCCGCGGCACCATCCAGGTACTCGACCGGGCGGGCCTGGAGAAGGCGTCATGCGAATGTTACGCCATCGTCAAGGAACGCTTCGATGCGTTCCTGACGCCGCCTTCGACGGCGGTACAGGGCCACAACAAGGGCCGTACGGCCAGGTGAAGCACCCGCTTAGACCCGATACCGCTCCATGACCTCGCGATCCGGCTCGTAGCCAAGCCCCGGCCCTTCCGGCACCGCGACCGCGCCATCGGCGCCGACATCGATCGCGCCGCGCCAGAGGCACGCGGCACGGTTCATGTAAAAGAACTCGACGAAGGTTTTGTCGTCGCGCAGCGACAGCAATTGCAGTGTCGCCAGAAGGCCCGGACCGAAATAGGGCGAATGCGGCGCCAGCCGGACGCCCCTTTCGTCGGCCAGATCAACCACCTTCAGATATTCGGTGATGCCGCCGACCTTGGTCACCGAGGGCTGCGCGTAGCTGACCGCACCCGCCTCCATCATCTGGCGGAACTGGTAAACCGTGCAGGCGTTCTCGCCGGCAGCGATATCGAGCCCGCCTTTCGTGCGGGTCTCGGCCAGCGCGGCATAATCTTCCGGCGGCCACACCGGCTCCTCCAGGAACATCGGTGCGGCCGCCTTGCATTCATGCGCGAAGGCGATGGCTTCCGCCGACGTCATCGGGCAGTTCATATCGACCATCAGCGGGATGCCGTCGCCGATCGCGCGCCGTGCGGCGAATACGGCCGGCGCCGTCGTCTCATGAAGCTTGATGGCGGTGTAACCGCGCCGCAGCGCCGTCTCGCATTCGCTGGCGACGAGATCGGGTGTTCCGATCCGCAGCAGGCTGGCATAGGCCGGAATCCGCGCCCGTTTGCGCGCACCCAACAGGCGGTGCAGCGGGACGCCCTGCACGCGTGCCGCGAGATCCCACAACGCGATATCGAGCGCGGAGATCGCGAACATCGTGATGCCGTAGCGGCCGAACAGATGCAGATTGCGCTGGATACGGTCCATGAAGGCGGGAATGCCGGCGGCGTCGGGGACCTCGAGACCCCGGGCCTGCGGCGCAATCATTTCATCGATGGCGGTGGCACAGGATCGCGGGCACACATAGCTGAAGGCATCCCCCCAGCCGGTCAGTCCCGCATCGGTCGAGACCTCGACAAGAACGATTTCGAGTGCCGATATCGCCGAGGCGCCCTGCTTGAAGCTCGCCACGCCGGCGTCATACGGGATACGGATATGGTGCGCACGGACGTTGGTGATCTGCATGACGCCAGCCTCCCGGTTTTTTTTAAAGCTAGCGCGGGACGATGCCGATTGGCCAGATCAATCACTGATGACAAAACCCCTCAACGGCTCACGCCCTAATTATTGGTCGGCGGGAATTCGATCGGGTTGTTCTGCTTGCCGGTGTTGAATTCGAAGATCTTGCGCAGCACGCCGGGCGCCATCGCTGAAATCGGATTGACGCGCAGCACCGGCGCGGCCGGCGTGCCGACGACCTCATAGGTGACGCCGATCAGGCCCTCGTTACTGCCGCCGCCGAGGAACAGGCCGAGCACGGGAATCTGGCCGAACATGTTGTTGAGCCCGTACATCGGAACGAAGGTCCCGCTCATGCGTACGGAGTTGCCGATATAGTCGAGCGTGCCTTCGATGGTGGCGCCGATGGTCGGGCCCTTCACGACGCCGTCCCGGATCGTGAGGTGTCCGCTCTGCCGGGTGAATTCCGCGCGCAACGCCGAGAACGACACGCCGTTCTGTACGCCTGCCGGTCCGCCCGCCGCAGCGCGCTCCAGTTCAGGGACGCCTTTGACGGAGAAGTCGCGGATATTGATCAGGCCATCTTTGGCTGATGGTTCGACCGTCGGCGGCTCCATCGCGAGCGAGAGCTGACCGCCGAAGACCTTCGAGTTGGTGTCGGTGAAGCGGAGGAACGCGCCGGCGTCATTGGTCTGCAGAATGATCAGGTCACGCCCCTGCCCCTGCACACGACCGCGCAAATCGGCGGTCACCGGCGTATCGCGCCCGACCTTGCCGGTCATCGCAAACGCCTTGATGACGCCATTGCGCCGGGACATCTTGGCATCGACGCTGCGCAGCGCCTCGCCATTGTGGCCGGCGACCGCGCCGAGCTTGACGTCGATATCCAGATCGATGTTCTTGGTCTTCTTGGCGTCGGCTTCCTTGCCCGAGATGGCCGATTTGAGGAAGCCGCGGCCATCGAACACGTCGCCGCGCATCGTCACCTTCACGACGCCATCGGCATTGCGTTCCGCTTTCAGCGAGGTCTTGTCGCCTTCCGACGGCGAATAGGTCGGGAAGTTCGCGGTCATTAGCTCGCCATTCGCGTCGACTTCCAGCGAGCCCTTGATCGAGACGCCGCCGCCGTCGACGACGATGTCCTGGAACAGCGTCGACTGCTCCTTCTTGACGACGCTGAACGTCGCCTTGCCGGACCTGCCCGGCACCTTGACCCAACCCGGCAGGATGTTGTCGAGCCGGAGCGAGGTAAGATCGGCCTCGATGCCGACGCGGCTGTCGTTATCGCCGATCTTGCCGACCAGTTTGATTGGAATCGCGCCGCTAACGGCTGGACCAAGATCAAGCCCAAGCCGCGCGCGGCTGGCGTCATCCAGCGTCGCCGACAGCCTGATATCGGCGTCGCCCTCGTTCGGCTTGCGATAATCCAGCGACGCCTGCTGGCCATTGATCTTGACGTCGCCCCTGACCTGATAGCCGTTGTTGTTGGCAACGACCTTCAGCGTGTTCGCCTCCAGCTTCTGGTTCATCACCAGCTTGTCGATGGAGACCCCGCCGAGATCGGCGGTCACAGCATAAGTCGTGTCGGCCTTGGTCAGCACGCCCTTGACCGGCATGCCGAGCATGATGTTAGCCGTCACTGTCCCCTTGCTCGCGTTCGGATCGATGAAATTGGCGGAGACGTCGCTGAGGCGATCGGATGCCAGGATCTCGGCCGCGGCCGCAATGGTTCCATCCATGCGGAATTTCACCTTCGACGGCGATGGCTTCGGCGCCATGTCCGGCACCTCGAAGGTGAAATCCGAAATCGTGACCTTGCGACCGGCCGGCGTATCGGCGATGCCCTGGCCGATGTTGACGGTAGCGGTGCGACCCGTCACGCGTGCCTTCAGGTCGGCGTCGCGCACGACCGGCATGTCATCGACGGGGCGCACCGTCACGCCGGTCGCCGTGATAGTGACCGCCAGGCCGTCGTCGGGAATCGGCGGGCCTTTGCGCGACAAGTTTCGCACCGGCGAATTGACGCCGACCTCGATGCGCTGGAGCGTGCCGCGTTCGATCCGCTCGATCACCCATTCGCGCACTTCCGGCACGATCAGGACCGGCCACATCCGCTTGAGCGCGGAGGCCGACATCGGCGTACCGGCAAAGCCAAGCTGGAGCCGCGCCTCGCCGGAATAATCGACGCTGCCGGTTCCGGCGACGCCGATCTCGCCATTGCTGATATCTGCCTGCGTCAGCAGAAAGCGCTTCCTGTCAGTGTCGAAGCGCATGCCGATCGCGATGCGATTGAAGATCAGCGGCTGTTCGCCCTCATTGCCGGCCAGCACGATAGTGCCGCCGCTCAACCCGGCCTGCCATTCGGTCGTGGTTCCATTCGGCGGCTCGAGATGGCCGAGCAGCGTGACCCGGTTGGCGCCGGAAACGATCTTGAACGGGGCGACCAAAACGCGCCGCGCGGAATCCCATTCGACGTTCATTTCCGCCGCATCGATCGCCATCGGATAATCGGGCGTATCGCTGTCGATGATGTTGCCGGCACCAGCGGTCAGCTTGCCACGGAAATAGGTCGGCAGGCCATCGCGGCCGAGTTCGCCTTTCAGTTCACCCGACAGCGGCAGGTTTGCGCTGTAGGTGAGATCCTTGACCCGCATCGCCAGCAGAATATTGGCCGCCGGTACCTTGTCGGCACGCAGATCGACCGAGCGCACGCCGTTGGTCGGTGGCCCGATCACCGCCCGCAGCGACCATGGCCGGGCGCCCTCCTCGCCAACGCTCAGCGCCACCCCACCGGCGTTCGGCCGGCGAAGGCTCATGCTGATATTGTCGAAGGTCCACTTGTTGCCGCGCTGCTGGTCGTCGACGACCAGATTGCCGTTCTTCAAGCCGATCTCGTTGAGATTTTGTCCGTCGAGACCGGTCAGGCTCAGGCTGTCGAGCCAATCGAGGCCGGCCAGCAATCCGTTCTGTGCCGTCTCGGGCGCCGGCGTGCCGGGTGGCGGTGCCGGCCGCGGGAATGTGGGCGCCAGGCCAGCGTCGCGCTTCGAGGCTACGCCGGTCGCCAATGGTTTGGCCGTGTCACCAGCCGATACCGTCACCTGGCCATCCGGCGTGATTCGTACCGCGAGTTCGGCATCGACCAGATTGAGGCTCTCGGCGCGAAGCCGCCCCATCAACAACGCGGTGCCGGATAATCTCACCTCGGCCTTCGGGGCGCTTGCGACAATGGCCTGGTCGCGATCCCTGACCACGATGTCGCGGATACGCACCGCGATTCGAATTCTGCCGGCGCGCTCGATTTGCGTGCCACCGACCTCGACCGTATTGCCGTGCCCGATATTTTCCTCGATCGCCTTCGCAAGCCAGGGCGTCGCCAGGTCGAGATTGATCGGGCCGGCGCCAAGCCGCCACCAAAGCCCGCCGAAGCAGCTGGCAAAGATCACGGCCAGCACCGCAATCACGACCGATAGGCGCTTGACCCAACGTTCGCCGCTGATCCATCGGTTCAGCGCCGAAACATTGTCGCTGAAGCGGTGAAAACGGGAATTGGACCGGGACAATAGCCGCCGTGCGCGGTGGCGCGCCGCCTCGTCCTGGTCGGTATCCCAGCCGGCCTCGTCATCCCATTGCGAGATTTGGGCCTCAGCACGCGGATTCGACCCTTGTCGCCCAAGATCTTGGCGCCCCGAACCTTGGGGTCCAAGACCTTTGAGCCCAGAACCTTGGAGCCCAGGACTTTGGGGCGAACTATTCCTAGCCATTGCCTCTCGGTGCTGGCGCTGAGGTTGATCGTCGCCGCAGGCGCGCCCATCGATCTGTATCGAGCGCTCCCGTGCCGGCATCGCTGCCAATCCTCGATTAATACTGTTACTCGTAGCCCAGCCCAAGGACTCAATCGCCGACTTAATCAAACGGGCCGTCAACGAGCGGACGGGTGGTGCGTCGAATTCCTTGTAACCATACTCCGAGGTCATCAAACTTGCCCAGCAGCCGGAGCGAATCCGATAGGCCGGGACAAGCCCCGCAATACCCTATTGGTTGATCCGCCGAAAGCGACGAAAGGAAGGCGTATGTCCAAGAAAACGCGCAAGAAATCCTCCAAGGGATCCGCAAAGACACCCGCAAAGACACCTGCCAAGTCATCCGCGAAGGCGCCTGCCAAGAAATCCGCCAAAAAAACGATCCTGGCGAAGGCAGCCCGCAGTGGCTCGAAAGCTCCAGTCAAAGCGCCCGCGGCCAAGGCCGGCAAGGCGGTCGCAACAAAATCAGGCAAAGCAGCCAAAAGCGCTTCGACCAAAGAATCCCACAAGCCGGCGTCGAAATCGTTAAAATCCAACCTATCGGCGACGCCGAAATCCGATTCCGGGCCGATTCCCAAGCCGGCCGAAAAGCCGCTCCCCGCGCCCGGACCGGCGGCTGCGCTGGCTGAAGGCGCCAAAGCGCCCGGCTTCCGGCTGCCCCGGGACGGCGGCGACAGCGTCGCCCTGGCCGATTACGCCGGCCAAAAACTGGTGCTGTTCTTCTACCCCCGCGCCGACACCCCGGGCTGCACCAGGGAGGCGATCGACTTCACCCGGCTCAAGGACGCGTTCGCCGAAAGCGGAACGGCGGTGCTCGGCATATCTGCCGACACCGTGAGGGCCCAGGAGTCCTTTCGCGACAAGCACCAGCTCTCGATTCCTCTGATTTCGGATGAGAAACATGAGATGCTGGAGGCCTATGGCGCCTGGGGCGAAAAATCCATGTATGGCAGGACTTTCCTTGGGATTCTTCGCACCACCGTTCTGATCGGCAAGGACGGCAAGATCGCGAAAATCTGGCGCAATGTACGGGTCGATGGCCACGCCGACGACGTGTTGGCCGCAGCGCAAGGATTATAGTTTTCCAGGTTCCATTTCCCAAAAATTAACCATGAGTGGGTCAAATCGGCCTCGCAAATTCAGCCGTACGGAACCCCTGTCCGACCGGCGCGGGAGAGCCGATGTCGTACCGTTCCGGTCATCATTCCGAGTACCACCAGCACCATCATCCCCATGACAGCCGGGCGCGACGTCCCGTGGCGCAGGCCGCGGCACTCCCCCCGGCCAATGACGGCTATGCCATTGTCCATGCCGGCAAGCAGGTGCGGTTCGGGCCCGTGGTGTTCTGGATCGTCGTCGGCACGGTCGTCGTGCTCGGAATGTGGTCAGCGGCGACCGCCACCTATTTCGCCTTTCGCGACGACGTCCTGACCCGGCTAATCGCCCGCCAGGCCGAGATGCAGTACGCCTATGAAGACCGCATCGCCGAGCTGCGCGCCAAGGTCGATCGCACCACCAGCCGCCAATTGCTCGACCAGGAACAGTTCGACCAGAAGCTCGACCAGATTATGAAGCGCCAAACCGCGCTGGAATCCCGCGCCACCGCGCTCGGCTCGATTCCGGACAGCACGGCCACCGGATCGATCCGGCCGCCGGCCCGCGGCGCCGCCGCCGAGAGCCCCGCTTCCGGGACACCGAAGCCCAGCCCGATCAGCGACACCGTGATCTTTGTGGCGCCGCCGGATCGTGAAGCCCGTCTGGAGTCGCGCGCTCCGGTCGTGGCCAAGCAGCAAGCCAACCAGTACGCCAAGGTTCAAGGCGTCGACAACGTCCTGGTCCGGCTGCAGACGTCGCTTGACCAGGTCGAGCGGCGCCAGATGGCGGCGCTGAGCTCGGTAGAAGACAGCATGGAATCGCGCGTCCGCCGGATGCGCGGCGTGTTCACCGATCTCGGCCTCGACATGGCGCAGCTCGAAGCCGCGACGCCACGTTCGGGCGTCGGCGGCCCCTTCGTGCCGGTGAAGCTTGGCGCCGATGCCGGCCCGTTCGAGCGCCAGCTCAACCGGATCAACGCCACCCGTGCCCAGGTCGAGCGGTTGAATCGCACGCTGGCGCTGGTGCCTTATCGCAAACCCGTCGTCGGCGAAGTCGAGTTTACCTCCGGCTTCGGCGTCCGCAGCGATCCTTTCCTTGGTCGGCCGGCGATGCATACCGGCCTCGATTTCCGCGCCGCGACCGGCGATCCCGTGCGCGCGACCGCGAACGGCAAAGTGGCTTCATCGGGATGGATGGGCGGCTATGGCCGCATGGTCGAGATCGACCACGGCAACGGGCTATCGACCCGCTACGGCCATCTGTCGGAGATCCACGTCAGGGTCGGCGACGTCGTCAAGATCGGACAGGTGATCGGTGCGGTCGGCTCAACCGGCCGCTCGACCGGTCCGCATCTGCATTATGAAACACGGATCGACGGCGACGCGGTCGACCCGCAGAAGTTTTTGCGCGCCGGTGTGCGGCTCAGCTCCGGCTAGAGGTCAGCGCGAAGCGCCAATGATCCCGTTCCCGCCTCCGCAGATAAAAAATCGCGAAAACAACCCCATGCAAAGTAAAATGAGCCTCGACCAGCGGTATTAATGCACCGTCCGCGCCCTTATCGTCGACCACCGCCTCCGCCCATTCCACCGCCGCCGCAGCCGCCCGGGCCACCTGACAATCCGGCGGCCTCGATCGTTGGGAAATCCTGCGAGCCGGAGCGCGGCCTAGCTCGGTTATTGGCCGTCTCCCCGCGTCATGCTGATACCTTGTAGTCCGGTGCAGAAGCGAGAAACCGCGCATACGCATCCGCGTCGGGTGGGGTAAATTTCTCCGCCAGCGCGCTGCGCCGGCGTGTTGTTGTCCCGATGTCGGCGAGCAACTCGTCAAAATGCTTGAAATGGTAGGGCGCAACGCACAGCCCGCCATAGACGCCGGCCGCTGGCCGCTCCACGCGTTTGAAATGCAGCATCAGTTCGATGTTGTCACGCATCTCGGCGGGGCTCGGCTGCTGCGCAAGCTGGCCGTCGGCGTAACGGACCAGCCAGTTTGCCGCCAGATCGGCGCACAGCACCGTGCAGAAACTGGAGTTGAAGCCGACAAAACCCATGTCCGGCAGATCCGGATTGGCGATCAGCCGGTAGAGCCTGTACTGGCCGTCGCCGTCCACCAGACGGTCACGAAGCGCCTGCGGCAGGAACGGCACGCCGAGCTTGTAGCCGATGGCCAGGATGGCGAGGTCGGCTGCAACGCGCTCGCCGCCGGTCATCACGATGCTGTTGCCGTCATAGTGATTGAAGCTGCCGCGGATCGCCTTGATCCGGCCATCGGCCACCATCGGAAAGAAGTCCGGCGTGGCGATCGGCACCGAGCAATTGACGCCATCCTCGATGCGCTGCTTCGGAACCATGTCGCATTTCTTCAGCTTGAGCTGCAGCTTCAGCATGCTTTCCAGGCCGCGCCAGTTGGCCCAGACAAACGGCTTCGCCACCGCGTGCTTGAACCGCGACAGCGCGCCGATGCCCCAGCTCTTGAACATCTCCTCCTGCGCGCGGATGTAGAGGATGCGCTTGAAGTTGATCAGGCCGCCGATGAAGTAGGGAATCCGCCACACCGGCTCGCGGTACACCAGCGTGACCGCGCTGGCGCCGGAATTGACCGCGTTGACCGCAATGTCGGTGGCCGATTTCGAGCCGCCCAGCACAACCACCTTCTTGCCCTTGGCGAGGCCGGCATCGTTGTATTGCGAGGAGTGCAGGATGCGTCCGCCCTGCGCCTTGAACGCGTCCTCGCCGCGAAGGCTGAGGGTCTGCGGTTCGTTGAACTGCCCGATGCAAACCGCGACGAAGTCAAAGTCCTCCGGCGTGCTGCCGGCGGGGCCGCGAAGGTCGAGCCGCCAGCCCGGCTTGGAGTCCGGGCGGCTATTCATCTGCACCACCTCGGTATTGAAGCGGATCAGGCGATCGAGGCCATGATCGCGGGCGTATTCGGCAAGATAGGCATGGACCTGCGGACCCTTCGGCCATTCCGGATAGGATGCCGGCATGGCCTTGTCGGTGTAGCGGTAAAGCTCCTTCGGGCTTTGGGTCTGCACATCAGGATAGGATCTTGCCGGCTCCCACACGCCGCCGAGATCGCCGCTGCGCTCGACAATGCTGACGCGATGTCCGCGCGACGAAAATGCCTTGGCCGCAGCCAGCCCGGACACGCCGGCGCCGATGATGCAGACCTGCTTTTGCTTGACCATGGTTGTCTCCGTCGTGAAAGCTCGCGCCGCTATTCGTTGGCCTCGGGCGGCAGGAAGTTCACCTCGTGCTCGGCGGAAACCCGGACCACCTCCGCGGGGTCGGTCATGTTGTGCAGCCGGTGAAACAGCGCTTCGAGCTTCTGCATCGGCGACACCCAGAACAGCGCGCGCGCCGGCTTGTCTGATTTGTTGAAGTAACCGTGCGGAATGCCGCGCGGCAGCCGCACCAGGTCGCCGGCCTTCGCCTTGACCCAGACGCCGTCGAGCTTGAGATCGAGTTCGCCTTCCTGCACCAGAATGAATTCATCCTGCGTCGGATGGATATGGACCGGCACGAACTGGCCGGGGTCGCTGTTGGTCTCGAAGGCGAAGGTGGAATCGGTCACCGCCTTCGGGAAATAGACCTGGCCCAGGATATTCCAGGTCACGCCGCCGTAGCCGGTACCATCAGCGGTGATCCCCTTTTCGAGTGCTGCCATGTGCCGTCTCCTGTTGAATAATTTGTCCGACCGGATCAATCAGTCGTGTTTGCGCAGGCTGCGGCGAACCCGCCGGGCCGTCTAGCCGCAAAACGAATCCGCCATCGGCGCCCAAGAATTTCTTTTGGCCGGCACGGGCGATGTTGCGGCGCACGATCATCGCAGCACCTACTGCGCAATGATCGGGCACTGTGCCCTGCCAAACCGCCTTTCCAAGCACCCCGTCCCGGAGATATTATAGGGTTCAAACAACCCCGAAGGCCGTGTGAGGACGATGGGCGCAGCCGTTGCGGAAAGGGTTCAAGACGCGAGGCTGGCCGCGTTCAATCGCGTATCGACCGGCGATGTCGATGCCGCCGCCGAGGCGATCGGACGCATCTTCTGCCCCCATGAATTGAAGCCTGTTCGCTCATCCGCGCCCGATTTCTACGCCCTGCACAATTGCGCCGCCTTCGAAGGGTTCTCCATCAACTACGTCGCCTATGGCGGATCGGTATCGATCGATCCCGGCTGCCTCGACCGCTTTTTTCTGCTGCAGATTCCGCTGCACGGATCAGCGCGGATCGCAACCGCGGCCTGCGAGGTTGAAAGCAGCCCGGGCACGCGCGCTTCGCTGCTTTCCCCGACCATCCCGACGCGGATGACATGGGATGGCGATTGCGCCCAACTCATCCTTCTGGTGGACCGGCGGCTGGTCGAACAGCGGGCCGCAGCGCTTTCAGGAAAGCCGGCGGGTGCGGTCGAGTTTACGCCGGCGATCGATCTCAACCAGGCCTGCGGGCGCGAGCTGCTGTCAGGGGCCGCTGACCTGGTCGATCTGGCCGAGCGTCTCGGACCCAGCCGCCGCCTGGCATCGGTTGCCGCGGCCGAATTGCGCGAGGCGCTGCTCGGCGCCCTGCTCCACGGTCAGCACCACAGCCGGAGCGTAGCGATGCAGGTGTTCGGCGGCCGCGCCGAAACGCTGCCGCGGCCGTTGCGGCGGGCGCGGGATTGCCTGCATGCCCACGCCGCCGAGCCGCTCGATCTGGCCCAACTCGCCGAAATCACCGGCATCGGCATCCGCGCGCTGCAGATCGGCTTCCGCCGCCATTTCGGCACGTCGATTTCGCAGATGCTGCTCGATATCAGGCTGGCGCACCTCAATGCCCGGCTGACCAGCGCACGCCCCGGCGAGAGCATCACGGAGATCGCATTCGAACTCGGATTTACCCATCTCAGCCGCATGGCGCGCGCTTACGGCAAGAAATTCGGCGAAACCCCGTCCTCGACCCTGCGCAGGATGAGCTGAACCAATCAATGCTGGCTTAGTGCCCAACCTCACCCGCGATGATATCGCCGAACAGCTCCCAGCTTATGCCGTTGAACTTCATCAGCTGCATCTGATCGATCGGAAAGAAGTCGTTCGGCAAAGTGTCGCAAGCCGCGCGCGGGCTGGCAAGCGGCCGCTTATTCCGCTGGATGAAACAGCATTGTTGCGCGCCGCCTTTTATGATTGATGCATGGCGACACGTTTCCCCTGCAAGGCCCCCTTGGAATTGAACCCGACGACACGCATTGGTCCCCGACATCCGAAGCTCGCCGCCGGCGGATTCCGCGCCGCGCGATGGCTGGCGGCGAAGACGTTTGGCGCGGCCGGCTTTCACCAGCTCGGCTCGAAATTTGCCGATGCGCGCATCGCGCAGGTGCGCGACAAGCTCGCGCGCGGGGAAACGGTCTATCTCGCCGGCCTCGGCGCGCCCGGCACGCACAATTCGGGCGTGGCGCTGGTCGAGGTAACGCAGGCCCATGGCCCCCGCCTGATCCTCAACAACGAGGAAGAACGTTTTTCCGGCAACAAGCACACGACGGAATATCCGCGCGCCTCTGTCGATGCGATGGTTGCAGCCTTGCGTGGCATCGGGCGCGACATCGCCGATATCGACGCCTGGCTGACCAGCTGGGACTACCCGACATTGGCGGGAACACTGGCACGCGCGGTGCTGGAAGAAATCCCGCAAAGCCTCAAGCTGCTGCGCACCACCGAAGCCGCGGGCTTCGACGGACGACGTCTCGACCAGATGACGCGCACGCCGAAGATCCTTGCGAAGCAAATGGGGCTTTCCGAACGCCTGCCGCTGATCTGCCTGCCGCATCACGACAACCATGCCTGGTTTTCCTATGCGGCATCGCCCTTCGCCGACGACGGCGAGCCGGTGGCGGTCGCGGTGCTCGATGGCACCGGCGATCAGGGGTCGATCTCGTTGTACGTCGTCCAGCACGGCAAGATGCGCCGGCTCTACTGCAACGACAGCATGTTCGATTCATTGGGTGCGTTCTACAGCGTGATCTCTTCAACGCAGGGCGGCTGGACTTGGCTCTCCAGCGAGGGCCGCTATATGGGCGCGGCCGCCTGGGGCGACATGAACCGCGCGACAAATCCGTATTACGCGCGGCTGCGAAACGTCCTGCACTTCGGCGAAGCCGGCGAAGTCAGGCTCAACCGCGCGATGGCCAACTGGTATTGCGACCCGTTCGACAACCCTTACAAGACGGCGCTCACCGACATCCTTGGACCAGCGCTCAAGCCCGAGCAGCTCTGGAATCCCGACGCGGTGCTGCGTGTCGAGGACATCCATCACCGTCCCGACACCAAGGATCGCCTCGACAAGGCCGCCGCGACGCAATTGGTGTTCGAGGACGCCATGATCCACGTCGTCGATCACCTGTTGCGCGTCACAGGCGCGAGCCGGCTGGTGCTGACCGGCGGCGTGGCGCTGAACGCGATCGGCAACATGCGCCTGCTCGAACATTTCAATGAAGCCTGGTTCGCCGGCGCCCAGCAGCGCAACGCGCGCCTGCATTTGTGGGTGCCGCCGGTGCCCGGCGATCCCGGCGTCACCATCGGCGCGGCGTGGCTGTTCGCGCATCTGGCGGGCGCCCCGCGCGGCGCGCCGATGACACATGCGTTCTATTGCGGCCTGCCGCCGTCAAATGAATCCATTGCGAGCGCGCTCGGAGCCGATGATATCGCCTCGCAACGCATTGGTGATATCTCGACCGCGGATGGACGCGACGCTATCGCCGATCTGATGGCGTTTGTGGTCGCGCAGAGCGGCGTGATTGCGCTCTATCAGGGCGCCGCCGAGACCGGACCGCGCGCGCTCGGCCACCGCTCGATCCTCGCCAATCCCTGTGACCACAACGCGCGAGAGCGGCTCAACGAGCGCGTCAAATACCGCGAGGCGATCCGCCCGCTGGCGCCGATGGCAACGCTGGAAGCTGCCCACCAATATTTCGAGCTGCTGCCGGGCGCCTCCGATGCCGGTTACAACGCCTACAATTACATGGTGCTGACGGCGCAATCGAAGCCGGGCGCACGCGACAAGATTCCGGCCGTGATTCATGCCGACGGCACCGGCCGGATTCAGATCGTCAATGCGGATGACGATCCCCTCACCCACGCTTATCTGAAGGCGCTCGGCCGTCACATCGGCGTCGAGATATCCGTCAACACGTCCTTCAATGTCGCAGGTCCAATCGCGCAAACGCCGCAGCAAGCCATCGACACGCTGCGCCGTTCCAAAGGCCTCGATGCCGTCGTGTTGGTGGCAGACAACGGCGCGGTCTATGCCGCCTGGCACGGCGGCGAGCGCGACAACGGAAGATTTTCAAGCTGGTTCGCGCAATGGAAGAGCCGCCGGTAAGGTTGACAGGTTAGCTTAACCAGCGACTTCAATTGCATCACGACCGCCGCGGGCTATCGTGCATGCAGTGGACGATTTGTTCGTTCCAACCCCTGTTAACTTCGCCGTCGGGCGATCATTTTCCGCCCGGCGGCCTCGTTAAATCGTGAGCGCGCGCCATGCATGCGGAAAGCCAGGAGCGGTTACGAATATTGAGCCTCAGTCCGAAGCCCGCCTGGGCCGAAGTCTGGCACTTGCGGAAGATTTTCATTCCTCGGCGATCCATCACCGGACGGTTGCTGACCGGCAAGGTTTGGCGGCGCCATGACGGCAGGCGCTGGATCTACAAGAAATTCACCGAAAACAACGGCTAGCGCCATCTATCCTATGGCAGCCGGCCGTCGAACCAACCCGAGCACCCGCCCGTCGATCAACAGCAGCGCGCTGCCGATCACCAGCGCGCCCGCGATCTCGCGCGGCGAAATCTGCTCGCCCAGCACCAGATAGCCGAGCACGATGGCGGTGACCGGAATCAATAGCGTCACCAGCATGACATTGGTGGCGCCGGAGCGCCGCAGGATCTGGAAGAACACGATATAGGCCAGCGCCGTCGACAGGACAGCCAGACCGATCACCGCAAGCCACGTCGCAACGCCTGGCATCGGCAATTGCCAGGGGCGTTCGACGAAGCCGGCGACAATCACCATCATGACGCTCGAAGCGAGCAACTGAAACGTCGCCGTCCCCAGCGGCGGCGAGTTCGACAGCAGCCGTCGCGCCACGAGCGCCGACAGGCCATAGCTGAACGCGCCGGCGAGGCAGAGCAGGATGCCGATGCCCTGCCCGCTCCAGAATCCGTCGCCGTCCAAACTCCAGCCACGCAGGATGACGACGCCGATCAAGCCCACCACGACGCCCGCGATCCGCCGCACCTGCAGCTTCTCTTCACCGGCCGCCGCCATCACCACAACGGTAAACAACGGCGTGGTGGCGTTGAGGATCGAGGCCAGCCCGCTCGGGATCGTCGTCTGCCCCGCCACGATCAGCGAGAACGGCAGCACGTTGTTGAAAAGCCCGATCGCGAAGAACGGCTTCCAGCCTGCAATGCCTTTTGGAAAATCGATCCGGTAGACCCATAGCAGCGGCAGCAGGATGATCGAGGCCAGCGCCACGCGCAGCAGCACCAGTGTCAACGGCGGCAATTCGCGCAGCACCACGCCGTTGAAAAAGAACGAGCCGCCCCACAGGATCGAAAGCACGCCGAGCAGCGACCAGTCGCGGGCGTCGATCCGGTTGTCGGCGGTGGTCATGTACGGCTCATATCTGCATTCGGCGCAGATCTATTCCGGCCCGCGAGCCTTGCCCACCCGATTTCCGAACACGTACGCGCCTATTTCGGGCGCGACACGATCTCGATCATCCTGCCTTCGTCGTCGTCGGGCATCTCGGCCTTGGCATGGGCATAGGCTTCCACCGCGGCGCGGCCGACCGGCGGCGTTCGGGCCAGCAGGCTTTCGGCCAACTGCACCGCATAGGCGGCATCCTTGTGGCGGAGCGCCGCCGTGAACGACGCGCCGGAGAAGTCGCGCGCCACCATGCGCTTTGAATGGCGGATCACCTGCGGGCTCGCGACCGCGCCGGTCGCCAGCGCTTCCGCCACGAGGTTCATGTCCAGCCCTGCCTGCTCGGCCATCGCGATGCCTTCGGCCAGACTTGCGATCTGCACCGCGCCCATCAGATTGTTGATCAGCTTGAAGACGGTGCCGGTGCCGACAGCGCCAAAGTGCCGGACTATGTCGCTGATCGGCGCCAGATATGGTTTTGCCCGATCGAGATCAGCTGTGTCGGCGCCAACCAGCAGCGTCAGCTTCCCGGCGGCCGCCGCGCTCGGCAGGCCGGTGACGGGGCAATCGATGTAGATCAACTCGCGCCCGCGCAGTTCACGCGCCAGGTCGAGCGCGTGCTGGTACGACACCGTGGAGCATTCGATCGCCAGCGTGCCGGGCTTCATCTTCGCGGCCGCGCCATCCTGGCCGAGCCACACGGCGCGAGACGCTCCGTCATCGGCGACCATGGTGACGACGGCATCCGCGCCATCGGCCGCGTTTGCCGGTGAGGCCGCCCAGCGCGCGCCGCGCGTGATTAGATCTTCGGCTTTCGCCTTGCTGCGATTCCAGATCGCAACCGAAAAGCCGGCATCGAGATAGCGGCCCGCCATGCCGTGCCCCATGCGGCCGAGGCCGATGAAAGCGACTGTCGTCATGGGCAAATTGTCATGGGTTAATCCACATCCTCGACCGAACCGGGCGAGGTGCCGAACGCACGCTGTGCCAGCGTCGCGGCCATGAACTCATCGAGATCGCCGTCGAGCACGCCCGACGTGTCCGAGGTCTGCACACCGGTGCGCAGATCCTTGACCATCTGGTAGGGCTGCAACACGTAGGAGCGGATCTGGTGACCCCAGCCGATATCGGTCTTGGCGGCCTGATCCGCCGCGGCCTGTTCCTCGCGCTTCTTCAGCTCGATTTCGTAGAGCCGCGCGCGCAACATGTCCCAGGCCTGCGCGCGGTTCTTGTGCTGCGAGCGGCCGGCCTGACAGACCACGGCGACGCCGGTCGGAATATGCGTCAGCCGCACCGCGGATTCGGTCTTGTTGACGTGCTGACCGCCGGCACCGCCGGAGCGCATGGTGTCGGTGCGCACGTCGGACTCCGCGATGTCGATCTTGATGCTGTTGTCGACCACGGGAAAGATCGCGACCGACGAGAACGAGGTGTGCCGGCGTGCGTTGGAATCGTACGGCGATATCCGAACTAGCCGGTGCACGCCCGCCTCGGTCTTGAGCCAGCCATAGGCGTTGTGGCCCGAGATCTGGATGGTGGCGGATTTGATGCCGGCTTCTTCGCCTTGCGTCTCTTCCAGGTATTCGATCTTGAAGCCGTGCTTCTCGGCCCAGCGCGTATACATGCGCAGCAGCATCTCGGCCCAGTCCTGGCTTTCGGTGCCACCCGCGCCGGCATGGACTTCGAGATAGGAATCGAACCGGTCCGCCTCGCCCGACAGCAGCGCCTCGAGCTCGCGGCGCGCCACTTCCTTTTTCAGCGCCTTCAGTGCGTTCTCGGCTTCGGTGACGACACCGGCATCGTTCTCGGCTTCGCCGAGTTCGATCATCTCGACATTGTCGCTGAGTTCGCGCTCGACCTTGCCGATGCCCTGCAGCGCATCCTCCAGCGAGGTGCGCTCCTGCATCAGCTTCTGGGCCTTCTGCGGATCGTTCCAGAGATTGGGATCTTCGGCGAGCTTGTTCAGCTCGGCTAGCCGTGCCGTGGACTGTTCAACGTCAAAGATGCCTCCTCAGCAGCCCGACTGACTGCTTGATCTCTTCAACGAGGCGTTCGACTTCGGCGCGCATGGTGTCTCTGATCTGCGGTGCAAACCGCTAATATAGCGTTTTCAAGCGAAGTGGGTACTGGTTCGCGTGAAGAAAACGCGTCAACATATAGAGTTAGTGTTCGCAGGGATGTAGCGGCGTCTCTCACAAAGCGCAATCCGCCTGGGGTTCGGTCCCAAGCGGTTTCTTCACACCAACGAGCCTAGTACAGCCCGCCGGGCCGCATGATGTGGCCGGAGTCGGGCGACTGGTATCCCCCCTGATATCCGCCTTGATATCCCTGCGGGGCGCGCCCATCGGCATCGGCCACGCCAATGACGGAGTAATTATCCGGCGGAGCTGTACCCGGCTTGAAGGCTTCCAGGATGGTCCGGCCACCTTCGCCGGGACCTGCGCGCATGCCGCTCTTGGCATCGACGCGAACCAGCTTGATTCCGGCCGGCACCTTGAACGGGATCGCGGCCTTGTCGGCGAGCGCGAGCTTGAGGAAGTCGCGTGCGATCGGCGCGGCCAGCGCACCGCCGGTCGCCTTGCCACCGAGGGTGCGCGGCTTGTCGTAGCCGACATAGATGCCGACCACGAGGTCCGGCGAGAAGCCGATGAACCACGCGTCCTTCGCATCGTTGGTGGTTCCGGTCTTGCCGGCGATCGGCTTGCCGACTTCCTTCACGACAGTCGCGGTGCCGGCCTGCACGACATATTCCATCATCGAGGTGATCTGATAGGCCGTCATCGGATCGAGCACCTGCTCGCGGCGGTCGACCAGTTGCGGTTCGGGCTGATTCTTCCAGCCGCCGGGCGCGTCGCAGCCGCGGCATTCGCGCGCGTCATGCTTGTAGATGGTGTGCCCGTAGCGGTCCTGGATGCGATCGATCAAAGTCGGCTTCACGCGGCGGCCGCCATTGGCGAACATCGAATAGGCCGTGACCATGCGCATGACCGTGGTTTCGCCGGCGCCGAGCGAATAGGACAGATAGTTCGGCAGTTCGTCGTAAACGCCGAAGCGCCGCGAATATTCGCCAATCAGGGGCATGCCGATGTCCTGCGCCAGCCGCACCGTCACCGTGTTGAGCGACTGCCGCAGCGCATTGCGCAGCGTCACCGGACCGTTGTACTTGCCGGACGAATAGTTTTCCGGGCGCCAGACGCCGGCGCCCTGCCCCTGATCGATTTCGATCGGCGCGTCGACCACCACGGTCGACGGCGTGTAGCCATTGTCCATGGCCGCTGAATAGACCAGCGGTTTGAACGAGGAACCCGGCTGCCGGTACGCCTGCGTCGCGCGGTTGAACTGGCTCTGGTCGAACGAGAATCCGCCGACCATGGCCAGCACGCGGCCGGTCCAGGGATCCATTGCCACCATCGCACCCGACACTTCAGGCAATTGGCGCAGGCGATACTGCCCCTCCACCGGATTGCCGTCCTTGCCGAACAGCGGATCGACATAAATCACGTCGCCCGGTGCGAGCACTTGCGCGACCGAAGTCGGCGTTCTGCCCTTGGTCGGCCCCGACGCCGCCTTGGCCCATTTGACGCCATCGATGGTGATGATGCCGGTCTGCCGTTGCTTGGCGACGGCGCCGCCGAGCTCGCGACCGGGCTGGAAACCGACCCGGGCCGACTGGTCGCTGGTCTCCAGCACCACAGCCATCCGCCAGGGCGAGATATCGCTCAGCGCCTTGACGTCGGCCAGCTTCACGCCCCAATCGCCGGTAATGTCGAGCTTGCTTGGCGCACCCCGCCAGCCCTGCGCCTCATCGTAATTGACCATGCCGGCCGCCATGGTCTTGCGCGCCATCACCTGCATCTTCGGGTCGAGCGTCGCCCGGACCGAGAGGCCACCTTCATAGAGCTTCTTTTCGCCGTAACGTTCGAAGATGTCGCGCCGGACTTCCTCGGCGAAATACTCGCCGGCGAAGATATGCGCGCCGGTACCGCGGCTGGTGACCAGGAGTTGATCCTTGCGCGCCTTGTCGGCATCGGCCTGCTTGATCCAGCCGTTTTCGACGAGACGATCGACAACGTAGTTGCGGCGTTCGATCGCGCGGTCGCGGTTGCGCACCGGATGCAGCGCCGCCGGCGCTTTCGGCAGCGCCGCCAGATACGAGGCTTCCGAGATCGTAAGCTCGTTCACCGACTTGTCGAAATAGACCAGCGACGCCGCCGCGATGCCGTAGGCGCCGAGGCCGAGATAGATTTCATTGAGATAGAGTTCGAGGATGCGATCCTTCGAATAGGCGCGCTCGATACGCATCGCCAGCAAGGCTTCCTTGATCTTGCGGGCGAAGGAGACCTCATTGGTCAACAGGAAGTTCTTTGCGACCTGCTGGGTGATGGTCGACGCACCCTGCGGCCGGCGGTTGGAGCCGTAGTTCTGCGCATACAGCACCGCCGCGCGCGCCATGCCGGTGAAGTCGATGCCACCATGCTCGTAGAAGTTCTTGTCTTCGGCGGCGAGGAACGCGTTGATGACGAGTTTCGGCACCGCCTGGATCGGCAGATAGAGTCGGCGCTCTTTGGAATACTCGCCGAGCAGCGCGCCGTCTGAGGCGTGCACGCGCGTCATCACAGGCGGTTCATAATCCTGAAGCTGCGAATAATCCGGCAAGTCCTTGGAGAAATGCCAGATCGCGCCGGCGACGCCGGCGACGCCCACCAGGAACACCACGGTTCCGGCAGCGAACAAGAATCCCAAAAACCGCACCAGCAAGCGCATGATCGAAGTTCCGTTCCAACCCTTGCGCCGTGACTTGCGGCGTCTGCCTTGCCATCAAAATCCAAGCGCAAATCGAAGCGCTCAAGCCCTCGCCCGACGGACCCGTCGTTGCGCGTACCAACAATAAAGGGGCCGACGGACAATAATGGCCGATTCCGAAGACCCTGCGGTAGTTTTCTATACCGCTGCCGCTGTGGCCAAACTAGGGCTTCCTTCACAGCATCGCGTGCATTTAATCAGCATTTTCATACGGCTTTTCATTTGCCGGGTCCGGCGGTTGCCAGCCGTTTGGCGAAAAATGCATCAATCGCCTGCGCCATCGATCCGACGGTCTTGTTCCGCCAGTTCTCCGACATCAGGAGCTCAAGGTCGCCCTTGTTCGAGACATAGCCGAGTTCGACCAGCACCGAGGGCACGTCCGGCGCCTTCAAGACGCGGAAGCCGGCGGATTTCAACGGGTGCTTGTGCATCCGCACCGTGGTCTTCATCTCGCCCATCAAGATGCGGGCGAACCGGTTTGAAAACGTTCGGGTCTCGCGCTGCGCGAGGTCGATCAGGATGTCGGCGACTTCGGTCGGCTCGTCGGTGAGATTGACGCCGCCAATGGCGTCCGACTTGTTCTCGGCCTCGGCCAGCCGCTCGGCTTCAGCGTCGGAGGCCTTGTCGGACAAGGTGTAGATGGTGGCGCCGTGGGCATCGCCCTCCCGGCGCGGCAGGGCGTCGGCGTGGATCGAGACGAACAGCGCGGCCGACTGGGTGCGCGCGACCTTGACGCGGTCGTTCAAGGGAATGAACGTATCGTCCGTACGGGTCATGACGACGCGGTATTTGCCTGATTTCTCGATGCGATCGCGCAGCGCGAGGCCAAATCCCAGCACCAGATTCTTTTCCATCTCGCCGCCGGCCTGGGTGCCGTTGTCGATGCCGCCATGGCCGGGATCGATCACGATCAGGGGACGGGTATCCTGCGCCTGCGCGGGCTTTGCCGCCGCCGGTGCATCGTCCGGCCCGACTGCGGCATTGGCGGAAGCAATCGCCGGCCGCAGTTCGGGGCGATTCTCGGGCGCCAGCAACTGCACGAAGGCGGTCCGGTCCACCTCTTCCAGCTCCAGCACCAGCCGCGGCGGCTGGTCGTTGGCCGCTTCCAGCACATAGGATTTGGCGACCTTGGCCGGTCCCGTCAGGTCAAACACGATTCGCGAACCGCCCGGCATGACGAGGCCATAGCGGAACGCCTTGACCAGCCCGCGCCCCGTGCTGCCGGTGCCCGCGGCCAGCTTGAAGCTGACCTGGGGAATATCGACGACCACGCGATAGGGATCGGCCAGCGCAAAGGCGCGAAACTGGATCGGCCTGTCGAGATCGAGGACGAAGCGGGTTTGTTTGCTGTCGCCGGCCAGCCTTGCATCGGAGGCGACCGGAAAATTCGAGGCGCTTGCCGCAGCCGGTCCAGGCGAAGGCCCCTGCGCAGCGCTCGGGGTGATGAAATTGGCACACGCCAATGCTGCGGCGCACAACAGGCCGCACCCCAGCAAAACCCGGTGATTTGCGCGGTTAGCCAACGATTCGACGCCTCCGAGGCAGCCCTCTTACCGCATTAGAACCACAGGGTTAATCGAAGCTTAAGGGTCGAAAAGCGAAAAGGGATGAGTGTTGCCGTGCTGCGACGCTGCCCTTGACGCTCCCTGACGCTCCCTTGCACCCGGCGGGCAATCCACGTATGTACGAGGTGCTGACGGCTAATACTCCCGGTTGTGTCGCGTTCAGCCTCCCGGTGCAGCGCCGGAACCTTCCAAGTCGAAGGGACCTGCGTCTTTCCCGATCCCTCCACCAGCCAGCGCTGCGCGCGGCTGACACGGAGAGGCGGTTTCGAGCCCGAGCGGCGTCCGATCCCAGGTACTAACTTGCAAGGTACTATCTTGCTCCAGGGACGGTTTGAGACACGGCAGAACTGATTATCTGGACCCCAAAATGGTCCGATATGCGATGGCCGGCGAGCGCGAATGCGCCGCGCCGGGCCTTCAGCGATAGACACGGCGGTCAATTTTGCCGCCAACATGTTCAGACGGGCCGACGCTTGATGCGCCAGACTGTGTTGCCGACCAGGATCCACGGAACGATCGCGCCGACGCGAAGCGAAAGCTTCGCACGTCGTTTTGTTCCGGTGGCTCCCCGTTCGGCGCGGCGCCAAGGTTTGCGTTTTGGCCTTCCCCTCACCCCCGAATCAGGTGGACCGTCGCGTCACCGGGCCGCGCAATATGCGCGCGCCATGCACCGCGCCCGCCGCCGTCAAGAGCTCCAAAATGCCCAACAAGATGTTGATCGATGCCACCCACCCGGAAGAGACCCGGGTCGTCGTGGTCCGCGGCAATCGCGTCGAAGAATTTGATTTCGAGACCGCCCAGCGCAAACAACTGCGCGGCAATATCTACCTCGCTAAGGTCACGCGCGTAGAGCCGTCGCTGCAGGCGGCCTTCATCGAATATGGCGGCAACCGCCACGGCTTCCTGGCCTTCAGCGAAATCCATCCCGACTATTACCAGATCCCGGTCGCCGACCGGCAGGCGCTGATCGAGGCCGACGAACGCGCCCATCGCGAGGCCGAGGAAGAGAGCGAGAACCGCTCCTCCAACCGTCACCGCGGCCGTTCGCGCCACCGCAACGCCCGCCGCCGCGGCCATGGCGAACGGGTCCAGAGCGACGTCGTCGAAAACGCCGCGATCGATCCGGCGCAGGCCGCCCAGCCCTATGAGGGCGAGGCGCAGCGCTTGCATGAAGGCGCACACCCCGACGAAGCCCGCGCCCATGATGGCGATCACCATCCCGCCGATACAGCCGACCACGGCCACGATCATGGGTATGTTGCGCATGATCACGACGATCATTCGCATGAACAGGGTCGCCCCCAGGAAGACCACCTCGAAGAGCACGCCCAAGATCGCGTCCAAGAACACGTCCAGGATAACACCCCTGATCATGCCGCGGCCGAAGCCCCGGTAGCTTCATTCCAATCCGATGCGGCACCGGTTGAGGCCGTCGCCGCGCCGGCAGAGGTAACGGCCAGCGCCGAAAGCCACGAGGTTCATGCGCATCACGACGAGCCGGCGCACGATGCACGGCACGGCGACGAACACGCGCTCGAAAACGCCGCCCATGCCGATGACGCGCCGCGCGCCGAGTATGCCGGCGAGGAATACGCCGCCGCCTCCCATGAGGATCGTGCCCCCGCGCCGGAAGGCGACGAGCAAGACGACGATGATGAAGACGATGGCGACGATGCCGAAGAGGAAGTCGTCGAATCCGTCGGTGGCGACGATGTGCTCGAGGAAGTGCCGGAGCGCGCCTTCCGTCCGCGCCGCCAGTACAAGATCCAGGAAGTCATCAAGCGCCGCCAGGTCATGCTGGTGCAGGTCGTCAAGGAAGAGCGCGGCAACAAGGGTGCGGCGCTGACCACCTATCTGTCATTGGCCGGCCGTTACGCCGTGCTGATGCCCAACACCGCCCGCGGCGGCGGCATCAGCCGCAAGATCACCTCGGCCCAGGACCGTTCGCGGCTCAAGGAAGTGGTGCAGGATCTCGACGTGCCCGAGGGCATGGGCATCATCCTGCGCACCGCCGGCGCCTCGCGCACCAAGCCCGAAATCAAGCGCGACTTCGAATATCTGATCCGCATGTGGGAAACCGTGCGCGACATGACGCTGAAGTCGCAGGCCCCGACGCTGGTCTACGAGGAAGGCTCGCTGATCAAGCGCTCGCTGCGCGACCTCTACAACAAGGAAATCGACGAAATCCAGGTCGCCGGCCAGGCCGGCTACGATGAAGCCCGCGATTTCATGAAGATGCTGATGCCCTCGAACGTGCGGGCGGTCCGGCAATATCGCGACGGCCAGCCGCTGTTCTCAAGGATGGGCGTCGAGAGCCAGCTCGATGCGATGTTCTCGCCGACGGTGCAACTGCGCTCGGGCGGCTACATCGTCATCAACCAGACCGAAGCTTTGGTCTCGATCGACGTCAACTCCGGCCGATCGACCCGCGAGCACCACATCGAGGACACCGCGCTCAAGACCAACCTCGAAGCCTCAGAGGAAGTCGCGCGGCAGCTGCGTCTGCGCGATCTTGCCGGCCTGATCGTCATCGACTTCATCGACATGGACGAGAAGCGCAACAACCGCGCGGTCGAGCGCAAGCTAAGCGACTGCCTGCGGCAGGACCGCGCCCGCATCCAGGTCGGCCGCATCTCGCATTTCGGCCTGTTGGAAATGTCGCGCCAGCGCATCCGCGCCAGCGTGCTGGAGAGTTCGACCGAGCCCTGCGCGCATTGCGGCGGCAGCGGCCATGTCCGCTCGGTGTCGTCAGTGGCGCTGCAATTGCTGCGCGGCATCGAAGAAATTCTGATGAAGGGCGCGACCCACAATCTGGTGGTGCGCACCCGCACCGACGTCGCGCTCTACGTCCTCAACCACAAGCGCGGCCATCTGCGCGATCTCGAAAACGCCTTCAAGGTCACGCTTGCGATCGTTGCCGATCCCACGGTGGCCGGCCAGCAATCGTTCATCATCGATCGCGGCGAACAGGTGCACACGCTGGAAGCCGCCAAGGCCTTGCTGGCGGCGCAGGCCGCGGCGTTCCCGTCCCAGGTCGAGGAAGCCTATGACGACGAAGAGCCGTTCGACATCGAAGGTGAAGTCGAGACCGAAGAAACCGAAGGCCTGACCGAGGAAGCCGCCGGCGGCGAAGAAGTCGCCGGTGAAAGCGAAGCCGACGGCCACCGCCGCAAGCGCCGCCGGCGCCGCCGCGGCCGTGGCGAGCCGCGTGAAGGGGCAGCCCCGCGCGACGACAATGACGCCCTGCGCGTTGCACCCGAAAGCGCTGATGGCGCGGTCACGGTTGCCGACGACGGCGAAGCCGACGACGACGAGGGCGACGAACAGGGTGCTGTTGCGCGCGGCGAACAGGGACCAAACGGCGAGCGCCGCCCGCGCCGTCGCGGACGTCGCGGTGGACGCCGCCGGCGTGGCAGCGGACCGGAAGATGGTCTCGCCGGATCGATCTCGGACGAACTCGGACCGACCCCGGTTTCGGAAGTCGCCAGCGCGGTTGCCGATTTCGACGGCCCCTCGGCCGAGCCGGCGCCGACATTGGTCGAACCCGAGCCCGTTTCGCAGCCGCCGCAACCGCAGTGGCAGCCCGCCGAACACGCCTCGCCCGAAACCGTCAGCAGCGCGCCGACGCCGACGCCCGAGGAAACCGCACAGGAGGCCGACCGGGCCGCCGCGCGGCGGCGTTCGACCGTGCGCGAAAAAGTCTCGTTCCTGACCAGCGCCCCGTCCGAGCCCGCACCGGCCGTCAGCCATAGCGAGGCGGAGCCGGCGGCAACGGCCCCTGCTCCCGCGCCTGTTGAACCCGCGCCTGCCGCGGCCAGCGAAGCCGCGCCGCGCAAGGCCGGCTGGTGGTCACGGCGTTTCGGCAGCGGCGAGTAAGGACGACCTGAATTCAAACGGAAAAACCGCCCGGCAACACCGGGCGGTTTTTTGTTGCAACAACGCGATCCTCAAAAAAGCGATCGTCAATCGGTCGTCAGCGCCGTCTCCATGTCGGTCGGATCGATCTGCCTGTTGAGATTGGCGTGCAGCTTCTCTTGATCGAGTTCGCCCTCCCACCACGACACCACGACGCAGGCGACGCCGTTGCCGCAGAGGTTGGTCAGCGCGCGGCACTCGCTCATGAACTTGTCGATGCCGAGCACGATCGCCATGCCGGGCACCAGCCGCGGATCGACCACGGCGAGCGTCGCCGCCAGCGTGATAAAGCCCGCACCTGTGATGCCCGAGGCGCCCTTCGAGGTCAGCATCGCCACCAGCAGGATAGTAATCTGCTGGCCTATCGTGAGATCGAAACCGAGCGCCTGCGCGATGAACAGCGTCGCCAGCGTCATGTAGATGTTGGTGCCGTCGAGGTTGAACGAGTAGCCGGTCGGCACCACGAGGCCGACGACCGACTTGGAACAGCCGAGCCGCTCCAGCTTTTCCATCAGCGACGGAAGCGCGCTTTCGGACGACGAGGTGCCGAGCACGATCAGGAGTTCGTCCTTGATGTAGGACAGAAACTTGAGAATCGAGAATCCGACCATGCGCGCGATGGTGCCGAGCATGACCAGGACGAACAGCGCCGCCGTGAGATAGAAGGTCGCGATCAGCCCGATCAGGTTCACGATGGCGCCGGTGCCGAACTTGCCGATCGTGTAGGCCATGGCGCCGAACGCGCCGATCGGCGCGGCCCGCATCACGATTGCGATCACGCCGAACACCGCGTGCGCGGCGTCGTCGATGAAGGAACGCATCGTATGGCCCCGCTTGCCAAGCGCCATCAGCGAAAAGCCGAACAGGATCGAAAACAGCAGCACCTGCAGGATTTCACCCTGCGCGAACGCGCCGACGACGGTGTCGGGAATGATGTGCAGGAAGAAATCGACGGACTTCTGGGCCTCGGCCTGTTTGGCAAAACCGGCGACCTTGGCCGCGTCAGCCATCGCGCCGCCGAAGCCGTGGCCCGGCCTGACCAGATTGCCGACGAGCAGCCCGATCACCAGCGCAAAGGTCGAGACGATTTCGAAATAGATCAGCGCCTTGATGCCGATGCGGCCGACCTTCTTGGCGTCCTGGATATGGGCGATGCCCGACACCACGGTGCAGAAGATGATCGGCGCGATCACCATCTTGATCAGCTTGATGAAGCCGTCACCGAGCGCCTTGATCCAGTCGTTGGTCGCGAGCGCCGGCCACAGCCAGCCGACCAGCGCACCGAGCACGATGGCGATCAGCACCTGGACGTAGAGGATTTTGTACCAGGCCTTGCCTGCTCGCACCGGCGCGTCAGCCGCAATCGTTGCCGCCATGACGTATATTCCCGTTCAACCTGCGGCGTTCTGCCACACCTCCGCCCGCTAGCATAGCCAAAATTATTTCAGCCAGCGGAAATCAGGGGCATTGCTGCGGGGTTGATCGGTCAGCGGCGGTCGAATGGGCGCCGCAACAAAGGCATGAGCGTAGCGCCGAGCGCGTTCTTGATCAGCGACGCCGCGATGAACGGCGCTATTCCAACCAGCCACGCCTTTTCAACGCCGAGCTTGATGCCAAATGCCAGCCAGGCAAACCCGGCCGCAAGAATGATGACGTGGCCGAGTCCCATGGCGACGAAAAGCAGGGGTACTGACCGATCCCAGCCACGCTCGCTCAGCCATCCCGTGACGAAGGCCGCCGCCACGAAGCCGTAGAGATACCCGGCCGTGGGACCGAGCAACGGCGCAAGACCGCCGGTGGGGCCCGCGAATACCGGAAATCCGATCGCGCCTTCGGCGAGATAGGCCACGATGGTTGCGCTGCCGAGGCGCCAGCCATAGGCCGCCCCGATCATCAATACGACCAGCGTCTGCAGCGTCATCGGCACGTAGGGCAACGGCAGGTTGACCTTTGCCGACAGGGTCAGCAGCGCGGTTCCCAATGCAACCAGGATCACGCCGCGCAACAGACCGGAGCGATCTGCAGGATGCGGCCACAGAACGGCGGCGAGCGGAAAATGCGGTGCAGCGACAGGCTGAGATGTGTCGGACAAGATGGTTCCCCGATTAGATGGCAGATATGGATGAGTGATGGTGGCTGATGCGCCCTACCCGAGCCACTTCGCGATGCGGGCCACGGCTTCGCGCATCTCGTCGGAAGAGCGCGCATAGGAGAAGCGAACAAAGGCGCGTCCGTGGATCGGGTCGAAATCGACGCCCGGCGTGGCCGCGACGTGGGCTTTCTCCAGCATCCGGCTGGCGAATTCAAAGCTGTCGGATGTGAACTGCGAGACGTCGGCATAGAGATAGAACGCGCCGTCGGCCGGCAGGAAATTGGTCAGGCCGGCCTTCGGCAATCCATCGATCAGGATGCGGCGGTTCTCCTGATAGCCGCGCTTGATCGCTTCCATTTCCGCCGCCCCCTCGAACGCGGCCTCGGCTGCGATCTGCGACAGCGTAGGCACCGAGATCGACAGGTTCTGCTGCAACCGCTCGATCGGCCGCACCAGCGGCTCCGGCACCACCATCCAGCCGACGCGCCAGCCGGTCATGCAGAAATATTTCGAGAATGAATTGATCACCAGCGCCTGCGGCGACAACTCGGCGGCCGACACCGCCGGGAACGCGTAATCGAGACCGTGATAGATCTCGTCCGAGATGAAGCGAATGCCGGCGCTCTCGGCCGCCGCCATCAGGCTGGTGAGCGCCTCCCGCGACATCATGGTTCCCGTCGGATTGGCGGGACTGCCGACCAGCACGCCCTTGAGCGGCGTCTTGCGATGCGCCGCCAGCAAGGCTTCGCCGGTCAGCGCGTGGCGTGTCGCGCTCGTGGTCTCGATCAGCACCGGCTCGCAGCCGAGCGCGGTGAGGATGTGCCGGTACGGCGGATAACCGGGCACGGTCACCGCCACGCGGTCGCCCGGTTCGAACATCGCAAGAAAGGCCAGGATGAAGCCGCCCGACGAGCCCGTGGTGACCACGATCCGCTCAGGATCAATGCTACAGCCGTAAGTATCGCGGTAGTGCCGGGCGATGCGCGCCCGCAGCGAGGGAATGCCGAGCGCGGAGGTATAATCAATCCGGCCGTCGTCGAGCGCAAGACGCGCCGCCGCCAGCGCGGTCTTTGGAGCGGGCGCTGCCGGCTGACCGACCTCCATGTGAATGACGTGGCCGCCGGCCGCCTCGATGCGGGCCGCCGCCGCCATCACGTCCATCACCATGAAAGGTGGAACATCGCTCCGGCTGGAAGCCGTTAGCAGGGTGTTCGCAGCGTCCCTAAGAGTCGATTCGAGCATCGCTATCTGCAATTTGATCGGTCAAGCCCGATTTCGAGTTCCGGCGCCCGTTACCGCCCCAGACTGGCCGTATTCGGTGGCTCCTTATAGCGCTTTCAAGCCAAGTGGATACTGGTCCGCGGGAAGAAAAAAAGCGTCAAAACAAGAGACTGGCGTTCGGTTCTGATCTAATCAGGGCTGCTCGGCCCGAGCGCCGATGACTGCCAGTTCCGCCGCCAACGCCCAATAGATCGCTTCATGTTGTTCCGCCATGCGCACCGCAAAACGACGCTGAAACTGACCGCCCTCGCCACGGCGGCCGCGCTTGTCATGACGCCGACGCTCGCGGCGGCCCAGAACAAGGGCCCCCCGGTGCTGCGCGACACCGAGTCGGAGCAATTGCTGCGCGACTACACAAGGCCGATCCTGCGCGCCGCCGGCATGGAGAAGCAGAACATCCAGATGGTGATTATCAACGAAGGCGTCTTCAACGCTTTCGTTGCCGACGGTCGCCGCATCTTCGTCAACTACGGCGCGATGATGCAATCGGAGACACCGAACCAGATCATCGGCGTGCTCGCGCACGAGACCGGCCATCTGGCCGGCGGTCACCTCTCAAAACTTCGCGAGCGGCTGGCGGAAGCGCAGACCCAGATGATCATCGCCATGCTGCTCGGTGCCGGCGCGATGGTGGCGGGCTCGCGCGGTGGCGGCAACAGCGGCCTGGCCAATGCCGGCGCCGCCGCGATGTCGGCACCCGCCGAGGTGATCAAGCGCACTCTGCTTTCCTATGTGCGGCAGCAGGAGGAAAACGCCGACAAGGCCGGGGTGAAATTCCTCAATGCCACCGGCCAGTCGGCCCGCGGCATGTTTGAGACCTTCAAGCGCTTCTCCGATGAGAGCCTGTTCGCGGCGCGCGGCGCCGACCCCTACGTGCAGTCGCACCCGATGCCGGCCGAGCGCGTCCGCGCCCTGGAAGAGCTCGCGCGTTCCAGCCCCTATTGGGACAAGAAGGACGACCCCGCCCTGCAAATGCGCCACGACATGGTGCGCGCCAAGATCTCCGGCTTCATGGAGCGGCAGGACACCGTCTTCCGGCGCTATCCGCTGTCCAACACCGGCGTGCCCGCGCGTTATGCGCGCGCCATCACCACCTATCTGCATGGCGACCTGCGCAGCGCGCTGGCCCAGATCGACAGCCTGATCCAGCTGCAACCGGCCAATGCCTATTTCTACGAACTCCGCGGACAGGCTTTGCTGGAAGGCGGCAAGCCGGCCGAGGCCATCGCGCCGCTGCGCAAGGCGGTACAGCTTTCCAACAACGCCCCGCTCATCGAGATGCTGCTTGGGCAGGCGCTGGTGGCGTCCGACAACAAGGCCTACACTGAAGAGGCGATCGCCATCCTGCGCGCGGCGCTGGCGCGCGAGACCGAAGCCCCGATCGGCTACATGCAGCTCGCGATGGCCTATGGCCGCAAGGGCGACTACGCGCAGGCCGATCTGGCATCGGCCCAGGCCGCGTACCTCCGCGGCGACAACAAGACCGCGCGCGACCTCGCCTCGCGAGCCAAGACGCGGTTCGCGATCGGGACCCCGGGATGGGTCAAAGCTGACGATATTGTGAGCGCCAAACCGCTTCCCGGCCAAAGAAGCAACTAGCGCCGCTACCGGAAATAAACTGAGTTGCACGACAACCGAACCTGGACACCAAGCGTATTCCAAGTGCCGGCCTTCATGAGAACGGCCCGGAACTCGCCACCCAAGGATTTACCGATGCCTTTGCTCCGTCACCTTGCTTCCGCCCTGTTCGCGATCGCCCTGTGCGGCGCGTCGCTGCCGGCTTCCGCGCAGAGCTTTTCCGATGTCCAGCGCAAAGACATCGAGAACATCGTCCGGGAGTACCTGATCGCCCATCCCGAGGTGCTGGAAGAGGCGATGGCCGAACTGACCAGGCGCCAGTCCGCCGCCGAAGCCGAGAAGCATCAGGCCAGCATCGCCAAGAACGCCAATGCGATCTTCAACTCGCCGCGCAACGTGACGCTCGGCAACAAGGACGGCGACGTCACCTTCGTCGAGTTCTTCGATTACAATTGCGGCTACTGCAAGCGCGCGATGCTCGACATGATGGAATTGATGAAGGGCGATCCCAAGCTGAAGGTCGTGCTTAAGGAATTCCCGGTGCTGAGCACAGGTTCAGTCGAAGCCGCCCAGGTCGGGGTCGCGGTGCGGATGCAGGATCCGACCGGAAAGAAATATCTCGACTTCCACCAGAAGCTGCTCACCGGCCGCGGTGCCGCCGACAAGGCCCGCGCGCTTGCGGTCGCCAAGGAAGCCGGCCTCGACATGGCCAGGCTCGAAAAGGATCTGGCAAGCCCCGAAATCCGCGCCACCCTCGAGGAGAACATGAAGCTCGCCGAGGCCATGGGCATGAACGGCACCCCGAGCTATGTGATCGGCAAGCAGGTCGTGATCGGCGCAGTCGGCGTCGAGACCCTCAAGGAAAAGATCAGCATCGCCCGCTGCGGCAAGGCGACCTGCTGAAGCCAGACGCCCTGTATCATTCGACGGACAAAATCCGGCTGCATCGCAGCCGGATTTTTTTTGCCGCATGCCTGCTGAGGCTGAACCGCGGCGACGCTACCAGGCACTAACAGGGCTCGCACCAACAGGACCCCCGCATGAGCCTGACGCCGCCAACCACCGCCTACGACCTCGAACTCCTCAAGACCGCGCCCGCCCGCGGGACCAATACCGATCACGGCTGGTGCTACGGCCTGCCGCCCGGAATTAGCGAGAGCCAATGGCCGCTCAGCCCGTATGACGGCTTTCCGATGCAGCCCTGCTTCACGCTGAAGCTGCCCGAGCAGTATCGCACCAAAGGCGCGGACTATGTCGCGCTCACGATGTTCGCCGATCAGCAGCATGACGAGCCGAGCGAAGTCGAGACGATCGCCGAATATCTCACGTCGGAGGCATCGGACCGTCCGGCCGATCCCGATCTGTTGCCGTTCTGGCTCTACAAGCAGAACCGGCACCGGATGGAATTCCGGATGAAAGACGTCATCGACCACAATTTCGCAGCGATCTGGTTGACGGAAGCCGAGTTCGCAGGACCGCTGTGTCAGCCCCCTCGCCTCGCCGGCAACGCGCTGCTGCAAGCGAATCCGGCGCCGCCTTGGCTTGAGAGCGGTTCGGCGCGCGCGGTTTTCGATCTTCAGATCGCCAGCTATGACAGCGTCGATGAGATCGCCAACAAGTACTGGTACCGGCTGTTCGGGCGCGTGCCCGAGATCGGCCACCACGCCTACGGCATTGCGGTCGCGGTGCGTGACGGCGATCCCAATGTCGGCCGTCCGCCGCGCGACAAGCTGTTGCACAAGGATGAACTCGGCGATTACATCGCGCCCTACAGCAAGGGCGCCGAGCGGTTCGAACTGGAGCGGCTGTCCGGGCGCAATCATCTCGGCGGCACGATGTTTCCCTGCCAATGGACGCCGAAGTACAGCGCGACCTATCTCGAAATCGAAGAGCATTTCGGCGGCTTCAATTTCGGCGGCGGCAACGCTCAGCTCGATCTCGAAACGATGGAGTTCGACTGGGCCTGCGGTTAACAGCGTTTTCGAGCGAACGCCTGCCCCGAACTTGATGCGGGGGGCAACGGTTCGGGTCAAGAAAACGCGTCTTGCCAAGTTGAGTTTCAAATTCACCCCGCATTCATCAAACTAATCTGATGGAACCGCGATTGGGCAGGAACATCGCACATCTCCTTTCGTTGTCGGTGCGGGCAATGCATCCACGTGAGGAGAATTCTATGTCTAATCGTTTTCTGATTTCAGCCGCCGTCGCGGCACTGATCGCCGGAACGGGCTTTGCAAATGCGCAGGGCACCGGCATGAGCAAAGAGTCGCCGTCGGCTGGTCCCGCGACCCAGCAGACCGCGCCGTCACCGGGCGGTGCCGGGTCGGGCACGATGCAGCGCGATAGCGGCGGCGCTTCCGACATGAAGGGCGCAAAGGGCGCGGAATCCAACGAGAAGATGCCGTCGAGCAAGAGCGCTCAGGACACCAAGTCGCCCGCCGGTGAGAAGAGCATGCGCTCCGAGACCGAACCCAAGGGCGGCAAGGACATGAAGGCCGAGGGCCGCGATAGCAAGACCGGCATGGACTCCAAGAGCGCAACCGACAGCAAGGGTGCGGCGGACAGCAAGACCGGCACGGCCCAGACCGACAGCAAGTCGGGCGCCACCACCGGCAACGCCGCGACTTCGGCAACCGCAGCACCTCCGGCTGAAAAGCGCTCGCAGATCACAACCGCCATCAAGTCGGAGACGAGCATCCGGGAAACCACCAACGTCAACTTCAATATCTCGGTTGGCACGCGGGTTCCGAGCTCGGTCACCTTCTATCCGCTTCCGCCGCGGATCGTCGAGATCTATCCGGAATGGCGCGGCTATCAGGTCATCCTGGTCAAAGGCCGCTATGTGATCGTGCGCCCGCAGACGCATGAGATCGTCTACATCATCGAGGGCTAACGTCCTTCGCAAGTGACGGCAATTGGGGGGTGGGCAGCAATGCCCGCCCCTTTTGCGTCGGGACTTCGCGCTCTTTAACCTTGGTTAATGAGTGATTTCCGTAGGTTCCATAGGCCTTTTTACGAACCGGTTGAGGCGCTTGAAGGGTGTTCAAAACCCCCATCAGGCTTCCCCTTGGCCGCGTTGTTACCTATAACCCCGCGACCTACCCGCCCCCTTTTGCTGGAATTCTGGATGGCCCAGGCCCCTGCCCCGACAATCCTCGTCCTCAACGGCCCGAACCTCAATTTGTTGGGGACGCGCGAGCCCGAGACCTATGGCCATGCCACTCTCGCCGATGTCGAGAAATTGTGCGCGGAGACGGCGACGCAATTCGGCCTCGTGGCCGATTGCCGGCAGTCCAACCGCGAAGGCGAGCTGATTGATTTCATCCACGAGGCCCGCGCCAAGCAAATGGTCGGCATCATCATCAATGCCGGCGGCTATTCCCACACCTCGATCGCGCTGCATGACGCGCTGGTCGGGGTGAAAATCCCGACCGTTGAAGTGCACATCAGCAATATCCACGCCCGCGAGAGTTTCCGGCACCATTCGTTCACGGCCAAGGCCGCCTTCGCGTCGCTGTGCGGCTTCGGCATCGACGGCTACCGGCTCGCAATCAACGGCCTTGCCGCCAAAATCGGCGTCAAGGCAAAAGCCTGATAATCAAAAGCCTGGCGCTTCAGCCGTCATCACCCAGAGAATTCCGGACCCCGCATATGGCTAGCAAGCCTGACAACAAATCAGCCGCAAATTTCAAGAGCGACGACAGTGCGCTGATCCGCGAACTGGCGTTGCTGCTCGACGAAACCAGCCTCACCGAAATCGAGATCGAGCGCGCGGGCCTGCGGGTACGCGTGGCGCGCAACATCACCGTCACGGCTTCGATGCCGGGCAATTACCAGCAGGCCCCGTCGGCGCATGCGGCACCGGCCGCGAACGTGACGCCGGCGGCGATCGCCGATCTGGCCAAACACCCCGGCGCAGTCCCCTCGCCGATGGTCGGCACCGCCTACTCGGCGCCCGAACCCGGCGCCAAACCATTCATCGAGGTCGGCACCAAGGTGTCGGTGGGACAGACCCTGCTGATCATCGAAGCCATGAAGACGATGAACCAGATTCCATCGCCGCGCGCGGGCACCGTGACGCAGATTCTCGTCGAGGACGGCCAGCCGGTCGAATTCGGCGAGCCGTTGGTGATCATTGAATAGAATCCGTCAACGTCAGGCGCTGCGATGTTCGACAAGATCCTGATAGCCAATCGCGGCGAGATCGCCCTTCGCGTGCTGCGTGCGTGCAAGGAACTCGGCATCTCCACGGTCGCCGTGCATTCCACCGCCGACGCCGACGCGATGCATGTGCGGCTTGCCGACGAAAGCGTCTGCATCGGGCCGCCGCCGTCAAAAGACAGCTATCTCAACATCCCCTCGCTGCTCGCGGCCTGCGAGATCACCGGCGCCGATGCGGTGCATCCCGGCTACGGCTTCCTGTCCGAGAACGCCCGCTTCGCCGAAATCCTCGCCGAGCACAATCTGCATTTCATCGGCCCGAAAGCCGAGCACATCCGCCTGATGGGCGACAAGATCGAAGCCAAGAAGACCGCCAAGAAGCTCGGCATTCCCGTGGTGCCCGGCTCCGATGGCGCGGTCGGCCCCGAAGACGACGCGATGGCGATCGGCAAGGCGATCGGGTTTCCGGTGCTGGTCAAAGCCGCTGCCGGCGGCGGCGGACGCGGCATGAAAGTCGCGCACACGGCCGATGAGCTGTTGATGGCGCTCTCGACCGCCTCCAACGAGGCCAAATCCGCGTTCGGCGACGCTTCGGTCTATCTCGAGAAATATCTGACCAGGCCGCGCCACATCGAGATCCAGGTGCTGGGCGATGGCCGCGGCGGTGCCATCCATCTCGGCGAACGCGACTGTTCGCTGCAGCGCCGTCACCAGAAGGTCTGGGAGGAAGGCCCCTCACCGGTTCTCTCTGCCGCCGCACGCGCCAAGATCGGCGCCACCTGCGCCAAGGCGATGCAGGACATGAAATATCTCGGTGTCGGCACCATCGAGTTTCTGTACGAGGACGGCGAGTTCTATTTCATCGAAATGAACACCCGCATCCAGGTCGAGCATCCCGTCACCGAAAGCATCACCGATATCGACCTCGTGCTGGAACAGATCCGCATCGCCGCCGGCGGCGACCTGCCGGCGACGCAGGACGAGATCGCCATCATCGGCCACGCCATCGAATGCCGCATCAATGCGGAAAATCCGCAGACGTTTCGTCCCTCGCCGGGCAAGATCACGCAATTCCATCCACCCGGCGGCCTCGGCGTCCGGATCGATTCCGCCGTCTATCAGGGTTACGTCATCCCGCCCTATTACGACTCGCTGGTCGGCAAGCTGATCGTTCACGGCAAGACCCGCGGCGAATGCCTGATGCGGCTGCGCCGCGCGCTGGACGAGATGGTGGTCGAAGGTATCGAGACCACCCTGCCGCTGTTCCGCGCCCTGGTCCGCGAGCCCGGTATCATCGACGGCGACTACCACATCCATTGGCTGGAGCAGTATCTCGCCGGCCAGGCCGAAAAGACCAAGACTTCCTGAGTAACGCCCTGAACCGGCCCCTTTTGCCCGTGGAACCAATCGTTCCCCCTGGGCGTTGAGCGGTATTGGGGGCCTGTCTGGCAGGGGCGGTTTGTTTCGTTTGTTCATGACGCGAGATCATTGTGAACACTAAAGCCCAGCGCCGCCGCGCTTTGGGGCAAATCCTGCTGCTTGCGGCGGGATTTTCGGTGCTGGTGGGGATCAGCGCCTTATCGGTCATTCTCGTCCATGAGGCCCGCAAGGATAGCGGCAAGGTCGTGCATACGGTCGAGGTCGAGAACCAGCTTTCGACCTTGCTGTTGCAGATCCGCCGCGCCGAAAGCTCGGCGCGCGGCTATCTCCTGACCTCAGAGCCTCGCTTCCTGACCGAGCACGAGTCCGCCACCGCGACCATCCTCCCCGATATCGACAAGCTGATCCGGCTAACCTCGGACAATCCGGTCCAGGCCGAGAACGCCCGGCGGCTGCGGCCGCCGGTCGAAGCCCGGCTTGCCGAATTTGCCAAGGCCATCGCATTCGTCAAACGCAACGACCTCGCCGGCGGCATCGCGATGCTGCGTGAGGCCGGCAACAGCGACGCCGTCCAGAAGATCGGCGACCTCAGCAACGCGATGCGCGCCGAGGAGAACCGGCTGTTCGCCCTGCGCACCGCGACCGCGGACCGCACGCAGCAACTGGCCTCGGCGGTGACGGTGGCGGGTTCCGGCCTCGTGATCGCGCTCGCCGGCATCTCGATCTTCCTGGTGCGCCGCTCCTCGCGCGCCCGCGACGATGCCGAAACCCAATTGCGCGACAACAATATCCACCTCGAGACCACGATCGACGAGCGCACCGCCGATCTGCGCGAAGCCAACGACGAGATCCAGCGCTTCGCCTATATCGTCAGCCACGATCTGCGCTCGCCGCTGGTGAACATCATGGGCTTTACCAGCGAGCTCGAGGAACTGCGCAGCGACATCTTCAAGCGGATCGCGACCCTGGCGCGCGCGCAATCGGCCGCGCCGGCGACGGCTGACAACGCCACCGATAGCGCCGAGCCCGTCCTCGAAGGACCCGACAAGCAATTGTCGGAAGACTTCACCGAGGCGCTGGGCTTCATCAAATCCTCGATCGCCAAGATGGACCGGCTGATCTCGGCCATCCTCAACCTCACCCGCGAAGGCCGGCGCGAATTCGAACCGGTTCGGATCGAAACCCGCGAACTGATCGAGGGCATTGTCGCGACGGTGGCGCACCAGGCCGCTGAAGCCCAGGCCCAGATCCGCATCGAGCCGCTGCCGAACATCGTCAGCGACCGCCTGGCGCTGGAGCAGATTTTCTCCAATCTGATCGAAAATGCACTGAAATACCTCAAGACCGGCGTTCCCGGCGACATCCAGGTGCGCGGCCGCACCAAACTCGGCTTTGCTATTTTCGAGATCACCGACAATGGGCGCGGTATTGACCCCAAGGACCATCAGCGCATTTTCGAGCTGTTCCGCCGCGCCGGAACCCAGGACAAACCTGGGCAAGGCATCGGCCTTGCGCACGTCCGCGCGCTGGTGCGGCGGCTCGGCGGAACCCTGTCGGTCGCCTCGGAACTTCACAACGGCAGCACATTCACGATTACACTGCCGATCAATTGGACCATTCGTAACCGGAACACACAGTCATGAGTAATCCAGTCACTATCATCATGATCGAGGACGACGAGGGCCACGCCCGCCTGATCGAGCGGAACATCCGCCGTTCCGGTGTCAACAACGAGATCATCCCGTTCACCAGCGGTACAGCCGCGCTGAAGTACCTGTTCGGCAAGGATGGAACGGGCCTTGTTCACAAGGGCAACGCGCTATTGATCCTGCTCGATCTCAACCTGCCCGACGCGTCGGGCATCGATATCCTGAAGCAGGTCAAGGACAACAAATATCTCAAGACGACCCCGGTCGTGGTGCTGACCACGACCGACGATTCCCATGAAATAAAGCGTTGCTACGACCTCGGTTGTAACGTGTACATCACCAAGCCGGTGAATTACGAAAGCTTCGCCAACGCCATTCGCCAGCTTGGCCTGTTCTTTTCCGTCATCCAGGTACCGCCAGCCGCCACATGACAACAGCCACGCCGACACTGCTGTATATCGATGATGACGCCGGGTTGGCGCGGCTGGTCGATCGCGGCCTGACGCGGCTCGGCTTCAAGGTGGTGCATGCCGCCGATGGCCAGCAGGGCCTCGACCGCCTGGCGCAAGGCGGCATCGACGCCATTGCGCTCGACCAGTACATGCCGGGTCTCGACGGCCTCGAAACGCTGGAACGGATTCTGGCGATCCCGGGGGCGCCGCCGGTGGTGTTCGTCACGGCCTCGCAGGATTCGGCGATTGCCGTCACCGCGCTGAAGGCGGGCGCGGCGGACTATCTCGTCAAGGACGTGCAGGGCGAGTTCATTCCCCTGCTCCAGGTCGCCGTTAACGGCGCGCTGCGGCAGGCGGAGATTCAAAGAGCCCGCGACGAGGCCGAGGCCGAAGTCCACGCCTCGCGCGACCGCTACGCGGCGCTGGCCGCCGAGCGCGAGGTGCTGCTGCGCGAAGTCAATCACCGCGTCGGCAACTCTCTGCAGATCATCGCCTCGCTGCTGCACCTGCAGGCCAATTCCGCTGTTCAGGACGACGTCAAGGCGGCGCTCACCAATGCGATGGGGCGCGTCGCCGCGGTCGCCCAGGTCCATCGCCGGCTCTACACCTCGCACGATCTGAAGAGTGTGCTCTTGAACCAGTATCTCGAGGCGCTGCTGGAGGACCTGCGGCGCTCGGCCGAGGGCAATCGGATGTCGCGGCTGACGCTCAAGGCCGAGCCCATCGAGATCGACCCCGATCGTGCGGTCGCGATCGGCATCATCGTCAACGAGCTGATCATGAACGCCGTCAAATACGCCTACCCCGACGGCGCCGGCCCGATCCACGTCGAGCTCAAGCCTCTCGGCGACGAACTCCTGCTGTCGATCACCGACGACGGCGTGGGCCTCAACGTCAAGGCCGACCCGCGTTCGACCGGCATGGGACAGCGCATCGTCTCGGCCATGGCATCAAAGCTCGAAGCCGACGTCGCGCGCGATCCCGATCATGCCGGCACCAAGATCGTGCTGCGCTTTGCCCGCGTCAACAAGCCGGCGCCGCGGCCGAATGAAGCCGCGGCGGGGTAATAGGCCTTTTGCGGAATTTGAACCGCGACCTGCTAAGAAAGCGCCCCGGCGCCTAGACTCTTATTTTGACGCGTTTTCTTCACGCGAACCGGGCATCCACTTCGCTCGAAAACGCTTTAGGTCGGCGCAAGTCCGGCCTCGCGTATGATCGCTGCGGTCTCTTCGAACTCCTTCTTCTGGAAGCTCGCAAAGCGCTCCGGACTCGCGGAGCCCCGCAGCTCCAAACCTTCCTTGCTGAGTGCCTGTTGCAGCGACTTGTCCCCTATCACCGATTGGATCGCCTCGTGCAGCCTTTTCACGACGGCAACAGGGGTCTTCGCGGGTGCGAAGAGGCCAAACCACCCAACCGAATCCATTCCCTTGAGGCCAACTTCGTTGGCTCCCGGAATTTCCGGCATGACGGAGGAGCGTTCCGCGCTCGTTGCGCACAGCGTTACAAGTGCACCTGAGTTGACATGCGGCAGGATCGATGGGGGCGTTCCGATGATCATCGGAATGTTGCCACCCAGCACCGCGGTAACGGTTTCAGCGCCGCCCTTGAAGGGAATATTGACAAGCTTGATCCCGGCGATCTTGGAGATCTGGACGGCCGGGATCTGGAAGCCGACGTTGGAGGTTCCATAGAACACCCCATCGCGCTCTCCCTTGGCTTTCGCCAGGAATTCTGCCCAGTTCTTCACGCCATACCCGGCTGATACGGCGACGAGATTCGAATTCGTTGTAACCTGGGAAATCGGCGCAAGCGCCGTCAGTGGATCATACGATAATTTCAGCATCGTCGGCGCGATCACCTGGGCGACGTTCGAGCCGAGATAAAGCGTATGTCCATCCGGTTCGGCGCGCAGGGCCTGCACGGCCGCCAGTGTCGAAGATGCGCCAGGAACGTTCTCGATCAGATGCTTGGCGCCCAATACTGCATCGAGGCGATGTGCAAATTGGCGCATCGTCAAATCGGCCGAGCCGCCCGGAGGGAATCCGACAAGAAAACGGATGATTTTTGATGGGTACTGCTGCGCGCGTGAGGCGGTAGGCAATACGGCGGCTGCAGCGGTTGAAATCGAGTATTGCAGGAAGCGGCGTCGGTTCATTTTCTTTCGTCCAGTCCTCCGGCGGCCGTACTTCTTCTTTCCCGGGATCCAGGCCGTGCCGCCGCTTTTTTTCAAGGCATAGCACAGGCCACCGGCTCCCTGCTATTCTCCCGCCATGACATCGCGCGAGTCTGCCGTTTCCGAAATCACGCCAGAGGTGCTGCTGCGCGCCTATGCCTGCGGGATCTTCCCGATGGCCGAAAGCGCCGACGACCCCACCCTGTTCTGGGTCGAGCCGGAAATGCGCGGAGTGATCCCGCTCGACGGCTTTCGCATCGCCTCGCGGCTTGCGCGCACCGTGCGCTCCGACGCCTTCACCGTCACCGTCGACACCGCCTTCAAGGCGGTCATTGCGGGCTGCGCGGCGCCGCAGACCGGGCGTGACGACACCTGGATCAACAAGCGGATCCGCGATCTCTATGTCGGACTGCACCAGATCGGGCACTGCCACAGCGTCGAGGTCTGGCAGAACGACGATCTGGTCGGCGGATTATATGGCGTGAGCCTCGGCCGCGCCTTCTTCGGCGAGAGCATGTTCCACACCGCCAGAGATGCCTCGAAGGTCGCGCTGGTGCATCTGGTGGCGCGTCTGATCGCGGGAGGGTTTGAGCTGCTCGACACGCAATACGTCACGGAGCATTTGAAGAGCTTCGGCGCGGTCGAAATTTCCAGGCGCCGTTACCGCACCATGCTCGACCGGGCGATCACGGGCGAGCCAGCGGATTTTCTGAAATTGCCGTCCGATCGCCCGGTCAGCGGCGCCGACGCACTCGCGATCATCGCGGCGCGCGGCTGAAGACCTGTCCTGTTTGGCATTGTGACATCCGTCACAGCCCCTCCCCGTGACCTCTCTTATCCCTGTTTGCAGGGCCGCTGGGAATGCTCCGCCTCCGACAACGACAGGGATCGCTCAGATGAGCAACGCGCTGCACGCGACACCGGCGGCCCGGCCCGGCGAAAACTTCGTCGCGATCCACGGCGCCGAACAGGCCGTTGCCAGCGTGCCGCCGCCGCTCACATTCATCATGCCGCCCCGGTTGCCGCCGCCGCTGCCCAAGCGCCCGGCGCAGAACGTCATCGCGCGGCACTGGCGCGGCGAACTTTCGCTGCCGCGCTCCTACTGGATCAATTATGTGGTGCTGGGCACGAGCTTCGGACTTGCGTCCGCCGTTCTGGGCGCTGCGATCAACCCAAGCGTCGGCGAACAGCCGGTGCGCTGGCTGATCTCCCACGGCCTGACCTGGATCGCGATCATCCTGTTCACGATCTGGGGCGCGATCGGCGTCTGGCGCGCGGCGACCGCCTACCGACAGACAGGAAAGCGCTTCTGGGGCACCGCCGCCAAGGCGACCATGGCGCTCGGCGCTTTCCACCTCGTTTACAGTGTCTACTACGTCGCGATTCCGCAGGGCCTCGGCATCTACGAGATCGCGGCCGGCGATGCGCGCCTCGCGTCACACCAGTTCAAGGTGCTGAATAACGGCACCATGCTGGATTTCTCCGGAGGTATCTCGTTCGGCACGGCGAAGGAGTTCGAGACCATTCTGAAGGCGTTGGACAATGTGTGCACCGTGCGGCTGAACTCGAACGGCGGGCGCGTCGCGGAGGCGCAGAAGATCTCCGACCTGATCAAGGCGCGAGGCCTGTCGACCTACGTTACCCATCAATGCGCTTCCGCCTGCACCATCATGTTCCTCGGCGGCAAGCAGCGCCATCTGCACGCGAACGCCGCCTTCGCCGAACGCGCCAACAGCGCGGGTCCCTCGGGCATGTGGTTTCCCGAACAGAGCGAATTGCTGCGCGAGCGCGTGGTGACGTCGATCTTCAACCCGCAGCCGCCGAAGCCGGTGGCAACCGCGGCGCCGGCGCCATCTGCTCCCGCTTCGCGTAGCGTGCCCGTGCTGCCAAAGACGCAAGCGGCCTATCAGGGCGCGCCGCTATAAGCGATTACGGAGCGTGCCGATCCCGGCTGAGAATATTCGCCTTGTCGTATGTCTGCTGGCATCGACGAGAACCGATGCGGCGGGGACGCCGCCTAATTCCCGAACAAGCCACCAAACAGCCCGCCGGGCCGTTGTTGCTGCGGCGGCGGTGGCGGCGGTTGCTGCTGGAACTGCGGCTGCGGCGGCAGCCCCGACGGCGGCGGACGCGGCGCGGCCTGCTTCGGCGCCGGCGGGCGCTTGGCGGCAGGCGGCGGCGGAGCCGGCTTCGGCAGTTCAGGCTGCGCGCTGACGATGGTCTGGTCGGGGCCTTTGCAGTCGGTCAGCCAGATATCGTAGACCGGGTGCTCGACGCCGTGCAGCCCGGGGCTCGCGGCGTACATCCAGCCCGAGAAGATCCGCTTCACCTCGCCCTGCAGCGTGATCTCGTCGACCTCGACAAAGGCGTCGGTATTGGCAGCTTCGGTGGACGGCCGCGTGTAGCAGGCCGACGTCTTCACGCGCAGCGCGCCGAACTGCACCGTCTCGCCGATGTCCTCGTCGAAATTGATGATCCGGCCGGTGATCTTGTCGAGGCCGGAGAAGCTCGCCTTCTTGTTGGTAACCTTCGACGCCGGAGGCTCGGACACCACTTCGTCGCCCGGCTGCAGGCTCGCCGAGGCCGGCGGAACGGGCCCCTTGGGCTGGCGCTGCCCCGGTGGCGGCGGCGCGGCGCCCGGCGCACCCGGCTGCGGCGGCGCTACCGCGATCCCCGGCTGGGTGTTCTGCGGAACGACGGTGGTGCCGGGCGGCGGCGCCAGCGGCTGGGTCTGCACGCTGCCGGGCGGAGGTACGCCCTGCCCCGGAGCGGGGCGGTTCGGCGTCGGCAACAGCCGGCCGCGCGGCAATTCGGGCACTTCCTCCTCGTCGTCGAATTGCTGCTGTTGCTGCTGGTTGCCACGGGGAATCGCGCCTGGCGGCCGCAGCGGCGGATCGGAAAAAATATTGCCGATCTGCGCGCGCGCGGGCGGCGCAAGCGACATTGTCGAGGCGGCCACCAGGGCCGCAATACCAGTCAGGGCAATGGTTCGAAACATCTCGCGCGGCTTTAAAGGGCGAATCGGGCTCGCGACATAGTACAATCTATCCGCCGCTCGCGTGCCCACCGGTTAACACGTGGAATACGGCGGGGAAAGGGCGGTTACCCCTCTCTAGGGACGGGCTTCGCCCGCCCCGCGACCTCTGGTCAGCCCCCGCCACAAATGAAATAGTCGCCCCGAGCGAGCGCTTGCGCGGTCCCTCGTGCGAAAACCGTCAAAATCCGGGACAACCGGACGAGCCAGAGGAAACCCCAGACATGACCGATCGAATTCGCCTGGACGGCCGGGTCGCCGTCGTCACCGGTGCGGCCGGCGTCATCGGAACCGCCACCATCAGGCTGCTCGCCGAGCGCGGGGCACGCATTGTCGCCGTCGACCGCAAGGAGGCCGACCTCAAGGCCGCCATCAAGGAGTTGCCGGCCTCCGCCGAGGCGCTGGCGATCGCCGCTGACGTCACCCAGGAGGACGAAGTCGCCGACTATGTCCGCGCCAGCGTCGACAAATTCGGCACCATCGACGCCTTCTACAACAACGCCGGCATCGAGGGCGACATCAAGCCGATCCCACAATATTCGCTGGAGAGTTTTCGCCGGGTGCTCGACGTCAACGTGGTCGGCGTCTTCCTCGGTATGAAGCATGTGCTGCCGGTGATGCTCAAACAGAACAAGGGCAGCATCATCAACACCGCCTCGATCGCGGGCCTGATGGGATCGCCCTACATCGCCGTCTACAGCGCCAGCAAGCATGCGGTGATCGGACTAACCAAGACCGCAGCCTGGGAATGCACCGGCACCGGCGTCCGCGTCAACTGCGTCTGTCCAGGCCTGATCGACAGCCGGATGCTGTCGACGATCTATCAGGGACGCAACGGCGGCAATGCCCCGATGCCGATCGAAAAGATGGTCGACCGGATTCCGGCGCGGCGGCTCGGACATGCTTCCGAGGTCGCCTCCGTCGTGGCGTTCCTGGCGTCCGATGAGGCCAGCTACGTCACCGGCTCTTCCTACACCGTCGACGGCGGCCGGACGGCTGCCTAGCCTTCGTCATTCCGGGTTCACTCGCTTCGCGAGCGCCCCGGAATGACAGCACAAAACACCAGAGGTCTTCATCCCCATGCCCGTCGTTCTCGATCCCGATGCCGCCGCCGTCTACAAGGCCTTCCAGGAAGCCGGCCGCCCGCCTTATGAGTCGGGAACACCGACCCAGGCCCGTTTGATGTATCTGGCCGCTCGGCCTGTCGCCAATCCCGAACCGCCCGAACTGGAATCCGCTACACCGCTCTCAATCCCCGCCCCGCATGGCGCGATCCCGGGGCGCATCTACACGCCGAAGAGCCTGCGAAAAACCGGCGGCCTCGCGCCCTGCCTGGTATTCTATCACGGCGGTGGCTGGGTGATCGGCGATCTGGATTCTCACGACGTGGTCTGCCGCAAGCTCGCGCATGAGGGCGAGTTGATCGTGATCTCGATCGACTATCGCCTCGCCCCCGAACACAAATTCCCCGCCGCCGTCGACGACGCGGTGACGGCGGTGAAATGGGTCGCGGCCAATGCGAAGGACCTCGGCATCGACACGGCCCGCATCATGGTCGGCGGCGACTCAGCCGGCGGCAATCTCGCTGCCGTAGTCGCGCTCGCGGCGCGTGACGGCGATGGGCCAAAGCTCGCGGGTCAGGTGCTGATCTATCCCGCGACGGATTTTGGGATGAAGCATCCCTCGCACAGCGAGCCCGAGACCAGCATTCTGCTGACGCATTCCGTGATCAAATGGTTCTGCAACCATTATCTCAGCAGCCCCGCCGACATCGACAATTGGCAGGCCTCACCGGCGCGCGCCAAAACGCTTGAAGGACTGCCGTCAGCCTATGTGCTGACCGCCGGCGGCGATCCGCTGCGCGACGAAGGCGACGAATACGCCGCGCGGCTGAAGCAGGCCGGCGTACCCGTGACCTACAAGCACTTCCCCGGCCAGTTCCACGGATTCTTCACCATGGGCAAGCTGTTGCCACAGGCCAATGTCGCGGTCACCGAGATCGCGAACTGGATGAAGGCGCTGAATTGACAAACTCGCTCGCGCGACAGAATTGACGGCAACCATGCTCATCTTCGGGATACCCGTCGACTTCATCCTGTTCGCGCTCACGCTGCTCGGCGTGGCGCTGTTTCATCGCCACACCCTGCCTGTCGCATTGACGGGGCTTGCGGCCATCATCCTCTACAAGCTGATCTTCACCGGCTTCAAACACGGCGCCGGCCTTGGTGGCCTCGGCCACCACATGGCGCATGAATGGGTGACGCTGGCCAATCTGTTCCTGCTGCTGATGGGATTTGCGCTGCTGTCGCGGCATTTCGAGGAGAGCCGGATTCCCGCCGAAATGCCGGCGCTGCTGCCGGAAGACTGGAAGGGCGGCGTCATTCTCCTGGTGCTGGTGTTCGTACTGTCCAGCTTCCTCGACAATATCGCCGCCGCCCTGATCGGCGGCACCGTGGCGCGCAGTGTTTTCCGGGGCAAGGTCCATATCGGCTATCTCGCGGCCATCGTCGCGGCCTCGAATGCGGGAGGCGCCGGCAGCGTCGTCGGCGACACCACCACCACGATGATGTGGATCGCCGGGGTCAGTCCCCTCGCCGTCGTCGAGGCCTATATTGCCGCCATCGCCGCGATGCTGATCTTCGCCGTGCCGGCGTCGCTGCAGCAGCAGCGCTATTCGCCGATCGTCAAGAATCCACCGAGCGGAGTGAAGATCGACTCCATGAGGGTGTTCATCGTCGCCGCCATACTCGTGGCCGCACTGGCCGCCAACATCACTGCCAATCTGAAATTCCCTGACCTGCTCGACGTCCTCCCCGTGCTCGGCATCGCGGTGTGGGCCGTGATCCTGTCGACCGCGGCGTTGCGCAAGCCGGACTGGTCGGTGATGCCGGAGACCTTCAAGGGCACCATCTTCCTGCTGGCGCTGGTGACGGCGGCATCGATGATGCCGGTCGAGAAACTCCCCGCCGCCTCGTGGCCGACGACGCTCGGGCTCGGCTTTGTCTCCGCGGTGTTCGACAATATTCCGCTGACCGCGCTCGCGCTGAAACAGGGCGGTTATGATTGGGGCTATCTCGCCTACGCCGTCGGCTTCGGCGGATCGATGATCTGGTTCGGCTCCTCCGCGGGCGTCGCGCTGGCGAACATGTATCCGGAAGCAAAATCCGTCGGCCGATGGATCACCCAGGGCTGGCCGATTGCGGTTGCCTACGTCGTCGGATTCTTCGTCATGCTCGCCATTCTCGGCTGGCGTCCCGACGCGCCGCTTTAGCGCATCGCTCGCCTCGCCCACGCCGCTGCGAATGCACACATATGCCGGCGGTGGTCTACGTTGCGACCGGACGCCGAAGATCGATTTTCATCACGTCGTTTTCGTAAGCCTGGTCGCCGATCCGAAACTGCGTGGTGCCGATCTTGTTGAAGCCATGCCTGAGATAGAAGCCGATCGCTCGGCTGTTCCTGGCATTGACCGTCAACCAGACGCTCTCGCCGCCGAGGTCCCGGCAATGCTCCAGCGCACAGTGTAACAATGCGGTGCCCCTTCCGCCCGACTGCTGCCTCGGCCGAACAAAGAGGGTTTTGATTTCCAGCGGCGAGCAATCGGCCAAAGGCGGCGTTGCCGACGAACACACGGTCACGAACCCGTCAATTCCGGTGCCGTTCTCCGAGACCCAACTCGCCTTGCCGGGATCGCCGATCGCATCGCGAAGATTCTGCGCCGTAAATTCCGAGAGAATATAGTCCGCGAAGTGGGCACTGATGCCCTTTCGAAGATAGGTGTTCATCCAGACCTCGATGCTCACCGCAGCGAGCGTCGACGCGTCGTGTTCATTCGCCTTCCGGATCATGTCGGCTGATCTCGCCGCATCAGCGCATCACCCCGCGCGTGCCGCGCGCCGCAGCGATTGCGGCGGCTGGCCGAAGGCGCGGATGAAGGCGCGGCGCATCCGTTCCGGATCGCGAAAGCCGGTGATCTCGGCGACGCGTTCGATCGCCTCGCTGGACGACTGCACGCGCTGCCGCGCCACCTCGATCCGCAACCGCTCGACCGCCTTTGAGGGCGTAGTGCCGGTCTCGGCAATGAAAGCGCGGGTGAAATGCCGCGAACTCATGCCGGCCTGCTCGGCCAGGTCCTCCACCGTGAGCGGCGCATCGAGATGTTCGCGCGCCCATGCCAGCAGCGGTCCGAACCGTCCGGTCGGCGACTTCAATTCCAGCAGCGACGAGAATTGCGACTGGCCGCCGCTGCGGCGATGATAGAGAACGAGCTGCTTGGCGGTGCGCTGCGCGATTTCATCTCCGTAATCCTCGACGACCATCGCGAGCGCGAGATCGATGCCCGCTGAGATCCCCGCCGAGGTCCAGACATTGCCGTCGCGTGTGTAGATCCGATCGGCTTCCAGCTTCACTTTCGGATAGGCCGACACGAAGTGCCGCGTGCGTTGCCAATGCGTGGTGGCGCGACGTCCGTCGAGCAGACCGGCCTCGGCCAGAACGTAAGCGCCGGAGCAAACGCTGGCGACGCGGACGCCGCGCCTAGCCAAAGCCCGCACGAAGGCCAGCGTCTTCGGGCAGATCGCCGCCGTTCGCACGCCCTCGCCACCCGCCACGATCAACGTCGTGATCGCGCTGGAAGGTTTGAAGCCACGCGCCAGCATCTCGACGCCGGAGGTGCTGCGCACCGGATCCGGCGTCGCCGCCAAAGTCCTGATCGCAGGCGCCGCCCCCGAGAAGCGCGCGGCGATTTCGAACACCGAAATCGGCCCCGCGGCATCGAGCAGCTGAAAGTCCGGAAAGATCAGCACACCGATCATTTGAGGTTATGTCCTTAAATGAGGGAAATATGGCATTTCTGACAAGAGGCCATCATGTTAGGATGCACAAGTCAAGGCCGCGGTCGTCATGCCCGGACTTGATCCGGGCATCCATCGTTCTTCGCAAGATTCTTTGCGAAGTGGATGGATTGCCGGGTCAAGCCCGGCAATGACGAACTGCTGGTAGAACTCGCAAAGCAAAGAGGTCCTCATGTCGCCGCCGCTTCAGATCGGTCTCGTGTTGTTTCCAAAGGTGACCCAGCTCGACTTCACCGGGCCGCTGCAGGTGTTCTCCAGCGTGCCGGGCGCGCAGGTGCATCTGATCTGGAAGCGCATCGAGCCTGTGCCCAGCGACTCCGTCCTGACGATCACGCCGACGGTGACCTTTGCGGATTGCCCGCAGCTCGACGTCATCTGCGTGCCCGGCGGTTTCGGCACCGACGACATGATCAATGACGATGAGATGCTGGCGTTCCTGCGCAAGCAGGCGGACGGCGCCAAATTCATCACCTCGGTCTGCACGGGATCGCTGGTGCTGGGTGCGGCCGGCCTGCTGAAAGGATACCGCGCAGCGACGCACTGGACCGCGATGGATTTTCTCTCCGCGTTCGGCGCGATCCCTACCAGGACCCGCGTCTGCGTCGACCGCAATCGCGTCACCGGCGGCGGCGTCACCGCAGGGATCGATTTCGCGCTGACGCTGGTGTCGCTGCTGGTCGACCGGCGGACCGCCGAAGCGATCCAGCTCCGGCTCGAATACAACCCGGCGCCGCCGTTCAATTCAGGCTCGCCCGACACCGCGCCGCCGGAAATCCTCGCCCTGATGAAAGACAAGATCGCGCCCGCGCAAGCCCGCCGCACCGAAATGATCGGCCGCGCCGCGGCAAGGATGACGTAACGCGCCGCCTGCGCTAAGGCAAAAAGAAAAAGGCCGCCTGGTTGCCCAGACGGCCTTTCCTTTCCTACGGCGGCGCCACATTGACGGGCGATTTCAGAACTTCTGCACCGGGGGCCTATCTCCCAGCCGTATCCTGATCGGGTGCCGCTGCTCATCGGGACAGTCGCGAACTGGAGCCCGAACCGTACGCGATGGTTTCCCATCTCCGTAAGATGGGTTCATTGAACGGCGAATGGGGCAAGAGCGCAACCACGCAGCGGCCGATGTCCCCGCTGTTCCCGTTATTCACAGGCGAGCGACGCATCCGCGTTCACGACGCGTGCCTTGCCGCGCGGTGGTCCGCGCTCAACATAACGGTGAATCAGCTGTCTATCAGCTTCCCGGCGTCCAGGGCTGGTAGTCGCCGGTCGCCTTCGGACGGCGGCCGCTCGCCAGCGTCGAGCCGGATGGACGGTAGGCCGCCGACGTGCCGGTCAGGTTCGGCTGGTGCGGCTTTTCCCACTCGCGCGGGGTGTACGTCTCTTCGGTCGGCGCGACGTCGACGGTGTGATGCAGCCAGCCGTGCCACGATGGCGGCACCCTCGTCGCTTCGGCATAGCCGTCGTAGACCACCCAGCGCCGCTGGAAGCCGAGCGTCGGATCGATCTTGCCGCCCTTGGTGCGATAATAGGTGTTGCCCTGCTCGTCCTGGCCGACCAGCTCGCCGAAGCGCCACGTCCACAATTGGGTGCCGAAGGTCTGGCCGTTCCACCAGGTGAATATTTTGAGCAGAAACAGCTTCATGAGGGCTCGGCCGGTTCGAGAAGGCGTGGGCCGGTGATGCCATCGGCGCGCCCGATTGTCCAGACGCGATCGCCAATTGCGGCGACACTTTGCCCGGTCGCTGTTCCGGCCGTTTTTGGCGTCCAAATGTCGCGGAATCATAACGACCTGTTCATTCGACATACAGTTCCGATCTGACAGGCTCGCTGTTGCGCACGACCGGTGCGCGGGCTCGGGAACGCCCTCCTTCTCAAATGGTTAGGGTCCGTATCCCGGAGATGGAGCCAACAATGATCAATCTGAAAATTCTATGTTCCGCGGCAGCGATCGCGGTGCTTGTTGCACCGACGGTGCTGCCCAACCCGAGCTTCGCCCAGGCGCCTCCGAGCGCCGGGGGGGCCATTGGTGGTAGAGGTGGCGGCGGTGGAGCGGCTGTCGGCGGTGGTGGCGGCGGCGGAGCCGCTATCGGTGGCGGCGGAGGTTTCCGCGGTGGCGGTGGCGGAGCGATGATTGGTGGCGGTGGCGGCGCGATGGTTGGTGGCGGTGGCGGCGCCTTCCGAGGCGGCGGCGGTGCACCCCCACCGATGGCGGGCGGCATTCGTGGCGGCGGTGGCGGCGGCGTCATCGGCGGCGGTGTGGCCCCCGGCCCGAGGTTTAGCGGCGGCGGAGGCGTCTATCATGGCGGTCATCGCCATCATCATCGCCATCGCCACGGCGGTTTCTACCCCGGTTTCGCAACCGGCGTCGTTATCGGCAGCGGGCTTGGCTATTACGGCAGCAGCTACGGCTACTACAACGACCCCTACTACTACGGCGACGAATATGTCGATGACGGCGTGGTCGCGGTCGTCCCGGGCGGCGACACCGTTGCTTCCTGCAGGGCGAAATATCGCTCTTACAATGTCCGGACGCAAACCTATCTCGGCTATGACGGGCGGCGGCATCCCTGCCCGTAACGCCGGCCAGTTAACCTGAATTGGAAGAGCGGCGCATTCCGGTGCGCTGCTCTTTTCATGCGCGTAGCGCCACCGCGACGCCGCCGAGCGTGATCACCAGGGCCGCGACCTCGCGCAAGCCGAGCGGCTCATTCAGCATGGCCGCCGCCGCCAGCACGCCGACCACCGGTACCAGCAGGGTGCCGATCGATGCGGTCGCCGCCGGCAGCCGCTCAAGGGCGGCGAACCAGCAGACGTAACACAAGCAAAACTGGATCACCGTCATATAGATCATCGACGCCCAGCCGATCGATGACAGCGCAGCCAATTGCGGCTGCTCGACCGCTAGCCCGACGATCGCGATCGGCAGGCAGCCGAGGCCGACCTGCCAGGCGGCGAGCGACAATGGCGGCATCGCGAGCGGGAAATGCTTGGTCAGCACGGTGCCGAGCGCGGTGCATACCGCGCCGGCCAGGGCGAACAGGATTCCCGGCAGCTTCTCGACGCTGGCGTCGAAGCCGTTGCCGCCGAGCAGCACCGCAATGCCGGCCAGCGAGACCGTCAAGGATATGGCCCGCAACAGCGACAGCCGTTCGCCGAGGATCGGCCACGCCAGAAACGCCACCCAGACCGGGATCGAGATTCCGAGCACCGCAGCCTCGCTGGCACTCAGCCACAACAATGCGAGCCCCATGAACGCAACCCAGCCGCCGAGCGACAACGTGGAAACCAGCCACAGCCGCAGCCACATTCCCTTGGGAACGCGGAGCGTCTCCTGCCGCGCCAGCGCGATCAACGCGAGGGCTGCAGCGCCGACGATGCCGCACAGGCCGCGCGACGACAGCGGTGGCCACTCCGTCAGCAGATGTTTCATGATCGGGAAGTTGAGGCCCCACCCCACCGAGGCGATCGACAGGACGATGAGGCCGAGCGGCGACATTCGGGGACGACCCGCTGGGCGATGGATGGACACGGCGGGTTTAGATCCGGAACCGGGGACGCATTTGTTCTCGTTCTGACACAGACTACCGAATTCGCCTCTAGGCAAATCTTATATGCACTCTATCATACAGACGGCCAGTCGACGTTCCGCCTTAATCCTTGTCAGGGGTTTTTTGCGAGTCGCCGACTGCAGCCCGAGCAAAAGGAATCCGCGTGCCGCGCGTTCTCGTGGTCGATGACGACCCGATGGTTTGCGTTGCCATCGAAGTTTGTCTGCAGCGCCAGGGTTTCGAGGTCACCATTGCCGATGGTGGTGAGGCCGGGATGCAGGCGCTCGAAGCGTCCGATTTCGACGTGATGCTGATCGACGTCTTCATGCCGCACATGCGCGGGTTTGAATCAATTCGGACGTTCCACGAGCGCCGGCCCGAGGTTCCGATCATTGCGATGTCGGGCTACGCCTTCGCCAACACCGACCGCGAGCCCGATTTGCTGCGGATGACCATCGAACTCGGCGCGGCATGCTGCCTGCGCAAGCCGTTCACGCCCAACGCGCTGTTGACCAGCGTCAACGAATGCCTCACGAAACCGATACAGTCTGCGCGCCTCTCAAAAAGATGAAAATAAAAGCGTCAATGCTCCCGCAGCGTATCATCCTTGGAATCGGCCTCGCGATCCTTCTTCTTATCGGTGCTGCTTCCATCGGTCTCGACCTGAAGTCGCGGGCCGATACGGCTTCGGTCGACCATGCCCTGGAAGTGCTGAAGCGAATCTCGGATATCCGGCCGCTGCTGCGCCGCGCCGAAAGCGCTGCGCGCGGCTTTGCGCTCACCGGCAACCCGGACTTCGTGAAGGAATATAACGAGTCCAGTGACGCAATCCTGCCGGCCTTCGATGACCTGATCAAGACCGTCGAGGGCAATCCCGGACAAACCCGGCTGATCGAGGAAGCCAAGGCCCAGGTGGCCCGCCAGATTGTGACGGGCGGCGAGTTGATCAGGCTCAAGAATGCGGGCGACCAGGCAAAAATCGCCGCATTGCTGTCCAATGACGAAGACCGCAAGGCCACCGAGACGATCGGTGAAAATCTGGCAAAGACCGTCGCCGAAGAGCGCAGGCGTCTCACGCTGCGGCGCACCCAGTCCGAAACCAACGGCGGCTTCCTGCTGGCGGTTGACCTGGCCTGCGTGCTGCTGATCCTGATCCTTGCGACCGTCCTTACGCGCTCGAGCGGCAGGTCGCGCCGTGAGTTGCAAGAATCCCTGACTGCAACCAAAGCCACCAACGAGGCGCTGGAGGCCGCGGTCGCCGAACGCACCGGGCACCTGGTCACGGCACACGAGGAACTCCGACACTCGACCGAAGTGATGCAGAGCACCTTTCACAGCATGGCGGAAGCGGTGCTCGTCATCGACGCCAAGGGCCGCGTGCTGCTCTCCAACCCGGCCGCGGAAAAGATGCTGCGCTACCGTCCGGGCATGACCGTGGAACTGCTGCGGCAGCTCAGCACCGTCTTTCGCGCCGATGGCGTCACGCCGCTGCCTACCCGGGAGATGCCGGCGGCGCGCGCGCTGCGCGGCGAGGAGTTCGACGCCACCGAAATCGTGGTGCGGCCCAAGAGCGGCAGCGCGCCGGTTCACCTCGTCATCAGCGGCCGCCCGCTGCGCGACGCATCGCGCGCCATCAGCGGCGCGGCGCTGCTCTATCACGACATCACTGCGACGCGCGAAATCGAGCGCAAGCTGCAGCAGTCGCAAAAACTCGACGCCATCGGCAAACTGACCGGCGGCGTCGCCCACGATTTCAACAACATGCTGACCGTCATCACCGGCACCACCGAACGGCTGGTCGCCGCACTCGAGGACCAGCCGGCACTGAAAAAAACCGCCGAGCTGATCGACGTGGCGGCGGAACGCTGCATCGAGCTGATCCAGCATCTGCTGGCATTCGCGCGCCGGCAACCGCTTCAGCCGCGCAATATCGACGTCAACGGCACCGTCCTCGACATCGCCAAGCTGCTGCGCCCTACCCTCGGCGAACACATCGAGATCGACTCGATCCTCGAGCCGGAGGTTGCGGCCGCGCATATCGATCCCTCGCAGCTGGCGAATTCGCTGCTCAACATGGCCATCAATGCCCGCGATGCGATGCCCGAAGGCGGCAAGCTGTTGCTGGAGACCCGCAACGTCGTGCTCGACCAGGCCTATGCACAGGCCAATCCCGACGTGCTGCCCGGCCCGTACGTGATGCTGGCGGTCAGCGACACCGGCACCGGCATGTCCAAGGAGATCCAGGACAAGGTGTTCGAGCCGTTCTTCACCACCAAGGAAGTCGGCAAGGGTACCGGCCTCGGCATGAGCATGGTCTACGGCTTCGTCAAGCAGTCCGGCGGCCACATCCGGGTCTACAGCGAGGAAGGCCACGGCACCACGATCAAGCTGTATCTGCCGCCCGCCCGCGGCCAGGCGCCGGCCGCCGTGGTGGCGGCCGCCCCGTTGGTCGGCGGCGCCGAAACCATCCTGGTGGTGGAGGACGATGATCTGGTGCGCAACTTCGTCACCACGCAGTTGCAGACCCTCGGCTACCAAACCCTCGATACCGCAGACGGTCCCTCGGCGCTGCAGGCCGTGAAAAACGGCCTGCCTTTCGACCTGCTCTTCACCGACGTGATCCTGCCCAACGGCATGTCCGGCAGGCAGCTCGCCGACGAAGTCGTCAAACACCGGCCCGGTATAAGAGTGTTGTATACCTCTGGATATACCGACAACGCGATCGTGCACCAGGGGCGGCTCGACCCCGGCGTCTTGCTGCTGAGCAAGCCCTATCGCAAGTCGCAGCTGGCAAAAATGATCCGCCAGGCGCTGGACTAGAGCCTTATCAGTTCAAATTGAATCAGAACCGCGGACTCATTACCGCGTAGGAACCAACCGTACCACCTGGCGCTTGAATCCCGGTTCTGTTCTGCGTGGCAACCATGAACTGAGAGGCGAAAATGTTCCTGATGGGGCTTGGCGCGCTGCTCGTTCTCGGCGGAATGTTGTACATGGCCCGCACCGCCATTTGGCGGGGATCGCTTAGCGGCCCGGACTCCTCCCGGCCGGTTCGCGGCACTCTGGAGCCGCCACGGCGCAGCCTCCGATTCCTGGGCCTGGCAACGAACTGGCCGGGCATTCTCCTTATGGTGATCGGCGCAATTCTGCTGGTGTCGGGGTCCGGTTTCTAGCCTCGCCAATGACCCAAAGGCCCCGGAGCGATCCGGGGCCTTTCTTGTCGATAAGCGCTGGCTAGTGAGACTGAACGGAAGGAACAGCATTCATCAGCAACACACCAAAAAGAAGGACCAGATAGAGCATCGAAAACACGAACAGGCGACGAGCGGGCCGCCTTTCCTTGCCGTCGTCGCTCCGACGTACCTGCCATGCGAGAAAAATCATGATCGCGCCGAGCATCGCTGCAGCCGCGCCATAGATGGCGCCCGCAAACCCCAGTGCCCAGGGTGTCAGCGCGATCGGAGCCAGAACAACGCTATAGAGAAGAATCTGGCGCTTTGTTTCGGCCTTGCCGGCTACGACCGGCAACATCGGCACCCCGGCTCTGGCATATTCTCCGGCAAGATTGAGCGACAATGCCCAGAAGTGAGGTGGCGTCCAAAGGAAGATGATCAGGAACAGGATGAGCGGCTCGATCCCGACGCTTCCCGTGGCCGCAACCCAGCCGATCACCGGTGGAAGTGCGCCAGCCGCACCGCCAATGACGATATTTTGCGGTGTTCGGCGTTTGAGCCACATCGTGTAGACGACGACATAGAAGAAAATTGTGAAAGCCAGCAGCGCAGCCGCGGCCATGTTCAGCAACGTGCCGAGGGCCAGGATGGCGCAGCTTGCAAGCATCAATCCGAAAACCAATGCTTCCGGGCGCGATACGCGGCCGCTGGGAATCGGACGCATGGCGGTGCGCGCCATCACCGCATCGATGTCGGCGTCGTACCACATATTGAGCGCACCTGCAGCGCCCGCTCCGGCAGCTATGCAAAGAAGAGCAGCGGCACCGGCGAAGGGATCGATGTCGCCTGGTGCGACCATGAGACCAACCAATGCGGTAAAGACGACCAGCGACATAACGCGCGGTTTCGTCAGCGCGACATAGTCCCCGATGCCGGCGTAGCTCCCGCGAAGGAGCATCGAACGATTGATTTGCATGAGATTAATGCCTCCTCTTGCCGGCGACATGGCGGCGTCTGCGTAGTAAAAAACGATGCAATCGTCCTGAAATATCCCTTTGCAAAACCAGGACTGAAAACTTCACCAGCACACCCTTGTGCCGTCTAGCCCAGCGATTTGATGATTTCCCGATAGGCTGTTTCAGGAAACGCTTTCAGCGTGCGCGTCCGGATGTTTCCCTGCATGCCCAGTTGCAGGCTGAAACGTGCCGCCACGGCGTCATCGGGAGCCTCATAGATCGCGACGATGTCAAAGTCGCCCATGGTAAGGAAAAAGAATTTAAACTCGCCGCTCATATCCTTGAGCGCTTTCTTTGCTGCGTCCAGGCGGCTTGGCGAGTCCTTCACCTTCAGAATGCCTTGCTCGGTCCAGTTTGCAAGCATGACATATGTGGTCATGGCCATCCTCCATTTGGCACGAGGCAACAGCGCCTACGTCGAAGGCGCGAAGAACACGACCCGGATGAGGTGCGTGTAGTCGGATTCGAACACCATGATCGCCACGAACACCAACACCAGCACCGGCGGCAGCAGGATGGCATAGCTCAACGCCAGCCGCTCCCAGGCCATGTGCATGAAGACGGCGACGATCAAGCCGGCCTTCAACACCATGAACAACAGGATCAGCGACCATCGGAGATAGCCTTGGAAGTGGAAGTAGTCGACGAGATAGGAGCAGGCGCTGAGAACGAACAGCCATCCCCAGACCACGAGATAGAGCTTGATCGGGTGCTGCTGGCCCTCTGCGTGCGTGGCTCCTGATGCGGGCACGTCATGCACATGCGCGTGCAGCGAAGGTTGCTGGGCTTCCAGATGTACCGCCACGTTTGTCATGCGCCGACCTCACCAAAGATAAAAGAATGCAAAGATGAACACCCACACCAGATCGACGAAGTGCCAGTAAAGGCCCATGATCTCGACGATCTCGTAGTGTCCCTTTCTGCTCGTGAAGAAGCCGCGCCTTTCGACGTCGAAGTCTCCCCGCCAGACCTTTCGCGCGATGGCGATCAGGAAGATCACGCCGAACGTCACGTGAGTGCCGTGGAAGCCGGTGATCATGAAGAAGCTCGAGCCGAACTGCGCCGCGCCCCAGGGGTTTTCCCAGGGCCGGACGCCCTCCGTGATCAGCTTGGTCCATTCGAAGGCCTGCATTCCGACAAACGTTGCGCCAAGCGCCGCTGTGACCAGCATCAGGACTGCGGTTTTGACGCGATCGCGGCGGTAACCGAAATTGACGGCCATCGCCATGGTGCCGCTGCTGGAGATCAGGACGAAGGTCATGATGGCGATCAGGATGAGCGGGATATGATGCCCGCCAATCGTGAGAGCGAATACCTCGCTCGGATTCGGCCACGGCACAGTCGTGGACATTCGCGCGGTCATGTAGGACAGCAGGAAGCAGCTGAAGATAAAGGTGTCGCTCAGGAGGAAGATCCACATCATGGCCTTCCCCCAGGAGACATTCTTGAACGTGCGCTGATCCGACGACCAGTCGTCGGCAATGCCCCGCAAGCCGGCGGCCCGCGCGGGCGATTCTCCAGGGTTTGTCAGCACAGTCTCTGCCATCTGGTCTCTCCTAGGTGAGCAACCTGCGACAGATGTCGACGAAATCGTCCGTCCAGCCCGTCAGCAGGCCAAGCAAGACCAGCCAGACCAACAGCAGGAAATGCCAATAGATCGTGCAGAGCTCCACGCTCAGGCGCACCTGCGCCATCTCGGCGCCGCGCCAGACCCTGGCAGTCGCTCTGCCGAGCGCCACCAGGCCGCCCATCAGGTGCAGGCCGTGCGCCGCCGTCATCATGTAGAAGAAGGAATTGGCTGGATTGGACGCGACGAAATAGCCCGCTGCGCGCAGCTGTTGCCACGCCAGCAGTTGCCCGATCAGGAATGTAATCGCGGACGCACCGCCTGCGCAAAGACCGACGATCACACCGTCCATGTCGTCCCGGCGTGCGGCCACGTGTGCCCATTGCAGCGCGACACTGCTCAGGACCAGGACGCCCGTGTTGAACCACAGCAGCGAAGGCACCGGCATCGCGCGCCAGTCCATCATGTTCATGCGCATGGAGTAAGCGCTGATGAAGAGCGCGAACAGCGAGCCGGCGACAGCGAGAAACACGCCCAGTCCGAGCTTGGCTGCCGGCAAGGTGATTGCACCCGTGCCCGGGAAATCGTCGATCGAACCTTCTTCCAGCCAGGGTTTGGCTGTCAGCCGTTGCTGCGAGAGCCACCATCCGGCGATGACCGCTATGACAGCCATGAACAGGATGATGGCGCTCACGGAGCAGCTCCCTGAACGGCCGGCGTCGTCCGCGGCTGGTTCTGCGGAATGAAGTCCTGCGCGGCACCGGGCACGCTGTAGTCATATGCCCACCGGTAGACCACCGGGAGCTCCTTGCCCCAGTTGCCGTGCCCGGGCGGGGTTTCCGGCGTCTGCCACTCCAGTGTTGTCGCCCGCCATGGATTGCCGCCCGAAGGCCTGCCCCTGAACAGGCTCCAGACCAGATTGAACAGGAACACCATCTGGGCGAAGCCCACGATCAAGGCCATGACGGTGATGAAGGCATTGAGCGTATGGGTCGATGACGGGATAAACGCCGCCTCGCCGATGTCGTGATACCGGCGCGGAACGCCGAGCAGTCCAATGTAATGCATAGGGAAGAAGATCAGATAGGCGCCGAGGAACGTCACCCAGAAATGAAACTTGCCCATCCAGTCATCCAGCATCCGCCCGGTGACCTTGGGGTACCAATGATAGATCGCGCCCAGCACGACCATGATTGGCGCCACGCCCATCACCATGTGGAAATGCGCGACGACGAACATGGTATCCGACAGCGGGACGTCCACGACGACGTTGCCGAGGAAGAGGCCCGTGAGCCCGCCGTTCACGAACGTGATGATGAAGCCGAGGGCAAACAGCATCGGAACGGTGAGATGAATGTCGCCGCGCCACAGGGTCAGCACCCAGTTGTAGACCTTGATGGCGGTCGGGATGGCGATGATGAGCGTCGTGGTGGCGAAGAAGAACCCGAATTTCGGGTGCATGCCGCTCACATACATGTGGTGCGCCCACACGACGAAGCTGAGAGCGCCGATTCCGACGATCGCCCAGACCATCATGCGATAGCCGAAGATGTTCTTTCGCGCGTGGGTAGAGATCAGATCGGAAACGATGCCGAAGGCCGGCAAGGCGACGATGTAGACTTCCGGATGGCCGAAGAACCAGAAAAGGTGCTGGAACAGGATCGGGCTGCCCCCGCCATACTTCATCTGCTGGCCCATCTCGACGAGTGCCGGCATGAAGAAGCTGGTTCCCAAGAGACGGTCGAACAGCATCATGACCGAGGCAACGAACAGCGCCGGAAAGGCCAGCAGCGCCATCACGGTGGCCGTGAAAATGCCCCACACCGTCAACGGCATCCGCATCAACGTCATGCCGCGTGTGCGCGCCTGCAGTACCGTCACCACATAATTCAGCCCGCCCATGGTGAAGCCGATGATGAACAGGATCAGCGAGACCAGCATGAGAACGATGCCCCAATCCTGCCCGGGGGTACCGGAGAGAACCGCCTGCGGTGGGTAGAGCGTCCAGCCGGCGCCGGTGGGCCCGCCAGGCACGAAAAAGGTCGACGCCAACACCAGGACCGCGAGCAGGTAGATCCAGTAGCTCAGCATGTTGACATAGGGGAAAACCATGTCCCGGGCGCCGACCATCAGCGGGATAAGGTAGTTGCCGAAACCTCCCAGGAACAATGCCGTGAGCAGATAGATCACCATGATCATACCGTGCATGGTGATGAACTGGAGATATTGGCTTGCATCGATAAAGGAAAACGTGCCGGGAAATCCCAGTTGCAGTCGCATCAGCCACGACAGTACCAGGGCCACCAGCCCGATTGCGGACGCCGTCAGCGAGTACTGGATGGCGATGACTTTGGCGTCCTGCGAAAAGACGTACTGCGTCCACCAGCTTCTGGGATGATAGAGCTCAACCTCCGGCACTTCGGCAGGCGGCGCGTCCGCGCGTGCGTCATATGGGACATCGACCATAGAAAACCCTCCTTGGTCGTTTCCATCGGGGGCGATCCGTTCACGCGCCCGATTGATCTTTGCAGCGGCGCTTTCCTACTTGCCGCCCGATTTGTACGTCGCCTTCGTCACGGCGTTTCGGCCTGACAGTTCTGCAAACGTCTTCTGCGTCTCCAGCCAGGCGTGATATTCACTCACCTCCTGGACGATGACCTTGGCCCGCATCTGCGCGTGTGCCACGCCGCACAACTCGGCGCAGAGAACATCAAACGTTCCGGTCCGGATCGGGGTCATCCAGAAATAGGTCACCATGCCTGGAACCATATCCATCTTGGCCCGGAACTCGGGCACGTAGAAATTGTGCAGGACATCGAGCGAGCGGAGCAAAACCTTGACCGGCTTCCCGATCGGGAGGTGCAAGTCGCCGCTGTCGATCACGACGTCGTCTTGTCCATTCGGATCGTCGCGATTCAAGCCCATGGGGTTTTCGGGACTGATGTTGCGGACATTGGTTGTGCCCATCCGGCCATCCTTCCCCGGAAGGCGGAAGCTCCATTGCCACTGCTGGCCCATGACCTCGATCTCGGTGGCATCAGCCGGAACCGTGACGAACTGGTGCCAGACAACCAGGCCGGGCGCCAACATGGCTCCGACGCCGACCGCAGTCCCGATGGTGAGCCACCATTCGAGCTTCTTGTTTTCGGGATTGTAGGCTGCCCGCCTTCCCTCCTTGTGATGAAAGCGGAAGACGCAATAGGCCATGAACGCAATCACCGCGAAGAACACCGCTCCGGTGATCCAGAAGGTGATGCTGATGGTGTGGTCGATGTAGCTCCAGTTCGTGGCGATCGGCGTCCACCACCACGGGCTGTAGATGTGAAACAGCACCGAGCCGACTGCGACCAGAAGCAGTATGAGTGCGACAACCATCCTTCAGTCCTCCTTGCCATTCAAGGCAACGGAGACGGATTAAAGGGCGCAGCTCACTGTCTCGATGGCCGACTTCACATGCGCCATCGCAGTGTGTCTTGCCTCGCCCATATGACCGGTCGCGACATCCAAACGTGGCACGGAGCACACATTACGACCGCTAACCATCGGATCCGGGGCGTCAGAGAGTAAGATGGTACGCGTCCAGCCGCGCGTCAATAGATGATAGAGGACTACCTCGTCGGAGCGCCAGGCTGATGCCGCAAGCAGCGCGTGTCAGCCGGCTCGATCGCTTGAGGATAACGCAACGCACCAAATGACCGGGAACGTGCACACTTCACCGAACCGTGAGCGCCGCCTGATCCCAATCGCGTTAATCTGCCTCTGCAGGTCGCGACAAGTTTCGTCCGGCTAAGCTCCTCTTCGTTGACCTCGGGTTTGCCGCACTCGGCTCGATCGCGTTTCTCGCACTTTGCGGCGGACACGCGTGGCTGAAAACCGCGTCGGTGTCACCGCCACGGCTTTCAGCACGGGAGGTGCGTTCATGGCCACCATGTATTCCGACAACATCGCAAAAGTTGGACGGCACGTATTCGGCGACGCCGCCACATATCCGATTCGCAAAATCGGACTGTCCGACCTGCACGAGGCGCTGCGCCTGGGCTGGGAAGACTTCAAGGCAATGCCAAGCCACGCGGTCGTCGTGTGCGTGATCTATCCGGTTCTCGGAATTGCCCTGTTCAGGATGGTGCTTGGCTATTCGGTACTGCCTCTGCTGTTTCCGCTGGCAGCCGGGTTTGCCCTGCTCGGACCCTTTGCAGCGATTGGCCTCTACGAGCTCAGCCGCCGCCGCGAGCGCGGCGAGGAAGTCGACGTATCGAAAGCGCTTCACGTGCTGCGCGCGCCGGCATTCGGCGCCATGATCGAACTCGGCGTGCTCCTGCTCGTCCTGTTCGGAGCCTGGATCGGCGTAGCGAACGCCATCTACGTTTCAATCTTCGGCCATGCTCCGGCTGCGAGCATCCCTGACTTCGCAACGCGCGTGCTGACGACGCCGGAAGGATGGTCGCTCATCATCGTTGGCTGCGGCGTCGGTTTTCTGTTCGCGGTCGTGGCACTGTGCGTCAGTGTCGTGTCGTTTCCATTGATGCTTGACCGGCATGCGACGGCGATAGACGCGATCCGGACCTCGATCTGGGCGGTGATGAAAAATCCGGTTGCGATGGCCGCGTGGGGGCTGATCGTCGCGGCGCTGCTGGTGATCGGTTCGCTACCGCTGTTCGTTGGCCTGGCCGTCGTTCTGCCGGTGCTCGGTCATGCCACCTGGCATCTGTACCGGAAAGTGGTGGAGCCGGACCCCAATCCCCCACAGGAGGAAGAACCCCATTTGCGCAAAGGACACCGCTACGCCGCGGATTTCCCGGCCAATCTGTTTCCGTGGAGCCGCGAGAAGTAAGCGCAAGTGATACGAGGCTTGTGAGCCGTCACGACCGCGTCGCCAGCACGACGCCCGCCAGCGTGAACAGCAGCGCCACGATCTGGACCGGGCCCAGCGGCTCGCCCAGGGCTGCGGCCGAGGCCACCACGCCGATGACCGGCACCGCCATGGTGCCGATCGCGGCGACCGAGGCCGGCAGCCGCGACAACGCGGCAAACCAGCTCACATAGGCGATGCAGAACTGGATCACGGTGGAATAGATCAAGAGCCACCAGCCGATCTGGCTGACCTTGCCCAAATCCGTGGTCTCGATTGCGAGGCCGACGATGGCGACCGGAAAACAGCCGAGCCCGATCTGCCAGGCGGCGGCCGGGATCGGCGGCATGTCGAGCGGCAGTTTCTTGGCCAGCACAGTGCCGAGCGCAAAGCCCATCGAGCCGGCCAGCGCCATCAATATCCCCGGCAGTTTGGCCGCAGAGGCCGTCACGCCATTGCCGCCCATGATGGCCGCTAACCCTGCGAACGCCATCACCAGCGAGACCGTGCGCAATAAAGTCGGCCGCTCGCCCAGCACCGGCCAGGCCAACAGCGAGGCCCAGACCGGCATGGTGTAGGCGATCAGCGCGGTTTCGCTGGCCGGCAGCCAGAGCAGCGCCAACCCCATCAGCACCATCCAGCCGGTGACGTTGAGTGTTGCGGCCAGCATCAGCCGCGGCCACAGCGCGCGGTCGACCCGCAGGGTCTGCCCCCGCCCCAGCGCCAGCGCCGCCAGCAGCAAGGCCCCGATCACGCCGGTGACGCCGCGCAGGGTCAGCGGCGGCAGTTCGCCGAGCAGGAATTTTGTGACCGGCCAGTTAAAGCCCCAGCCCACCGAGGTGATGGCGAGGAACATGAGGCCGGCGGGTGCGATACGCGCACGCGCGGCTGGTGGCACAGGCTCTGTCATGGACGATCGGCAGGGACCGAAAAGGAATCGGTGAAAAGAGAATCGGCTCGAGAATCGGCCGGGGGAATCGCGGCGACTTTGGCCCTTATCGGGGCCCGCGACCACCGGCTCCCCGGCATGTCAGGGTGGAGTTCTCCGTAGCCTTACGTGAGTCTCAGGAGCGCAATCCCGGAAGGCCCGGAAGCGGTGAATAAATACTTGCCCTGTGAACAGCCGGGAGAAGCCTTCGCTCCACAGGCCCTGAACATTTTTTTCCTTGTCGAATCTGTGAGGACTCACTGATACTTGGGCCGATCACAGGCGCGCGATCACCCCCTGTTATCCCCCTCTTTCCACCATATTTAGTATTTGATTCAGGAACTCGTACTAGTCCTTGACGGGCGCAACGGACTTGGCCTAGCTTTCTTCCTGTTCGGCGCGAGTGTGTTTTGGGTCCCCGCCGGTCATCCCAAATGGGTTCCGAAACGACCACTCCGCCCGCCGGTTAAGGCTGCGGGTGAGGACTTTCTGCCCTCAAAAACCGGGCAGTTCGGGGCGTGAAAAAACGGGCCGGAACAGGCTCAAAGTGACGCGGTAAGTGGAGCGTTGGGGCGTTGATTGCATGACCTGGAAGGCCCGGATCGGGCCCGGCAGGAAGTGCCAGAGAGACAGACCGGGTTCACCGGTTGAGCTGCGGATCAAGGGATCAGGGTTGCCCGGGCTATTCTTATAGTCCCGACGGCAGCCATGGTTCGGGAGGTCCGCTCAAGGATAACATTCCGGAACCCGCGGTAGAGCGGACCGGTCAGAAGAAGACGGGGCACGACCATGCGAATCGAACGGCGCAACACGACTCAAGGCCAGTCACCCTACGCAGGGATTGATTTCAGATTAACGACATCGGAGATTCGCAATCCCGATGGTTCGATCGTGTTCCGGCTGGAAAATGTCGAGGTGCCGCAGTTCTGGTCGCAGGTCGCCTCCGACGTCCTCGCGCAGAAGTACTTTCGTAAAGCGGGCGTCGCCGCACGCTTGAAGAAGGTCGAGGAAGAGACCGTGCCGTCGTGGCTGTGGCGCTCGGTGCCCGACACCGAGGCCTTGGCCCTGCTGCCTGAGAACGAGCGCTTCGTCAGCGAACTCTCGGCAAAGCAGGTGTTCGACCGCCTCGCCGGCTGCTGGACCTATTGGGGCTGGAAGGGCAGCTACTTCTCGAGCGAAGAAGACGCGCAGGCGTTCTTCGACGAGTTGCGCTTCATGCTCGCAAAACAGATGGTCGCGCCGAACTCGCCGCAGTGGTTCAACACCGGACTTCATTGGGCCTACGGCGTCGATGGCCCCGGCCAGGGCCACTACTATGTGGACTGGAAGACCGGCAAACTCACAAAATCGAAATCGGCCTACGAGCATCCGCAGCCGCACGCCTGCTTCATCCAGGGCGTCGATGACGACCTCGTCAACGAGGGCGGCATCATGGACCTCTGGGTCCGCGAAGCCCGCCTGTTCAAATACGGCTCCGGCACCGGCTCCAATTTTTCGCGTTTGCGCGGCGAAGGCGAGCGCCTGTCCGGCGGCGGCCGCTCGTCCGGCCTGATGAGCTTCCTCAAGATCGGCGACCGTGCGGCGGGCGCGATCAAGTCCGGCGGCACCACGCGCCGCGCGGCCAAGATGGTCGTGGTCGACGCCGATCACCCCGATATCGAGACCTATATCGACTGGAAGGTGAAGGAGGAGCAGAAGGTCGCGGCGCTGGTCACCGGCTCCAAGATCAACCAGAAACACCTGAAAGCCGTGCTCAAGGCCTGCGTCAATTGCGAAGGCTCCGGCGACGACTGCTTCGACCCGGAAAAGAACCCGGCGCTCCGCCGCGAGATCAAGCTCGCGCGCCGCGCGCTGGTTTCCGACAACGTCATCAAGCGCGTGATCCAGTTCGCGAAGCAGGGCTACAAGGACATCGACTTCCCGACCTACGACACCGACTGGGATTCGGAAGCTTACCTCACGGTATCCGGCCAGAACTCCAACAACTCGGTCTCGCTGAAGGACGATTTCCTCCGTGCTGTCGAAACCGACGGCGACTGGAATCTGATCGGCCGCACCAGCAAGAAGGTGACGAAGACGCTGAAGGCCCGGGATCTCTGGGAGAAGATCGGTCACGCCGCCTGGGCGTCGGCCGATCCCGGCCTGCACTTCAACACCACCATGAACGACTGGCACACCTGCAAGGCGTCCGGCGACATCCGCGCCTCCAATCCGTGCTCGGAATACATGTTCCTGGACGACACCGCCTGCAATCTGGCGTCCGCGAACCTGATCACGTTCTACTCGACGACGACAAAACGCTTCGACGTCGAGGCGTATGAGCACCTGTGCCGGCTCTGGACCGTCGTCCTGGAAATCTCCGTGATGATGGCGCAGTTCCCCTCAAAAGCGATCGCCGAACTCTCCTACGAGTTCCGCACGCTCGGCCTCGGCTTTGCCAATATCGGCGGCCTCCTGATGACCATGGGCCTGCCCTACGACTCAAAGGAAGGCCGTGCGCTGTGCGGCGCGCTGACCGCGATTATGACCGGCGTGTCCTATGCGACCTCGGCCGAGATGGCCAAGGAGCTCGGCCCCTTCCCCGGCTACAAGAAGAACGCGGCGCACATGCTGCGCGTGATCCGCAACCACCGCCGCGCCGCCCATGGTGAAAGCCGCGGCTACGAGGCGCTCGCGGTCAATCCGGTGCCGCTGGATTACGCCAGCGTGCCGCAGACCGACATCGTCGAGCACGCCAAGGCCGCCTGGGACCTCGCGCTGCAACTGGGCGAAGCCCATGGCTACCGCAACGCGCAGACCACGGTGGTGGCACCGACCGGCACCATCGGCCTCGTGATGGATTGCGACACGACCGGCATCGAGCCTGATTTCGCGCTGGTGAAATTCAAGAAGCTCGCCGGCGGCGGCTACTGGAAGATCATCAACCAGGCCGTCCCCGTGGCATTGCGCACGCTCGGTTACCGCGAAGCTGATATCGCCGAGATCGAGGCCTATGCCGTCGGCCACGGCTCGCTCTCCAACGCGCCCGGCGTCAACGTCTCCACCCTCAAGGCCAAGGGCTTTACCGACGAAGCCCTGGCAAAGGTGGAAGCCGCGCTGCCGACCGCCTTTGACATCAAGTTCGCCTTCAACAAGTGGACCTTTGGTGAAGAATTCCTGCGCGAGACGCTGAAGCTCGCGCCGGAAGTGATCGCCGCCCCCGGCTTTGACCTGCTCGCCGCCGTCGGCTTCACCAAGCGTGAAATCGAAGCCGCCAACGTGCACATCTGCGGCGCGATGACGGTGGAAGGCGCACCGCATCTGAAGGCAGAACATTATGCGGTGTTTGACTGCGCCAACCCCTGCGGCAAAATCGGCAAGCGCTATCTGTCGGTGGAGAGCCACATCCGCATGATGGCGGCCTCGCAGCCCTTCATCTCGGGTGCGATCTCAAAAACCATCAACATGCCGAACGACGCCACCGTCGAGGATTGCAAGTCTGCGTACCTGCTGTCCTGGAAACTGGCGCTGAAGGCCAACGCGCTCTACCGCGACGGCTCGAAGCTGTCGCAGCCGCTGAACTCGCAGCTCATCTCTGATGATGACGACGAGGATGATGCGGTGGAGGCGCTCTACGAGAAGCCGATGGCCGCGCGCACCGCGCAGGTCTCGGAAAAGATCGTCGAGAAGCTGGTCGAGCGTATCGTCGTGATGCGCGAGCGCGAGAAGATGCCGGATCGCCGCAAGGGCTACACCCAGAAGGCGGTCGTCGGCGGGCACAAGGTCTATCTCCGCACCGGCGAATATGACGACGGCCGGATCGGCGAGATCTTCATCGACATGCACAAGGAAGGCGCGGCGCTGCGCTCCTTCATCAACAACTTCGCGATCGCGGTCTCGCTCGGCCTGCAATATGGCGTGCCGCTGGAAGAATATGTCGACGCCTTCACCTTCACCCGCTTCGAGCCGGCGGGTCCCGTGCAGGGCAACGACTCAATCAAGTACGCGACCTCGATCCTCGACTACGTGTTCCGCGAGCTTGCGGTCAGCTACATGAGCCGCTTCGACCTCGCCCATGTCGATCCCACCGAGTCGAATTTCGACGCGCTCGGCAAGGGCGTCGAGGAAGGCAAGGAGCCGGCCGACCACGGCCAGCAGGCGACCAAGTATCTGTCCAAGGGCCTCACCCGCTCGCGCACGGATAATCTGGTTGTGATGCGCGGCGGCTCGACCGCCGTCTCCTCCGGCTCCGACCAGGCGCCGACAGGCGGCTCCCGCGTCACCTCGCTCGCCTCCCACGGCGCAACCTCCCGCGCCGCCGACGCCGTCGAAGGCGCCGTCGCGCTGAAGCAGGAAGCCCAGCACGACCTGTCACCGACGGAAAAGCTGGAAGCCCTGCAATGGAGCAAGGCCGGCGCGGCACAAGCCGCCCAGCCCACCGTAACCAAAGCCGAACGCCGTGCGGAGGCCAAGGCGCGCGGCTACGAAGGCGAGATGTGCTCGGAGTGCGGGAACTTCACCCTCGTCCGCAACGGGACCTGCATGAAGTGCGATACGTGTGGAAGTACGACGGGGTGTTCGTGATCGACGAATTCAAAGAAGAAATGGGAAGGCCGCTCGAAAGAGCGGCCTTTTCTTCAAGAAAGCACCGCCAGGAAAAACGATGAGTAGAATTGTTACGCTCTATAACCACAAAGGAGGGGTCTCCAAAACGACCACAACCTTCAATGTGGCTCACGATTTGGCCCGCTCCGGAGTGAAGACGCTCGTGGTGGATGCGGATCCGCAGTGCAATATGACTGAATTACTAATGTTCAAGACGATCGAGGAATATGACGAACAAGGCATCGAAGATCTACCCGGAAAGAGCCTCCTCGACTTGCTCAAGCCCCGTATATCGGGAGAGACAGCGTCGATTGAAATCAAGAAGGAGGACATTGTTCCAATAACAGACAATCTGTCTATTCTCCGAGGCGACGTCAATTTGAGCACGGTCGAAGATGCGCTAGCTGAAGCACATATTCAGCGCTTCTCGACAAAAATTCACGAGAAGCGAACATATGTAGCTTTGGCAGACGCTCTTAGGCGGCTAGCTGCTTCCCAGGGATTTCAGGCGGTACTCATCGATGTCGGCCCCAGTTCCGGCGCCTTGACCAGAACCTGCTTTTTAAGCTGCGATGGATTTCTTGTTCCGACGATGCCCGACCGATTCAACGTGCAAGCAGTTCAGACATTGTCTGCAATTGTTGATCGATGGCTGTCTGAGCACGCGCAAATTGTGAGTGACTTTAAGGAACTCTCACTTCCTATCTCGCCGGGAAGGCCGAAATTCCTCGGTGGAATCATTCAAGGATTCAAGCTGTACAAAGGAAAACCCAAGAAAAGCTTCGCATATTGGATGAACAAGCTTCCCGGACGCTTCGACTCCAAGCTGATCGATGTTTTGAAAAAGCATTCTACACCTACCGATGATCTCACCAATGGATTGGGTGGCCACACGATCATTTCAAATATCCCCTACTTCGAAAGCCTCGCACCCATGATGCAGGCGACCGGAAAGCCAGTCTTTGCAATCACACAGGAAGACACTGCTATCATTGACGGCGGCCCGTGGCAGGGAAGTGTATGGCAAGACGCTCAAACCCGCATGGCTCTTTATGAGGTGGAACTGAAAACCATCTCGACCGCTATTATGAGCATATGATCACATTAGAGACCCGCATCGTCGCCTTCGTAGACTTGCTTGGCTACAAGGAGATGGTAATTCACGACTCGGAGGCCGCAGCAGGCGCAAATCAATACGTCGACAAGCTCTACAAAATTTCGAAGCAAGTAAAAGGAATGGTCGATCCAGCGATTGATCTAAAGTTCTTCTCTGATTGTGTGGTTCTGTCGACCGCACCTGTGTTTGCGTCCTTCCAGAAAATATGCAAGGCATGTCGCGATCTTCAGTCCCAATTTCTCGCGGAAAGCATTCTAGTCCGTGGGGGAATTTCCTTTGGGAAACACTTTAGTGACGCCGACTTTCTTTTTAGCCGAGGATTGGTGGACGCCTATCTGCTCGAAGTTGAAAAAGCCCGAACGCCCCGAATTATTGTCTCTCCCGATCTGATGGACTTGTTCCAAGAACACGCCACGAATTTTCTCGTTAGAGAGCGAGACGGGTTAGCGTTTGTTGACTATCTTGATCCAGAGGACAGAAATCAGATTGAGATCGCCCAGTCACTCATTGATCGTGGAATTGGAAATCCAATTCTAGCCGAAAAATTGATCTGGTTGGGCGAGTACGTAAATTTTCGCTTCGGCACTGCAAGCATCAAGCTTGCTGACAGGTTTAGCTCGTAAGCAGATTAGAGCCGAAAGCATTAAAGAGATGTCGAACTCTGGCGATTCAGACAAAGCCGAGCAGGTGCTCAACGTGTATGCCCGGAGCGCACCCATTGCTTACGAACGCCGATTGCTAGCGTTCATGGATGTTCTGGGGTGGAAGGACGCTATCCTTAGTTCAGAGCCCGTAGTGCGGATTGGAGCGAAGCGTAATCCGCCGCTTTTCGGATTCAGCCAAGGCGGCGGATTACGCCTTCGGCTAATCCGCCCTACCCCGCTGGCAGATTTGACCGGAGAGCGGAACGAAGGCGGGCCCTGCGGGGCTTCTGCGTGGCGCTCGTGCGTGGTGCTGAGGCTGTGATCGGTCAAGTTTGGGGGCGAGGACGCCGGTCACGATCCCGCAAAATACAAAATGGCCTCGCCAGACCAGAACTCCCGGCCCACCGAACTGGCGAACCGGGAGCGAGGTGCCGTGTGGAAACGCGGCGCCGATACTGCTCGGCCCGGCGCGTGGTAGCAAGGCGAATTATTTGGTGGGGCGCGTCCCAATCACCTTATGATCATCGCAAACGATGCGGATCGATCCGCCGCCCGTCACGATAGCGAGTTCATCGTTCGAGAGCCTGCCAGCTGCCAGGTGCAGCTTGCGAACCTCGATCACGTCGTCCTTACGCAGCTTTTTGGTCGTGCTCATAGTCGATCCTTTCGTGAGGCCCGCTCCGGCGGCCTCGGTTTGAAGTGGAACGCTTGTTGGACGACCCCAGCAAGAGATCGGTTCAATGAGTTTACCGAAGCCACGGACTAGAGCTCGTAGGGCGGATTGGAGCGACCTGTCCGCCGTAGCTCAAAGAGCGAAGGCGGAAGCGTAATCCGCCGTTTCGGATTCCCCAAGACGGCGGATTACGCTTCGCTAATCCGCCATACCGCGCTCGTATCGGTCAAGATGTGACAGCCGTCACTGCGGTCCGACAAAGCATCAGATGTGCTGCCCGACAGTCACGGGATAGTCCCGGGACGATCACCGGAGGAGCGATATCGTGAACACTGATATCAATACAAACGGAGACATCCGGCCGCTTTCTGCAAGCGAACTCGATGCGGTCGCTGGCGGCTGGTACTCACCTGCAATGACGGCAAGCAGATGTGGGTAGGAAATTTTCACCTGCCAGGTGGCGGGATTATCATCACCTCGCGGAAGGAAGGTGAAAAGAGCGTCACGACAACCGTTGTCGGTCCCACTTGAACCGCACCGGCGACGCGGCCCTCGTGCGTAAACGCGAGGGCCGTTTGTTTTCGCAGGCAGGAAAGCGAGCGCGGAAAGCTTTAGATCAAAGGCTGTAGCTTGCCACAAAAGCCTCTCTCAGCTTCACGACGAGAAAGTCCTTCTGCCCTTCGCCGGCTTTGCGTCCTCCGGTGACGTTATCGAGTTGTTCGTCGGAGATTTTGTCGGTCGATTGAACCTGCTCGGTCTTCATGGCTCACCCCTTAATGAACGCCAGCACGGCTTGCTGCATTTTGTCGGAGGTTTTCACCCGGCTTACGGTCGTAACGGGCGGAGACTTGGTGTCGCCACCGGTGACGGATTCGAGATCCGCATCGCTCAACCAAACTACCTTTTTGCTCATTGCCCCGCTCCGTGTTGTGGCGCTGTGCGCCGTTGAACTGGAGGGGAGCATGCCGGGCGCGGACCGGAGCCGCCGTGACGTGCATCACACAAGAAGAAAAAGCCCCACCGGTCAGCTCGCAGGGCGGATTGGAGCGCAGCGTAATCCGCCGTTACGCGTTTTCGAAAGCGGCGGATTACGCTTCGCTCCAATCCGCCCTACTCGCTAAGCGACCATAGTCCGGCCGCCGCCGAAGTTGATGTTCGCCCAGGGCGAATAAAACTGTTTGACCCAGTTCAGGTACTGGATCTCGCCTTCGATCGCGCGCCGGCCGCCGCTCACCTGGTCCAGGTCGGCAACCGACAATTCGACCGTGCTCTCCATGTAGCCGAGTTCATCGTTCCGCGTCTTCATGTTCTGCTCCGTTGGATAAGAAAGAAGGATCATCCTTCGATCCATCGGGTCAGGATGAGACCACGGCGATTCAGTTTCCGTGATTTGAATCACGTGCACCGCCGCCGCACGATCATTGCCAAGATCAGGTGGCCCGACGCGCGACGCTGCGTTTCCACCACGCGCCGGGCCAGTCAAACCATAGCGGGGTTGAGGGGCGCCGGTTTGACCGAATCGTTGATAGCCGAACTTCGTGGCAGAAACCGGCCGGCGCCGGGTTGTTCGCGTGATGGCTGACGGCTAGCGACGCGAATTCGATGAATCGGTTCGAGAGTGGCGGATGACGCACACCCTCCCCCTTACTTCTTGTTCTCCTCGCAAAACTTCAGCGCCGCCAGCGCTTCGCCCATGCGGGGGATCTTGATTTCGACGCTGTTGTCCTCGTCGTCCTCGAAATCGATCGTGAGCAGTTTTGCCTTGGCGAGCTTGTCCAGGATCGATTGCTGGAATTCGAAGGTGCCGCGGATGGCGGTCTTGTCGACGACCTCCCATTTCGCCTTCTTCATGATGTCCTTGTCGTCGGTGCCGACATCGGCCAGCAGGATCTTGCCGACCTTTTCCCACCCCCATCCGTCGTAAATCACGGCCACGACGATCGCTTCCTTCGAGTAGCTCAGCACGATTACGTAGTCGCTGTTGTCATCGTCCTTGTCGGTATAGGCGCGGGCCGCATTGCAATGATCGTCTCCGCTGCGCTTCTCCACCTCCCAGTCGCCAACCTTGGTTTGCGCCAGCGCCGGCACCGCCCAAAAGCCGGCGAGCAGCAACATCGCCAAAAGAATTCGTGTCATATCAGCCTCCGCCTGTCCCCGGGCCGAAATGACCACCTCCGGCAAGGAGTCGCAAGTCTCACAGCGCGCACGATTCGAAGCGGCTTGTCCGCAGCAGCTCATGAAGAGGCGTAAGCTCCGACGATTGAGACATCGACTGCAGAGAACCACGCAGCAGCACCGGCTTTGTTCTCCATCCGACTCCAGTCTGTTCGCAAAGAACGAATCGGAATCGCGCAAATCGACGCGGATCAATTCCTAACAACACGTTGCTTCGCGTTTGTGCGCGCTCATCACGACAAGCCCGCGACGACGTCGCGGGCTTTCGCATGCGGGCGCTCGCGTATCGGCGCCAGCGTGTAGGGCGGATTGGAGCCCAACGGGTCCGCGCAAGGCGCGGCCCCATGACAGGCTCCGGCGTAATCCGCCGCTAAGGATTCAGCCAAAGCGGCGGATTGCGTATTCGAGCAACGCACCTGTACTTTCCCGCTCTGGTAGCATTGGTTGATTGCCAAACCCGGAGATGACCATGAGATCGTGGTTTCACAAGCCTCTCGAGCGATGGAAAAGTCGAAATATGAAACTTGCCTGTCCCGCATGTGATCACCGGGCCTCCGACGACGCTTTCCGTCGCGGGCGGTTCATGTTGGGTGAAGAGACCCTGACATGTGAAAGGTCTCCTTGCGCTCGGACCAACCCGCTTACGCTGTGGCGCGCGGCAGGCTTTCTAGGGCCAATTGGAGCAAATTAACAAGCGTTAGGTGTGATGCGAACCATTCGCCCGACCGCGTTGCCGTTCCCCGCGTAACAGGGCGAACCTCGTCGATCCGTCATTGTCCTGTCCATGCCGATGCAATGGTGCATCGGAACGGCAACAGGAGAAGACAACATGGCACGCGCAAATTCGAATGAGACGTCGACTGAACTGACGATGGACGAACTGGACTCGGTCGCTGGCGGGATGGATACGACGACCAAGGTTTTCGCTGCGGCGTGCCTGTTGAACACGTCCTTCATGCTCGAAGCGATAGTCGCCATGGCTGTCATGAAGCAGTGAAAAGCATTTGTGCCTCGCCGACAAGCAAGCAGCGAAGGCGCGGGGCCGAAGCCCCGCGTCTGCTGGCGCCGCGTTGTGATGGTGGTCACACAGCAGCACCGCTGTGCGATCTGGTAAATCATCCAGTCCGTGATAGCATCCGTCCACAGTCGAAGCGGATAGTCGCTTCGTCTCGGCAGAGGAGAAGCGCAGATGAAAAAGTCTGATACGAACTCCCAGAAGTCCGCCGACAAAAAGGTCGAAGCGCCGGTTCAGCTCAAGCCGGAGCAACTCGAAGCCGTCGCAGGCGGCATGATCAGGCGCACCGATCCCAAGGGCACCGGCACGACCACGACAGGCGCCGTTGGGCCGAAGACGACCACCACCAAGCTGACAAGTTAGTTGATTCCAGATGCGGGATGGCGTTTGGCGCGTGATGCGCCGGACGCCGTCTCGAAGGCTTTTCAGATAAGCATTTGCGAGACTGAGCGTTCAAGGCAGAGCCGCGGATTGCGCTTCCCACTGCACACCCAACTGCGGTGAGGCAATCGATCGGCACCGGCCTTGAACCGGAGGGTCGTTTGATGTCCCGAGCATCCAGCCAAGAGATCGACTGCCCGAGTGCCCAGGCAACCGCTGATGGCGCGCGCGTCTTTGGCGTCATGACAGGCACACCTGAAGAACACAGGGTCGGCTATCTCACCGAGACCCTGCCGGTCTCCGAAAAGCTGCTGGCGCTGGCAGGACCGGCCAAGCCCACGCAACTTTTCCGAATTGCGGCACCGTGCGCCGGCGCCAGCGGCGGCTGCAAGCACTTCAAAGGCAACGCGTGCAGCCTGGCCGAACGCATCGTTGCGGGCACCCCTGTGGTGGTCAACGCGCTTCCTTCGTGCCAGATCAGATCCACCTGTCGCTGGTTTCGTCAGGAAGGCAAGGAGGCCTGCTTCCGCTGTCCGCAGGTCATGACGGATAAATCCAATGCCTCCGACTACGAGCGGCAGATCGCCGACGCCGACTGATGCGCTGAGGCGAAGGCGTAGACCGCTCCGCTCGCTGCGTCGCTTCGCGCGCAATTCAAATTTCGTGCACCACCGTGGGCTATGCTGCGGCCCGTTGCCCGGTTGCGCCTGGACTGCCGCTGTCGCCGGTCGCGAGGGCTGGCAGTGTGATCGCCGTCACATCGCGACGAGAACGGTACCGCTAAAGGTGGCCGCACCAGCAATCCCGCTGGCTTCAAAGGGGAATTATGATGACCAATAATGACGCGAGCGAAGTTCTGAATGTGCGCGAGCTTGATGCGGTGTCTGGCGGCTTTATGCGGCTCCCCCTAGTGGCGGTCAAAGTGCTGGAAATCAAAGGCGGAGGAACGGGCGGTGGTGCGGGTGGTCAGAACGATGCGGCCCAAATGTTTCAGCAGATTATGCAGCAACTGACCCAACAGGGGTAAGCGCACCGGGTGCAGGCCGACGCGGCGTGATGACTGTCGGCGCGGGACCGTCGTAAGGATGGCGACCTGCGCAGTCGGCGGCAAGGTACGGTGAAGGCCGAAAATCCGATGCGGGTACCGCGCGACCGCGACGTTTGAGGATGTTTGCGATCGCGCATTCCCGGCTTTAATTTTGTGTACGACAAGTACACAAAGGCGGTGAGCGCTGTCGCGTGTCGCATGGGGCCAGCGGTAACCTGCTCGGGGATGCTGTGCGCTTTTGGCGGAGTTCAGCAAAAGTTTGGCGTGCGCTCACAAGTACCGCTGTGTCCGGAATGATACCCGACACGCATGCCAAAACAGTCAAGACCGCTTTGCGTGCACCAGCTGCGACAAATCAACCCGACGGGCAAATCACTTCTGATTTACGGAAATCCTGTCAAGCCCCGAAATAAAAAATATTTCTGTTTACCAGAATGAAAATCAGGTGCATATCTTTCGCCATCCCGTCCTACTCAGAAGGGCGTCGGCCGTCGTCACGGACGTTGGACGGGTTGCGGTGGACGCCGATGTTGCGGAGACGTAACGCGACAGAGGCGTACGGCGAAGACGCGTGGTCCTGGCGCCCGTTGCTGGCGTTAAGTTCCTGTGAGGCCAAAAGCTGATCAGGGGCGACGGAGTCAATCAAGAACTCGTCTCCGGGGAGAGCGCGATATAAGCCGTAAAGCCATTGCGCAGGGAATGTCGGATGTTCTCCGCTGCCCTGTATGCTCGTGTGCACTTTGTTTTGTGCAAACCGCACACGAGACCGCGGGTGCAGCGCGCATCCGGCATTCCCTGCGCCCTCCTTCAGGAGGGTCAAGTCGCAAAACTCGGACGCTTCACGCCGCGAGATCGCGGACGCATGGACCATCATTGTCATGATCGAAACCAGCGAAGCGCCCTACCGGCCTGGCCCCTGCGCAGCATGGATCAGCCAAGGCGGCTTTGTTCTCCATCCGACTCCAGTTTGTTCGCAAGGAACGAATCGGAATCGCGCAAATCAGCGCGGATCAATTCCTAACAACACGTTGCCTCGCCGTTGTGCGCGCTCGTCACGACAAAAAGCCCGCGACGACATCGCGGGCTTCTTGCAAGCGCGACAGGGTGCTCGTGCGTCGACGCCGGTTGAAGCGCCGACCAAGCATCTGTCCTCACTGAATGGCGCGGCCGATGGTTTCGCTGCGGCCTTGGGCGGTCGTGATCTTGCTCCGCGGTGTCAGGACGCTGAGCTGAACTGATGTGACCGACGTGGCGGCCGGCGATGCTTGCTGGACGTTTTCAGCGCCCATCACCTGAAGCTGCACGGCCGAGACCGGCAAGCCTGCCTTTTCGTAAGACGGCAACTCGGCTGCGACAGCGCCGCCAGCGGCCGTGATCGCGAACATGGCGGCGGCAGCGACGGACAGGGAAATCTTCTTCACGGCAATTCTCCTTCGATGGCTTGGAACGGGGATCTAGGTGTCATTTGCTGCGTCGCAATAGTTCAATGCTGCAACGCACAATAATGTGATGCTGGAATGTGATGAACCGAGAAGCTTCGCTGCAAGTTTCGCGTGCGGGCTACGCTGGCTGGCGACGGATGCGGCGCGCTCGCAAAGGTCAGAGTTCCTTCCGTAGTTCTCCGGCCGTGAACATAGTTCCGCCTCCTCGGCTGCGTTAAAACGCAGATGTGCGGATCGCTATCAGGCGGGTGCCATTGCATGTGATACGGAGCACCAAATGGATTCCACAATGAGCAACAGGCTCGCCGAAGGGCAGATCGCGAGCCTGGAGGAGCAGCTTTCGAACCTGGCGCGCGAGGCGGGATTTAATCCTTCTACCCCGCCGCGGACGCCTCACGCCCCGCCGGCAACGAAGCATCGCTTGGCGGATTGGCGCCATGTGGCTGTCGCCGGTTGCCTGTTGGCGGCATGCATGGGTGTCGTCGCGTGGTGGTGGTCATCCTCCCCTAATACCGCGATGACGGCAGCCCCCTCAGCTCCGATAGCTCTGGCACAGGCGGCGCCGGAAGCCGCTGCACCGAAGGACGCCGCACCTGTCGCTATTGCCCCGTCTGCCGCGTTGGAGCAGCAACTCCAACCGATGGCGCGCGATCTCGCTGCCGTGAGGCAATCACTCGAACAGCACAAGGCGACGCAAGACCAACTGATCCGCGACAATGAAAATCTCAGAAGCCAGTTGGCGGCGGGGCGGGAAGAAATCGCGCGCAACAACGGCATCATCGAACAGCTTAGGGCGACCCAGATCCAGATGGCGCGCGAAAGCCAGACGCTGACCGAACGCGTCAACGCAAGCCAGCAACAACTCGCCCGCATCATCGCCAGCGCGGCAGAGTTAAACACGCTGCCCGAAGAGCCAAAGGCGATGTCCGAAGTGCCAAAGGCGATGTCTGAAGAACCAAAGATGATCCCTGAAGAGCCAAAGGTGATGCCCGGAACGCCACTGCCGCGGCCGCGGCAGCCGGCCAATGTCGCCCAGACGCAAAAGCCGGCGCCAGCCGCGGCGCGGCCGCAAGCCAAAAAACCGCAATCGTCAGTGTCATGGCCATGGTCGCCGCGCAGCCCGTAGAGCCATAGGTGGGCCGCGCCTTGCGCGGATCCATTGCGCCAATCTCCTACCGAGGAGCGCGCTTGCGGCGTTTGGATTCGCGCGCCCGTAGTTCTACCGGGACAGCCTTTGGCTGCGTACGGCGCATGCAGAATCATGGCATGCAACCTGCATGGAGTTAGTTGACCGGGAATTTCCTATCAACGAAGGACACCATGCTCGTTACTCTTGTCGCCGTTCTCTGCAACGGCCAGCTATGCCTGGAGAAAGTCGTCACCAACAGTGAGCAGTCAGGCATCACCATGACCGCCTGTATGGTCAACGCGCAAATCGGCATTGCCGAATGGCTCGCCAAGGGTCCGTATCACCAATGGAAACTGCAGCGATACAAATGCATCGCGGGCAAATACGTGCCCAAAGACCAAGCATGAATGCGCCGCCTCTCGGATGAGAGGCGCCGCCCTCGCCTGCTAGCGCACCACGTCGCGCTTGACGTTGGCGACATGTTTGCCAACCATTCGCAGCCTGCACGGCGGATTCGCGGAGCGTAATCCGCCGCTACCTGTCTCAAGCGATGGATTGCGCCATTGCAAGGGCAATGCCTGCGATGGGGATGACGTTTGCGGGGCCGCATCACGAGATCTATCTCAGCGATGCACGCCGGATGCCGCCGGAAAAGCTCAAGACGATCCTGCGGCAATCGGTCAGGAGCGCGGGCTGAGGCCCCGCCCTTTGAACCAAAAGCGCGCAGCCTGCGACCAATATTAATCCGCGCCGTACACGCGCCGCGTTCCCGGTTTCGAGGTCGCTCGCTTCAATCGAATTCCCGGGAAAGAGTGGTAACTGCGCCCGTAATGTCGGATATCGAACAGACGACCGAACCCGGAACGTACTTAAATTGGTCACTGCCTGAGTCGCGCAATTAATTATTATAACCAGTTGGCATCATTGCATTTTAGCCGGAAAGACCTTTTCACCATTGCATAGTTTCAGGGATGGATCAGGAAACCACCAGATTGGTCGCCGGCACTCGTTTTAAGATGAGTGAACTCGGTGCCGCTCGATGCCCGGAACTGGCCGGGCAAACTGGGATCGTTGTCGAAGTGAGCCATAGCAACACGGGCGTTACCGTGTTGTTCGATGGCGCCACCAGACCAACGGCCCTGCACAGGGATTTTATCACCCCGATCTCGAATAACGGATCGTGGGGCGGTCCAAGGGCTGGCTCTGGAAACACCAGTCCGCCCCCGAAGTGAAGTTCACGCCCGCCGGCGCCGACCTGTTTGCGTGAAGCAGGTCCGCAAAGTTGCGCGACCAAAAGCTACCCTTTCGGAGTACCCCGAATTTTCCGAGGATCGCGCGAACGACAGGCAGCAGGCGTGGTCGGGAGCGACGACTGCCGGTTTCAGCCAATCGTTCGCTCGAGCAGATTGAGCCAATTGGTCGAGCCCAGCTTCTTCAACAGCGGTTCGGAGTATCCATTTTGCCGGAGAGCCCCGATGAGCACCGGCAGCCCAGCCGCCGAGCCGATTTTCGCCGGCACGGTCGCGCCGTCGAAATCCGATCCAAATCCGACGTGGTCCTCGCCGAGCTTGTCGATGAGATAGTCGAGCTGGCGCACCATCAGTTCGACATCCGTATCGGCGGCCATGCTGCCGTCAGGGCGAAGAAAGCAGGTCGCGAAGTTGAGACCGACCATTCCTCCGGAATCGCGGATCGCGGCCAATTGCCGGTCGGTCAGGTTTCTCGGCGAAGGACACAACGCATGCGCGTTGGAATGCGTCGCGACCAGCGGCGCCTTGGAAAGCCGCGCGACATCCCAAAAGCCCTTTTCGGTGATGTGCGAGAGGTCGATGAGGATCTTCATTTCGTTGCAGACGCTGACGAGCTTTTCACCTGATACGGTCAGCCCGTCGCCGGTATCCGGCCCGCCGGGAAACTGGAACGGGACGCCATGACCAAAAATGTTATTCCGGCTCCAGACCGGCCCCAGCGAGCGCAGGCCCGCTGCATACAGCACCTCCAGAAAATGCAGATCACCGTCGATCGCTTCGGCGCCTTCCAGATGCAGCACCACCGCCAGCGCTCCGCGCTCGATCGCCGAATGGATCTCCGCGGTCGTCTTGCAAAGCGCCACGGCGCCCTGCGATCCCCTGACAATCCGCATCAGGATCGCCAGCTCACCGGCGACGGATTTCCGTGCCTCTTCGATGGGAAGTGGATCGGGAAGCGGCACCGCATAACGGCCGCCCGTCATCTGCTTGCTGAGCGACGCAAAGTTGCCTGGCGATGGCGAGTACATCGCGAACAGACCGCCGACCAAAGCTCCGACCCTGGCTTTTTTCAGGTCGATATGGCCGGCGTCTTCGCCATCAAGGAAATCGGACACCACGTCGCTGGATTCAGACTTGTAAAGACGCAGCAGGACATCGTTGTGGCCGTCGAAGATGGAAATGTTGGTGGTCATTGTTTACAGGTGCCCCGTGACAGATATCGCGAGTTGCGAGATCGCCTGCAATTTTCCGCAGAACCGATCCCTGTGCAACCTCTAATGAGCAAGTAGCCCGCTGCTTGTCGTCCCTGCGAACACGTACGCGGGGACGATTAGCGGGAGAGATTCCGGAGGAACAAATCCGAGGCCAAAGCATTATTCAGCCAGCATCACGCATCGAGTTGGAGCTATGTGTGATGACCGCGGACGCATTTGAACTCCGCCGCTTTGTACAACAGCATTTCCTTGGCCGTATATCGTCTGTGATGTTCGATCCCGGCTACCGCAATCATCTGGCGCTCATCGCGGACGGTTATGATGTCAGAGTATTCCTCGACGATGAGCTGCAGGATGGCTGTATTACCGCAGACCCCGATGAGGGTTTCGTCCAGCGGCGTGCCTTTCTCAGATCGTCAGGGATCACCGACATGCGCCGGGGATCTGTATCGATCAAAATATCGAAAAAAGTCAGTAGGACGGATTGAGCCGCAGGCGTAGTCCGCCGCCTTGGCTGAAACGAAAATGGCGGCTACCGCGCCTCGCCGCCTTGCACGAGACGTCCATCGGCTGGGTTGCCTGCGCAACTCACTTCCGGTGACATCGCGAATATGCCATACGCAGGACATGTCCGCTCTGAAACCCCCGGCCACCTACGACGATTTCGCCCGTCTCGACATCCGGATCGGCAAGGTCGTGGATATGCAGCCGTTCCCCCGCGCGCGCAATCCCTCCTTCAAGGTCGGCGTCGACGTCGGCGCTGACAGGATCATGTGGTCGAGCGCGCAGATCACGAACTATGAGCCCGCAGCCCTGCTCGGCTCGCTGGTCGTCTGCGTCTGCAATCTGGGTGCGAAGAACATCGCGGGCTTCACATCCGAACTGCTGATCCTCGGCGCAAAGGACGCTGATGGCAGCGTGATCGTCCTCGGCCCGCGCAGCGAGGTGGCGATCGGCGAGCCTGTGTTTTGAGTTAGTAGCGTTGGATGATCTGTTGTCTTCCCTTCTCCCCTTGTGGGAGAAGGTGGCGCGAAGCGCCGGATGAGGGGTTCTCTCCTTACGGCAGGCTTTATCGTGGGGATAGAACCCCTCACCCGTCTTCGCTTCGCGAAGCCACCCTCGCCCACAAGGGGAGAGGGAAACAAGTGAGCATCCTGGATTGCGCTGCGCTCCATCCGGGCTACATTCGATTTCATGACCGTTATCTCCATCCAGTCCCAGGTCGCTTACGGCCATGTCGGCAATTCTGCCGCGGTGTTTCCGATGCAGATGCACGGCATCGACGTGATTGCGGTGCCGACGACGTTGCTGAGCAACCGGCCGGGCTATCCAACCATCCGCGGCCGGGTGCTGGAGGCGCAATTGGTCGCCGATCTCCTGCTCGGAATCGAGGAGCGTGAGGCGGTCGATACTTGTCAGATGATCGTGTCGGGCTATCTCGGCTCGGCTGACATTGCCGCTGTCGTCGCCGACTTCGTCGCACGCGCCAGGGCCCGCAACCCGGCCCTCTGCTATGTTTGCGATCCGGTGCTTGGCGATCGCGACCGCGGCCTGTTCGTGAAAGCCGACATCCCGCCGCTGGTGCGCGACCGGCTGTGCGGCCTCGCCGACATCATCACGCCCAATCATTTCGAGTTCGAGTGGCTGTGCGGGGCGAAGGCCTCCACATCGGATCAAATGATCGAAGCAGCGCGCGCACTGATGGCGCGCGGTCCATCGACGGTCGTCGTCACGTCGGCCGAATTGTCTGATACGCCTGACGGCGAGATCGAAACCCTCGCCATCGAGCGGACACGCGCCTGGCGTGTGCGCACGCCGAAACTGCCCATCAGCCCGAATGGCACCGGCGACCTGTTCGCCGCGCTCTTCGCTTCCGCGCGCGTTCAGAACAAAGCCACACCGGAAGCGCTCGGCCACGCGGCGTCGGCCATATCAGCCGTGCTGGAGCGCACCGCGGCGCGCGGGACGGAGGAAATGCGGATTGTCGAGAGCGGGCCGGAGCTTGTTAATCCGAAGCGGCGGTTCGACGCGGTCGCCATTGGCGGATCGTGGGTTCAAACCCCAACCGGCCAGGCGTGACGTGAGTCACGGAACTCGCATTCGGCAGGCGGCATGCTCCAGATCACAGAACGGGACGCGGTGGTCGCGCACCCCCTGCCACAGGGAGAAATGCCATGAACGCCGATAAAGCTGTGAATGCCAAGATCGATGCGCTCTCCGACAAGGAACTCAACGCCGTGTCAGGTGGACGCCATCAGGTGAGTTTGAAGCAGTACGAACTCCTCCTCGAGATTCGGATGATGATGGACAGGCAGAAGTCTTAGGCTGACTTAGCGACAGCGTAATCCGCCGCTTCTGGGGTTGTCCGGAGCGGCGGATTACGCCCGTTGGCGCGTGCGTCCACCCGAGACGTGTTTTCGATGCCATTGCGGCGCGCAATTGATAGTGTCATTCCGAACCCGGAATGACGACGCCCGCTGGAGAAGACATGAGCCGTTTCTGGAGCCGCCTGACGCACGACCTGAAACCCTATGTGCCGGGCGAACAGCCCCGCATCGCGGATCTGGTCAAGCTCAACACCAATGAAAGCCCGCTGGGCCCTTCCCCGCGCGTGCTGGAAGCCATCCGTGGCGAGGCCGCCGATAGCTTGCGCCTCTATCCGGATCCGCAGGCGTCAGCGCTGTGCGCGGCCCTCGCCACCTACCACCAGGTGCGCCCCGAGCAGGTGTTCGTCGGCAACGGCTCGGACGAGGTGCTGGCCCACGCCTTCGCTGCCCTCCTCAAGCACGATGCGCCGTTGCTATTCCCCGACATCACCTACAGCTTCTATCCGGTCTATTGCCGCCTGTTCGGCATCGCCTATGAGGCCGTGCCGCTCGATGAGGCCATGCGGATCTGGCTCGTCGATTATCGCCGCCCCGCCGGCGCGATCATCGTGCCCAATCCAAATGCGCCGACCGGGGTGGCGCTGTCGCGGGCCGAGATCGCTTCCCTGCTGCAGCAACACCCCGATGCGCCCGTTGTCATCGACGAGGCCTATGTCGATTTCGGCGCCGAGACCGCGATCCCGCTGGTCGCCTCGCACCCGAACCTGCTGGTCGTGCAAACCATGTCGAAGTCGCGGGCGCTCGCCGGCTTGCGCGTCGGCTATGCGATCGGCGACGCCGGTCTGATCGAAGCGCTGACGCGGGTAAAGGACAGCTTCAACTCCTATCCGCTCGGCCGCCCTGCCCAAGCCGGCGCCATCGCCGCATTGGAAGACGAAGCCTGGTTTCAGCAGAGCCGCGCCAGCGTGATCGAAGGCCGCAAGCGGCTTTCCCACGGCCTGGCCCGGCTTGGCTTCGAGGTGCTGCCGTCCTCCGCCAACTTCCTGTTCGCACGCCATCCGGCGCATCAGGGCGCGGCGCTGGCTGCAGCGCTGCGCCAGCGTGCGGTGATCGTCCGCCATTTTGCCGCGCCCCGGATATCCGACTATCTGCGGATCACGGTCGGTACCGACGGGCAAACCGACCGGTTGTTGTCGGCACTGTCGGAAATCCTGGGTAGCGCGTAACGGGCAAGGTTGGCGCCGGAAAATCGGGCTGGTTGTTGCCTTCCCAGCGACCCCGGCGTAATTTCTGAGCAGCTTCAGATTCTAGCTTGCGATCGGGAGAACCCTTGCCAGCGTGGAATTTCGGCCCCGCCGAACAGGAATTTGCCGAGGCTGGCCTTGATCCCGCGCGCTGGGTCCAGGCGCTCACTTCCGTGGCCGCGGCCACCGGGAGCTTTGGCGCCGTCATGCTGCCACTGTCGGGCGATGCCCTCCCGAATGTTCCCTATACGGAAAGTGTTTCCAGAGTGATGGAAGACTATTTCCGGGATGGTTGGCACTCGCAGGACGAGCGAATGCGCACCGTCCCGACCCTGACGCAGCGCGGGGTCGCTGACGATTTCGACGGCCACAGCGCCGATGAGATCGCCAAACATCCCTATTACCAGGAGTTCCTCGGACCGCACCGGCTGCGCTGGTACGCCGGCGTCAAGGTCGCCTGCGGCGACGACCTGTGGGCGGTGGCGCTGCAGCGAACGATCGATCAGGGACCGTTTTCGGCCGACGAGAAGGACGAGTTGGCGCGCATATCGAGTCGGCTTTCGAGCGGCGCCGCGATCGCCCGCGCGCTCAGCGCGTCGGCCGCGTCAGGCGCGCTGGAAGCTTTTGAAATGAGCGGCACGGCGGTGGTCCTGATCAACCGCCATGGCAACGTATTGAAGGCCAATGCGTCGGCCGAGCGTCTTCTGGTCGATGATGTCAGGATCGTACAGGGCCAGCTGACCGCCAAGGATGCGCGGGCGACGACGGCCTTGAACCGCGCCCTGCACAATCTGCTGTGGCGTCCGACCGGTGGCCTTTCCGCGCCGGTCGCGTTGCCTCGTGCGACCGGCCGGCCGCTGCTTGCGTACCCGGCGCGACTTTCCAGTTCGACCGCCAATGCACTGGCTGATTGCCAGGCCATGGTCATTCTGATCGATCCCGATAGCCGATCTCCAACGCCGGAAACGAACTTGCGTACGGTGTTTCGCCTGACCCAGGCGGAAGCCAGGCTCGCGACGCAGCTGTCGCGCGGCGAGTCCCTGGAAAACGTCGCCGATCAATTCGGGATCGGAAAGGAGACCGCGCGGAGCCAGCTCAAGAGCATCTTCGCCAAGACCGGCGTGCACCGGCAGGCCGAGCTGGTCGCGGTGCTGGCAAAGCTGCTGTAAGCACCTGCACGCCCCCTGTGACCGACGAGGCAAGCGATGACCGATACCGTCATGTTTCACGAGGGCAATCGCCGGCTGCAGGATCAATTCGACAGCCGCCGGATTTCCGACCGTCTGGAGGAATTTTCCCGCGAGGAATTCACACCTGACGACCGGGTGTTCATCGAGAACCAGCCGTACTTCTTCCTGGCGACCGCCGATGCCGAGGGCCGGCCCGATTGCTCGTTCAAGGGCGGCATGCCGGGCTTCGTGACTGTCACCGGGCCGTCCGAGCTCGCCTTCCCCGATTACGACGGCAATGGCATGTTCAAGAGCCTCGGCAATATTCTGGTGAACGCCGATGTCGGCCTGTTGTTCATTGCCATGCATGGCAGGCCGCAGCGCCTGCGTGTCAACGGTACGGCAACCGTCAGCCGCGAAGATCCGCTTCTCGCCAGCACCGTCGGCGCGCAGCTGATCGTCCGCGTCGCCGCGCGCGTGATCTTTCCGAATTGTCCGCGCTACATCCCGGACATGCAGCTCAACGATCCCTCGGTTTACGCGCCGCGCGCCGGATATGAGGCGCCCGAGCCGGCGTGGAAGGGCTTTGACAGTTTTAAGGATTACGTGCATCCACTCCAGCCCACCTTCAAGGGCTAGGAACAGCATGCAAATCGCGGTCGTCGGCGCCGGAGCGGTCGGTTGCTACTATGGAGGATTGCTGCTGCGGGCCGGACATGAGGTAACGTTCATCGGCCGGCAGCCGCATGTCGATGCCATCAACGCAAACGGCCTGCTGTTCGACACCAGGACGTTCAAGGGACATCTGCCCGCCAAAGCCGCAACCGACGCTGGCGCCCTCGCCTCGCCGGATCTGGTGCTGGTGTGCGTCAAGTCGGCCGATACCGAGCAGGCCGGGCGGTCGCTGGCTGGACGCGTGCGGCCGGAAACCTCCGTGCTCAGCCTGCAGAACGGCGTCGACAACGCGCCGCGCCTCGCCGCTATCATCGGCCACGCCGTCATTCCCGTCGTCGTCTATGTCGGCAGCGAGATGGCCGGGCCCGGCCATGTCAGGCATCACGGCGGCGGCGACCTTGCGATCGGCGCCTCGGCCGCCAGCGAAGCGCTGGCGCAAACGCTGCGAGCCGCCGGTGTCGGCATTACGATATCGGACGATATCGAAGTCACGCTGTGGAGCAAGCTGATCATCAACTGCGCCTTCAACGCGCTGTCCGCCGTGGCCGGCATTTCCTATGGACCGATGCTGGAAGTCGATGGCGTCAGCGATGTCGTCGCCCGCGCGGTTCAGGAGGCGATCGCGGTCGCCCGCGCCAGCGGGGTCGCGATCCCCGACGACATCACCGGGCACATCATGAAGATCCCCGCCAACATGCCGAACCAGATGTCCTCCACCGCGCAGGATCTGGCGCGCGGCAAGCCCAGCGAGATCGACTTTCTCAACGGCTATGTGGTGCGCAAGGGCGCTGAACTCGGCATTCCCACGCCGACCAATCAGGCGCTGCAGGTGATGGTGAAGCTGGCGGAGCGCGGCAAGGAATTGTCCGGGAGACGGACGTAGCGTTCCCGTAACGTCATATCGCCCCGCGATCGATTTTCCGCAAGCGGCCGATTTGGCGAGCTAGCCCGTAGCCCCGGCGTCGTTGCCCTGCCGGGCGGCGGAGAAACTTTCCCACGTCACCATGAACATCGCTGCAATCACCGGGCCGATCACAAAGCCATTCAAGCCGAACACTTCAATGCCGCCCAGCGTGGAAATCAGCACGACATAGTCTGGCAGCTTGGCGTCTTTCCCGATCAGGAATGGACGGAGCAGATTGTCCACCAGTCCAATGACGAGCACCCCGTACACGATCAGGGCAACGCCCTGCCACACGGCGCCGCTAGCCAACAGGTAAATTGCAACGGGCACCCAGACCAGTCCGGATCCGATCGCCGGCAGGAGGGACAGGAAAGCCATCAACACCGCCCACAACAACGGCGCGTGAATCCCCAGAAACCAGAACGCCAACCCGCCAAGCGTGCCCTGGGCAATGGCAACCAGGATGCCACCTTTCACCGTGGCGCGGACGACGTCGGCAAATCTGCCGAACAGTGCCGCCTTTTGATCGGCGCGAAGGGGAACGATCCGCCTGATCCGATCAGCCAGCGCTTTGCCGTCACGCAACAGAAAAAACAAAAGATAGAGCATGATGCCGAGGCCAATCATGAAGTCGAAAGTGTTCAGACCGATGCTCAGCGCCTGCGGCGCGAGGACCTGTCCACCCTTCACCGCACCGGATGCCAGCCAGTCGCGAACCGCCGGGAGATTGTTCAGGTTGAAGCGATCGAGCAGACCTGTTGCCCAGGCCGGTAGGGCATCGAATATCCGCTGAACGTAGCGGGCAAAGTCGTACTCGCCGGACTGGACCTTGGCGTAAAGACTGGAAGCTTCCTGTGTCAGGGAGGCCGCGATCATGGCCAGGGGTAAAATGACCATGGCGATGATGATCAGGACCGTAACCAGGGCGGCGATCCCGGAGCGCCCGCCCGTTCTCGCCACCAGTTTCCGGTTGAGCGGCGCGAAAATCACCGCTGCGACGGTGGCCCAGAGAATTGCGCCGTAAAATGGCTTCAGAATCCAGCCAAACGCGACGCTGACCACGAGCAGCAACAACAGAAAACTTTGACCCTCAATCCTGCGCACCGCCGGTATCTCCTTGTCGCCTTGGCCGCACTGCCGCGGCAATGAACCGGACGGCACTCCTCGAACATCCCGTATAGAACTTTTGACGGGCTCAATCGTTGCCCCTTCGACACCCTGATCGTGACGTGCGTTGGTCCGGATCGTTTGAATGGTCACGCAAAACGCGCTATGAATCCGGCAGCGGATCGGTGTTGTCCTTCATCGTGCAGAGGCCGTCATGACAACAATCACCCGACGCCTGTTCCTCTCGCTGGCGGCTGCCGTTGCGCCGGGCGTTGCGGCCGCCCACCACGGCTGGGGCGGATACGACACCTCGAAATCGTTCACCGTCACCGGCAAGATCCTGAAATCGACCTTCGAGAACCCGCACTGCGAGATCGAGATGGTGGTCGATGGCAAGCACTGGCACTTTGTGCTGGCGCCGCCTTCGCGCATGCAGGCGCGCGGCATCACCGCGGACCTCATCGCGCCCGGCAAGACCTGCACCGTGTTCGGCTATCCCCACAGCAGCAAGCCGGACGAAGCGCGCATCGAATACGTCATTCTCGACGGCAAGCGCATCGAATTGCGATAAACCCGCGTGGAACAGCAACCCGCCGCGTCGATCTTCCTGGCCTTGCAGGAAAGCGCGATGGGTCATCTGATGCGCTCGTCGCCCGCGCTTTATCCCGCGGTCGAAATCCTGCATATACTCGGCTTCGTCGTGCTGGTGGGATCGATCCTCGCGCTCGATTTGCGGCTGCTCGGATGGGGGCGCGCAATCCCGATCGCGCCGATGGCGAAATTGCTGCTGCCGTTGTCGCGGATCGGTTTTCTGCTGGCGATCAGCATGGGCTTCCTGCTGTTCAGCGCGGATGCATCGCACGTGGTGCGCAACCCCGCCTTCCAGGCCAAGCTATTGCTGATCGCCGCCGCCCTGGTCAATGTCGTGATCGCCCATGCCGGCCCGTGGCGGCGCGTGGCGCTCTGGCATGACAAAGCCCCTGCCGGCGCCAAGGTCACCGCGCTGGTGTCGCTGCTGCTGTGGCTCGGCGCCGTCTGCGCCGGGCGCCTGATCGCTTATCTATGAGGAGGTCGCCGGCATGCGCCGCAACCGCTTCGCCATCGTCGCCCTTTTCCTCGGCCTTGCAACCGCGGCTGAGATCGCGCGGGCCGACGAGGCCGCAGCCTGGTCAGCCTTGCGCGCGGGCCGGCATGTCGCGCTGATGCGCCATGCCGATGCGCCGGGCGGCTTCGGGGATCCGCCCGGCTTCCGGGTCGAGGACTGCGCCACCCAGCGCAATCTCAGCGCCAAGGGCCGTGCCGATGCCAAACGGACCGGTGCGCGGCTCAAGTCGGAGGGAATCGCAGTCGAGCAAATCCTCGCCTCGCCATGGTGTCGCTGCATGGACACGGCAACCCTGCTGGAACTCGGCCCGGTTGAAACCGCGCCGACGTTCGGCAATGTGGTCGTGCTGCGCGATCAGACCGAGGCTTTGACCGCCGGTGCCCGCGCGGTGATCGGCAAATGGAACGGGCTCGGAAACTTGCTGGTCGTGACCCACGGCGCGAACATATCGGCGCTCACCGGCATCTCGCCGGCAAGCGGCGAGATCGTCGTGGTCCGCGGCGGAAACGCCGGCGGCGTTGAGCCTGTCGGCCGCCTGCTGCTCGATTGACGCGCAATTCGGCCTGTCCCTGTCGGCTACTGAACCACATCGAGTTTGACGTTGGTGAGGCCCTTTCCGACCATTCCCAGCGCGTCCGCCGCTGAATAGGAGACGTCCACGACGCGCCCCGGAACGTAGGGACCGCGGTCATTGACCCGCACGGTCACCGACTTGCCGCTCGCGACATCGGTCACGCGTAGCTTGGTGCCAAAAGGCAAAGTCGGATGCGCCGCGGTCATGTCCATCGTGTTGAACCGTTCGCCGCTCGCCGTCTTGGTGCCCTCGGTGTAGAAGCTCGCCACGCCATGCGAGGCCGTCGTCTTGGGTTCGCCGCCATTCCTGCGCGCGGCCAACCTTGTATACCTTCTGGTCGCTGCCACGCGCCGCTTGATCATGGGGGACGTCGCCCGTTCGTTGTCGAGCGAGGCTACCCGGCTGGCGCGCAATTCGGATTTCTGACTGACGGCCGAAGTCTGACAGGCCGCAAGCGACGCCGCTGCTACGGCAACGGCAAGCAGCCGAATTATTTTCCCTGCGGCCGGCGAATGCGCCCAGCGCAGCGTGCGGTCGGTTCCGATGTCGACGTACGAAATACCAGCGCGCTCGATGGACATGTTGCAATCCCCAACTTGCGCCCCAGCCCAAGCCGAAAACCACCACGCCCAATGTTCCGAATCCAATCGGGGCGGAACCGGGGCCGGAACAAGTCAGGCCCGGTCCGCCAGCGCAATTCCGTTGCAGTGTGGTGATTGGGCCACAGCGCAGGGCGGCCGGTTGCCGGCTTTTGCCCGGTGAACCGGACGTCGTCAGTTAGTTGTGTCGAACAATTTCGCTTTGCTTGGGAGCCCTCGCGCGCTTCGATTTTCCGGGGACAGCGCTAGAAGCTGCCTTCGCCTCCTCCGCCGGGAGGTTCAAGGCATCAACCATCTCTTCAAGGACCGCTTTGTAATCAACGCTCGCTTCCTGCGAAGGCGCATCATCGGGAAGGGCTTTCTCCAATTGCGCTGACTTCAATTGTACAGGCTCGATAGCGCCATGATCGAACCTCACGCGCTGGAGGTTGTCCCCAACGAACCATACGCAAAGCACACCGGTGATTTTGTTGTCGTCGAAAATATCCGTGTTGACCGTATCGACGGTCATTGTCGGCCCGCCGGATTTGAGCACCACGAGATCGCCTGACTTGATAGCGGTCATTGGTAAAACCCTCGGTAAAATATGCGAATCTAGGCTCGGTTGCACCGCAACAATAGCAAATCGCGGCAACACGCTAAAGATGCCTGGAGCAGATCTCGCACCGGCAGCTAAGGGAACTTGCCCGGTCGCGGTTCCACAGTTCACACGCAATGGCCGGCTCAGGATATCTCGTAGACCGACACCTTGTCCGCGATGCCGCTCAGGGCCACGCTTCTGGGTGTTGGCTTCAGCCCCTTTGTCTCAAGCAAAGACCGGGCCTTGGCGTTCTCCACCACCTGCTCCGTCACCACGATCGAGCGTGACGCCGCAAGGCCCTGAACGCGCGAAGCGATATTCACCGTCTGGCCGAAATAGTCCTGCTGGGCGTTCAGCGTCACCGCAAGGCACGATCCTTCATGGATGCCCATCTTCAAGCTCAGGCTCTGATGCTGCCGCTCGGCGCCAAGATCGCTCATCGCCTCGCGCATGCGGATCGCGGCGGCAATGGCACGGTCCGGCGTCTCGAAGGTCGCCATCACGGCATCGCCAATGGTTTTGACGACGGCGCCCCGTTCGGACGCGATGATCTCCTGCAGCAGGCGGAAATGCTCGTTGACGAGATCGAAGGCCGTGAGGTCGCCGACGCGCTCGTAGAGTTCGGTGGAGCCCCTGAGATCGCTGAACAGGAACGTCAGGCTCAGGATCTTGAGCCTCTGGCCGATCGCGAGCGTGTCGGTCCGGTAGATATCGCGAAAAGTCTGGTTGGTGAGGAGACGCGTTGCGGAGAGCACGGGCTTGCGTCGCGTCAGGATGGCGTCCAGCGCCGCGTTCGCCACCCATACCGCCGGCAACACGCGGCCGTCGGTACGGTTTTCCAGCGCCAGCCGCAGCGGTCCGAGGCGCAAGGCAACGGTGTCGACGGGAACCTGGACCTTGTTGAACATCACGGACAGATTCTGGCGCTCGCCGGTCTCCTCGCCCTTGACCTCGATGAACTGCGCCGCATGCGTCACGGGATCGAACACGATCAAGGTGCCCTCCGGCGCGTGCAGGGAAAGGATGGCCCTTTCGCCCGGCGGCAAGTCGACAATTTCGAGCGTGACCTCACCCAGCAGCTTCTCGACATCGCCGGGAAGATCGATCGCCGAACTCCAGAAGATCTGGCGATAATATTCAGCCGCCGACAACTCGTCAGGGCTATGGGCCGCGATCTTCCGAACGCGCGGGCTCACCGTGAAGGTCACCTCGACCAGATTGTCGAGCGTCGTCTCGTAGCCCGCGGCGCAGAACGCGCAATTGTACTGCGCACTGTTGAGCGTCTTCAGGCTCCTGTTGGCGGAAAGCACCCCGGCGCAACTCGGGCACATCACGTTCCATGTCATCTCGAACATGCCGAGCCCGACCGCATTCAGGAGTGTTGCGATGACCCGCTCCTCGTCGAGCCCTTCTTTGGTTGCGATCTCCAACGCGTTCATCTTGTTCAAGGCATGGTCCGGGGCGTCCCGCACCATGCGCTCGATCACGTCCACGATGGTTTCGTCGGCCGACTGGCGCAGCGCGGCAAACAAGGTCTCGGTTTCGCTCATGCGCCGATGCTACCGCAAAGAAGGCGGCGGGAACACCCGCTAAGCGATCCCTTGCGAAGCACTCCTGACGTCAAAAAATCGTCATTGCGAGCGACCGGTCCCGGCGTAGCGCCCGAAGGCGAAAGGCCAAGGCGATTTTCCCACAACGTGATCGGGATCACGGCCGAGCCCGTGTTTCTGGACGAGGCTGCCGCGCGTGGATGCAATCCCCTACGTCAACCCGCAAGGAGAACGCCATGACGTGCGATCACGATACAAAGGTGCAGCAGCTTGCCCCCGAACAGCTCGAGCTCGTGGCGGGTGGCTTCCTGATCCAGGAGATGATGACCAACCTGAAGCTGATGGGCGAGATCCTCTCCAACGTCAGCAAGACGCGCTCCGAGATCAGCATGACCTTTGCGCGCAACGCGCGCGCGTAAGCCATCACGAACTCCCCTATGCCTACGTCATCCCTGACGTGAGCGTGATCGCCGCATCCTGGAGGGGATTAGCAATCACGCTTGTTTGATGCTCGAACCAGACGACAACCGAGCGCCACAAAGAGAAAAGGCCGGCGGGCGTTACGCCACCGGCCTCTCTTGCAACTGCCGGCTCGGGTCCGGTTCCGCTGCGATTCCATAACAGAAATCCTGCGCGAACCTGGTTAATCAAACCTTAACGGAATCGGCGTGATGTGAATCACGGAAGGGCGCGATTCGTCCCGGTAGGTTTGGTGTCACGTTGCGGGACATCCCCGTAATTCCCCGTCGGGGATCTACCGGAATATCCAGCGGAATCCGCCGCTGCTATTTTTGAACCGCAGATTCGATTCGCTTTGTGAAGGAGACCGAAAATGGCCCAGGTCTATTTCCACTGCTCCAGCTCCCGCGAAGTTCGCGTCGATCAGTTCGGCGCGGTGGTGAGCAACCTCGCCGAGGCGCGCGACCGCGCCGCCTGCGTGGTGCGATCGCTGATCATGGAACAAAGCGCGGAAGACTGGCGCGACTGGGTCGTGCATGTCAGCGACGATTTCGACGATGAGATCTTCGAAGTCTCCTTCTCGTCGGTTCTCGGCAAGCCGAATTGAGGGTGTCATGAGCACCGCGCAAATCGCCCTGCCGCTGTTCCGCCGCCTCGACCGGATCGTCACGGGCTGGCATCGGCTGATCGACCGCGCATTCGACGGTTACCGGCCCGAGCGGCATTACATGCGCGGCCCGGGGCCGAAATGGTACGCCAAGCATGGCGCGGCAGCCGCTGCTGCAATCTGATTTAGCCGCTCAGTACGGAGGCGCCTTCTTCGCCCGCTGCGCCTTGGCCGCTTCCACCCACCACGCCAGATCATCCGCAAAGCGGGGGAACGCCCGCTCCAGTGCCTTGCCGGCCTCGCCGGTCGGCTCGCCGTCGTCTGAGAGGGTTTGCGCGATCGGCCCGACCCCGATCGTGGAAGAGATCACAACCATGCCCATCTCCGAGAGCGTGCCGTGCCAGGCGGTCGCGGCGCGCGCACCGGAGAGACGGCCGGCCGAATAGCTGGCGATGGCGGCCGGGCGCCAGAACCACTCTTCGAGAAAATGGTCGGTGAGGTTTTTCAGGCCGGGCTGCATGCCCCAATTGTATTCGCCGGTGATGAAGACAAAGCCATCGGCACCGCGGATTTTTCCCGCGAGTTCTTCGAGCACTGCCGGTGCCTGGCCTTTCGGATGCTCCTTGTACATCCGGTCCAGCATCGGCAGGCCGACCGCCTTGGCATCGATCAGTTCGACATCGTCGCCGCGGCCGCGCAGGCCCTCGACGACGAACTGCGCCAGGCGGATGCCCATGCGGTCGGAGCGATAGGAGCCGTAGAATACGAGAATGCGATGGGGCATGGCGGCGGCAGGCTAACACGGCCGCCGGGGGTTCGCTATCGGGCTGGCTCAGCTCAACCAGGTCCAGGTATCGCCCGAGCGATCCAGACGATGCTCGTTCCTGGGCATCGACAGGCCGCGATAGAAGCCGATCATGCCCCAGACAAAGACGCCGAGTATCAGCGTCACTCCGATGTATTGAGGTATATTTTCCATGCCCTTTGGTCGCGGCGGATGGAAAAGGGTTCACTGCCGTCGTCCTCCGGACCGGACGCCGGGGCGACCTTCAGCTCTGATGCGGTCCCCGCATCATCTTCATGGCGTCTTCGATATGGCGCCATTCACTGGCTTCCTCTTTCTCGCCCTTGCGCTCGCAGGCGACCGCGTTCTGCGCTGCCTGGGCAATCGCCGCCGGGCCGTGCTTTTCAAGCATTTGCCGCGCGATGGTGTGGATTTGCATCTCGGATGTCATGTCGCGCTCCCTGAGGTTGGCGCCGCAGGAACCGGTTCCCCTGCAGGCTGCGGCCTGTTGTGAGAACCGCCGAACCGGCCCGCTCGTTCCACGCCGGGCACCCCCATCGAGCGTCCGCCTCACATTTCTCCGAGCTCCGGCGGTTCGAACCAGTTGGTCAGCGACAAGCCGCCATCGATCGTGATCGCCGCCCCCGTGACATAGGCCGATACCCGGTTCGAAAGCACCGCCAGCGCCAGCGGCGCGAGGTCGCTGGCTTGCCCGAGACGGCCGAGCGGAATGTGTTTTGCCAGCGACGGATCGGCAACAAAACCGCCGGCGGCAATCGCACCGGGCACCAGCGCGTTGACGCGGATGCCGTGGCGGCCGAACGGTTTCGCGAGTTCCTTCACCAGCATCGCCATCCCGGCCTTGGCGGTCGAATAATGCGGCAGATTGCGCGGCGTGCCTGAATGCAGCGAGGTCAGCAGCAGGAACGAGCCAGGCTGTTTCGCCGCGATCAGCTTTCGCGCCAGTTCGCGCGAAAGGTGAAAGCCGGCCTCGAGATTGACCGCATGCATCTGCGCCCAGGTCTCGGTGCTGACGGCCATGGCATGATCGGCCTCCCGCCGCGGCGGCGAGGCGCTGTGCACGAAATGGGTCACCCGCCCGACGGCGGATTGCGCGTCCGTCAGCAGCGTTTCTCGCGCGGCGGCGCTGGCGATATCGCCGACCCACGGCACGGCCAGTTCCGGCCGCGGCGAAGCCTTGATCGCGGCCGCGACCCGCTCCTCGCTGATATCGGCGAATACGGTCCGCACGCCCTCGCCGGCCAGCGCCTGCGCGATGGCCCGGCCAATGCCGTTGCCGGCGCCGGTCACCAGCGCCGCCTCGCGTGCGGGGTCGAATGGATTGCCGAGCAGGCTCATGGCGTTCTCCCAGACGGTATCGCGATCAAGCATAAGTCGGCGCACCGGTCTGCGCCAATACGCCCAGCGCAACGAACCGCATCGACCGGCAAGAACCACAATTTCTTTCGGAACCCGGCTGCAAAACACAAGCGGCGGATGCCATAGTCGGGTCAATTGCCGTAAATCGGCATCATACCGGCAAAGACCCCATGGGAGAGACAATGGCCTTGAAGGAATCTCACGTCGCGGGAGTTTCCACCACCGTCCGCGACGTCACGCTCGGCCAGTTGCTGGAGCAGGCCGCGCGGTCGGCGCCGGACCGGCTCGCGCTGATTGCGGGTGTCCCCGACCCCGCGGCGCGCCGCCAGTGGACGTATGTGGAGCTTCATACCGAAGCCCAGCGCACCGCGCGCGCCCTGCTCCGCCGCTTCAAGCCGGGCGAGCGGGTCGCCGTCTGGGCGTATAATTTGCCGGAATGGGTGATGATGGAGTTCGGCGCCGCGATGGCCGGGATGGTGCTGGTCACCGTCAACCCGGGTTTTCGAGCCAACGAGGTCGAATATGTACTGAAGCAGTCCCGCGCGGCCGGCGTCTTCGTGGTGCCGGCGTTCCGCGGCAATGCGATGCTGGACACCGTGCGGGAAGTCTCAGCCCGCTGCCCGGAATTGCGCGAGATCATCTCGTTCGACGACTGGGCTTCCTTCATCGCCACCGGCGACGACCAGGGTATCGCGCTGCCGGACGTCAAGCCGAGCGATCCGGTCATGATCCAGTACACGTCGGGCACAACAGGGTTTCCGAAAGGCGCGCTGCTGCATCACCGCGGGCTTGCCAATAACGGCGCCGATACCGCCGTACAGATGGGGGTCGAGCCCGGCGACGTCTTCATCACCACGATGCCGCTGTTCCACACCGGCGGATGCGTTTGCTGCGTGCTCGGCGCGGTGTCGCGCGCGGCAACCCAGGTGCTGATCGAAGCGTTCGAGCCGGGCCTCGTGCTGGAAATGTTTGCGACCTATCGCGGCAACGCCATGGTCGGCGTTCCCACCATGCTGGTGGCGATGCTGGAGCATCCCTCCTTCGCCACGACAGACCTGTCGTCGGTCAAGGCGATCTGCTCGGGCGGTTCGACCGTGCCGGCCGCACTGGTGACGCGGTTCGAAAAGGAACTCGGCGCGCCCTTCACCATCGTGTTCGGCCAGACCGAATGTTCGCCGGTGGCGGCGATGACCAAGACGTCGGACACCATCGAGGACAAGGCCGGCACCATCGGCCTGCCGCTGCCGAACATGGAGAACAAGATCGTCAATCCCGACACCGGCAAGACCGTGCCGATCGGCGAGATCGGCGAGTTCTGCACGCGCGGCTACCACGTCATGCTCGGCTATTTCGAGATGCCGGACGCCACGGCCGCTTCCATCGACTCCGATGGCTGGCTGCATACCGGCGACCTCTGCGCGATGGACGCCCGCGGCTACTGTACCGTCGAGGGCCGGCTCAAGGACATGATCATCCGCGCCGGCGAGAACATCTATCCGCGCGAACTCGAGGAACTGTTGTTCCGCCATCCCAAGATCAGCGAGGTCGCCGTGGTCGGACTGCCACACGAAAAATGGGGCGAGGAAGTCGCCGCCTTCATCCGCCCGGCGCAAGGTGCCGTGATCGACAAGGAGGAGCTGTCAGCCTACATGCGGGCCTCGCTGGCCCCGCACAAGACGCCAAAACACTGGTTCGTGGTCGAAGCGTTTCCGCTGACGGGCTCCGGCAAGATCCAGAAGTTCAAGTTGCGCGAGATCTGGGCAAAGGGCGAACTGACGGCGCTTTGATGCGCCCGACGCTTTTCGAAGGTTGTGCCGGGCTGCCGTCGGCGCTAGCCTTCCCGAAACCGGAAAACCCAAAACCGTAAAAGCCTAAGGAAAAGTGTCAGGGAGAGGTCATGATGCGCGGTGCTGCGTTGCTTGTTGGTTTGGTTCTCGTTGCGACGGCGGCGCATGCCGGCCCTCGCTCCGAATATGTGACGATGATGCTGCAGGCGTTCGCGGCCAAGGTGGAATGTCCCGGCACGGATGTCGTCTATCAGGATCTGGTGCAGAAGGCTCAGGAGATGCAGCAGCCGGAGGGCACCACCGAGCAAGTCCGAAAGGCCATTGCGTACGTGCATACCGGCGGAAAAATGGGTGAGCGCCCGGATGACCTGCTCTTGCAGGAGGTCGCCATCGCGACGAGGACGACGGACCTCGACCAGCGGCGCATCGGCATGACAACCTGGTGCGAGACCCAGAAGGGCAGGCTTGCAGGCTTTATCCGCGCCAAGAACTAGCAAGCGTTTCGCAGGACGGTGGCGCGGCCTCACCGGGGCTGGCTGCATCACGCTTATCCGTAGCCACCGCTTACACGAATCCGTCGGCGCGTATCACGTCGCCTTGTAGACGTCTTTCAACTTGTAGACGTCTTTCAACCGGCGCCAAAACGTCCTAACCTTCCCTGCTCACAGTCTGCGGGAGCCCCCATGCAAACCCGCGTCAGAAAGACCGCGCACGTCCTGGAGCGCCTTGGCCTTGCGATGGCCGGCGCTGCAAGCGGATTGTTTGTGGCCGCACTCGTCGGTACCAGCATCCCGCAGTTCACGTCGCAGGCTTTCCTGCTTTTGATGATGCTCGGCGGCGCCGTCGGATTCTATCTGGGCATCGACACCCCGCAACGTCCCTTCGACACCGATGGCAAGCCGACGGACGGGCATTGGGATGGCAAGATCGACGCGCCGGAATTGCTCAGCGCGGTCGGCACGTTCCTCGCCGCGGGCGCAGCCTTTGCCTCCGTCTGCGTGATCGTGCTCCGTCACGATCCGCACCTCGCCTGGACCTGGATGATCATGCTCGGCTGGGTCTTGGGAATTACCATGCAGACCGTTGCCGGTGCGATTGCACGCCGTCGGCGGTGACAGATCGCGTTTTATCGGTCAGACCGGCCGATGACCGCCATCAGCTCCGATATCTTCTGGCGCTGATCCGATTTGTCGCCGCTCGCAATCGCGTGTTCGACGCAATGCGAGACATGATCCTTCAACACCTCTTCCTCGACGCGCCGGAGCGCGGCGCGCACCGCCGATATCTGCGTCACAATATCGATGCAGTAGCGGTCCTCGTCCACCATCCTGGACAGGCCGCGGACCTGGCCCTCGATGCGGCTCAGACGTTTTTGACAGGATGCCTTGATGTCTTTTCTCATGCGGCCTATATACCCCTACAGGGTATAGGTTGCAAGGGACTGCATTCGCGATGAACCACCACGACAAGAATCCGGAAAGCAAAACCCCGGACACAAAGGCCAATCCGGACGGCGCAACCTCCAAATCGTGTTGCAATGGCCACGATCATCACGCCCACACCGATCACGGGCACCACAGCCATCAGGATCACCACGCCGTTGCCAAGGTGCTCGACCCCGTCTGCGGAATGACGGTCGATCCCGCGACCAGCAAGCATCGCTTCGACCACCAGGAGAAAACCTTTCACTTCTGCTCGGCGGGCTGCAAAACCAAATTCGCAGCCGATCCGAAGAAGTATCTCGAGAAATCATCGGCGAAGCCCGTCCCTCAAGGCGCCGACGACGGCACGATCTACACCTGCCCGATGCATCCCGAAATCCGTAAGGTCGGACCCGGAAGTTGCCCGATCTGCGGCATGGCGCTGGAGCCGGAGGTTGCGAGCCTCGATACGCCGCCAAACCCCGAACTCGCCGACATGACGCGGCGGTTCTGGATCGGCCTCGTGCTATCCGTTCCGCCGGTGGTGCTGGAGATGGGTGGGCATCTGGTCGGCGGTCACGGCCTCGTCGACCCGGCGCTGTCAAACTGGATTCAACTCGCGTTCGCGACGCCGGTCGTCATTTGGGCCGGCTGGCCCTTCTTCGTGCGCGGCTGGCAATCGCTGCTGACGCGCAATCTCAACATGTTCACGCTGATCGCTGTCGGCACCGGGGTCGCGTATCTCTACAGCCTGGTCGGCACCATTGTTCCGCAAATTTTCCCGGCCGCCTTCCGCGGTCATGGCGGCGCAGTCGCGGTCTATTTCGAGTCTGCGGCCGTCATCACCGTGCTCGTCCTGCTCGGCCAGGTGCTGGAGCTGCGCGCCCGCGAGGCGACGTCGGGCGCCATCAAGGCCTTGCTCCAGTTGGCGCCGAAGACCGCGCGCCGCATCAGCGAGGACGGCGCCGACCATGAAGTCGAAATCGACAGCCTCGCGGTCGGGGAAATGTTGCGCGTCCGGCCCGGAGAAAAAGTGCCGGTCGACGGCGTCATCCTCGAAGGCCGCTCCTCGCTCGATGAATCGCTGGTAACAGGCGAATCCATGCCCGTCACCAAGGAGACCGGGGCAAAGGTGATTGCCGGCACGCTGAACCAATCGGGCGGGTTCGTGATGCGCGCGGAGAAAGTCGGCCGCGACACGCTGCTGTCCCAGATCGTCAAGATGGTGGCGGATGCGCAGCGCTCGCGCGCGCCGATCCAACGGCTCGCCGATCAGGTTGCGGGATGGTTTGTGCCCGCGGTCATTGCCGTGGCGCTGATCGCCTTTGGCGTCTGGTCCTATTTCGGGCCGGAGCCGCGCATGGCGTTCGGCCTCGTCGCCGCCGTGAGCGTGCTCATCATCGCCTGCCCCTGCGCGCTCGGCCTGGCGACGCCGATGTCGATCATGGTCGGCGTCGGGCGCGGCGCGCAGGCCGGCGTGCTGATCAAGAACGCCGAAGCCCTGGAGCGCATGGAAAAGGTCGACACGCTGGTGGTCGACAAGACGGGCACGCTGACCGAAGGCAAGCCGAAGGTCATAGCGATCGTGGCGACCGCGGGATACGACGAGAACGAAATCCTGCGGCTTGCCGCCAGCGTCGAACTTGCCAGCGAGCATCCGCTCGCCGACGCCATCGTGCGATCCGCAAGGGAACGTCGACTGGAACTCGGCAAGGTCGAGGCGTTCGACTCGCCGACAGGCAAAGGTGCGACCGGCAAGGTCGACGGCAAATCTGTTCTGCTCGGCAATTCGAAGTTCCTCAATTCGCTTGGCGTCGACACCCATACGCTGGATTCCGATGCCGAGCGCATGCGCGCCGATGGCGCCACCGTCATCAATATGGCAGTGGACGGCAAACTTGCCGGATTGTTCGCCATCGCCGATCCCGTCAAGGCTTCAACACAAGCGGCGTTGAAGGCGCTGGCGGAAGAAGGCATCAAGGTCATTATGCTGACCGGCGATAACAGGACCACCGCGCAAGCGGTCGCGCGGCAGCTCGGTATCGCCGACGTCGAGGCCGAAGTGCTTCCGGATCAGAAGAGCGCGGTGGTCGCCAGGCTGCAGAAGGCGGGGCGGATCGTCGCCATGGCCGGCGACGGCGTCAACGACGCTCCGGCGCTGGCGGCAGCCGAAGTCGGTATCGCCATGGGAACCGGCACCGATGTGGCGATGGAAAGCGCAGGCATCACGCTCTTGAAGGGCGACCTTGGCGGCATCGTCCGCGCACGAAAACTGTCGCAGGCCACCATGCGCAACATCCGGCAGAACCTGTTTTTCGCCTTCATCTACAACGCCGCCGGCGTCCCGATTGCTGCGGGTATCCTCTATCCCGGCTTCGGCATCCTGCTGTCGCCGATCATTGCCGCCGCGGCCATGGCGCTGTCGTCGGTCAGCGTCGTCGGCAATGCCCTGCGGTTGCGCGTCACGCGGCTGTGAACGAGCGCGCACGATTTGGAGATCATTAATCAAACCGGCGCGCACGCACGCTCCTGTTCAAAAAAAATCCACAATGTCCGCTACGAAAGGAACTCCATTTTCAAAAAGGAGAATTTCCATGCGGTTAGGACACGCGATCTTTGTGGCGACGATAGCCGCCCTGCTCGCGGCGGCGGTACCCGGGCTTGCCAAAAACGCCGAGACGCCGAAGACCAGCGAGCAGCCGGCGTCATCGTCCTGCCATTCCTACCAGCAGACATCAGATGGATCGTGGACCGAACTGCCCTGCCAGGAACTCGGCGCTCCCGCCCCGTCGCGCAAGTCCCCGCCGCGAAAGACGGATGAAGAGAACCGCTGAAGCGTGAGATAGCAAGTTCACGTTATCTCTGCGCGAGTGCGGGTGGCAGTCGAGGCGGCACTTCGCGCCCCCGCAACGCAGCCAGAAAACCGACCTCCGCCTTTGAACGCATTGCCACTTGGACGCGACTGCCTGAGAGGCGACGTCGCGAACCAAGAGGCCATTATGAGCAATCCGCCAGTCCAGCCATCCACGACCACCGGCATCCGCGTGGTTTCGATCCTGCTGCCTTGCTTTCTGATCGGGTATTTCATCTGGAAATTGTTGTCGCCGACGCCGCACACCGGGCAGGTCATGACAATGGTGTTCTATTTCGGAATGGTTCTGAGCCTCTGTAGCTTTCGCCGCGAGATACCGGCACCGCTGTTCTGGATCGGGCTGGTTGCAGGCGCCGGGCTGTTCGCGCTGCTGCTCCAGCAGACCGGCTACCTTGTCCCGTACTTTCCGCCACACTGATTTCGCACCGTAACCCAAGATTAATGCGCACCACTTAGGATGGAGGCCAGCACTCCCATACCATCGTGAATGGCCCAAATCCCATGAAAATCGGTACCCTCCTGACCGCCGCCATCGTCTCGCTTTCTGCTGTGGGCGGAGGCCTCGCCGTCTATGTGGCCGTCACGAAATACCAGACCATGGACAAGGTTTCCGTGGCCCAGAGCCGGCTGGCGGTGGTCCGGGCCATCGGCGAAATCCCGCGCTACATGAATCCAGAGCGCGGCTTTGCCACCAACATCCTGTACGGACCGGCCGTCGTGGATCCGAAGATGCGGTCGGAACTGATCGAAAAGTACCGCAAGCAGACGGACGGCGCGCGCGACAAGATGAACGCGCTCCGCAAGGACCTCTCTGCGCTTGACGATGGCGCCGCTGTCGGCAGCGGCATCGACGCGCTGAATGTTAAATTCGCCGGCCTGCGCGAGGCCATGGACAAGGCCATCGATGGACCCGCCGATGCCCGCAAGGACGCCGCCCGGAAGATCGTGGCCGACAATGCCGTGTTCAACACCGCGGTGACCGCCCTGCTCGACGAGCAGGTGCGCAAGATGGCGCAGCTCGATGGCAACGCCTACCGGCAGGCCAGCTACGCCAACATCGCCTGGACCCTGCGTGACGTGGGCGGCCTCAACGCCAGCCTGCACAAGAACCTCGTCGGGTCCAACCGCGTTGCGACCGACGCCGAAAAAATGGATCTCAGCCGCTCCCAGGGCCGCAACGACCAGATCCTGATGTCGCTGCAGCAGTTACGAGGCAATCCCGCGACACCGGCCAACGTGGCCACTGCGCTCGACAAGATGAACGAGGCCTACGTCGATCGCTTCGGCAAGGAGCTGAAGATGGTCAAGGATGGCGCCATCAGCGGCAAGTATGAGCATAGCGTCGATACTTACTACGCCGAATCCCAGCTCGGCCTCGGCTCGGTTGTTACCCTGCGCGACGCGTTCTACGACAATGCCGAGGAGGTCCTGGGCGCCTCCTATTCCTCGGCGCGCCTCAGCTTCATCATCGCGCTCGCAGGGCTGCTCGCCGTCATCGGCGCCAGCGCCGGCTTGATCCTGATGGTTCGCCGCCGCGTCTGCAAACCGATCGTCGACCTTACCGCCACCATGACACGCCTTGCCAGCGGCAACGTTTCCGACGAAATCTCGGGCGCCGAGCGCGGCGACGAGATCGGCGCGATGGCGGCTGCCGTGCGTGTCTTCAAGGAAAACATGATCGAGGCCGAACGCCTGTCGGCGGAAAAGGCCGCCGAGAACGACGGCAAGATGCGGCGCGCCCAGGTGCTCGACGAACTCACCCGCGGTTTTGAAGCCAAGGTGACCGAACTCGTCGGTGGGCTGTCCGCGGCGTCATCCGTCATGGAAGGCACCGCGCAGTCGATGTCTTCGACCGCGGAAGCCACCAACCGTCAGGCCGGTATTGTGGCCGCCGCCTCCGAACAGACCTCTACCAACGTCCAGACCGTTGCGAGCGCCACGGAAGAACTCACCTCGTCGATTTCGGAGATCGGCCGCCAGGTCGCGCAGTCCACCGAGATCGCGGCCCGTGCCGTCGACAACGCGCGCCGCACCGGCGACACCGCCCTTTTGCTGGCTGAGGGCGCGCAGAAGATCGGCGACGTCGTGACGCTGATCCAGAGCATCGCGGCCCAAACCAACCTGCTCGCGCTCAACGCAACCATCGAGGCCGCACGCGCCGGCGATGCCGGACGCGGGTTTGCAGTCGTCGCTTCCGAAGTCAAATCGCTGGCCGGCCAGACCGCGAAGGCGACCACCGAGATCTCCGAACAGATCGCCGCCATTCAGGCCGCGAGCGACGAGACGGTGACGGCCATCCAGAACGTCGCCAACGTCATCGCCGAGATCGACCAGATCGGCATTGCGATTGCATCCGCAATCGAGGAACAGGGTTCGGCCACGCAGGAGATTTCCCGCAGCGTCCAGGAAGCCGCGCGCGGCACCCAGGAGGTCAACGCCAACATCTCCGGCGTGCAGCGCGCTGCCGACGAGACCGGTTCCGCCGCCACCCAGGTGCTGGGCGCAGCCGAGCAATTGTCGTCGCAATCCAAGGACCTCGCCGGCCAGGTCAACCGCTTCCTCAGCGAGGTTCGCGCCGCCTAAGCGGGACCGCTGCAGCCAGCGCATGCTTGCCCGTCCTAACCTTCACGCGCGGTCGTCTGCCAGCTGTGGTAGATGACATCAGCGGCACTGGGCCGCCTGATTGACGAGCAAGTCGCTATGCACCAACTGGCTCCCCGGCGCCCAAAGCTTGCCGAAACCGTTATTGAGCCCACGGTCAAATTGCGCGAGGTCACCGTCGGCCGTTGCTGCGAGGTTCTCGGCGATACCGCCATCGAATACACCGAACTCGGCGATTACTCCTATCTCGGCCCGGGCTGCATGGTCGCCGACGCAGAGATCGGAAAGTTTTGCGCGATCGCGGCGCAGGTGCGCATCGGCGCACCCAATCATCCCCTCGACCGGCCGTCGCAGCATCGATTTACCTACTGCCCTGAATACTACACTGCCGACGCAAAGCGGGATCATACCTTCTTTCGGCAACGCCGCGCCGACCGCGTCGTGATCGGAAACGATGTCTGGATCGGGCACGCCGTCATTGTGATGCCGGGCGTAACGGTGGGCGACGGCGCCGTGCTGGCCGCCGGCGCCGTGGTTACCCGTGACGTGGCGCCCTATACGATAGTTGGCGGTGTTCCGGCAAAGCAGATCCGAGAGCGCTTTAGTCGCGATATCGCCGCGCGGCTCGCAGCAATTGCGTGGTGGGATTGGCCGGCCGAAACCATCTTTCAGCGCCTGCCGGAATTCCAGTCCGGCGACGTCGAGGGGTTCTGCGCGCGCTGGAGATAATCCCCCGCCCTAGTAGAAAAACGATGTTTCAAGCAGCAAACAGCCTTCCGGACCTGCCTTGAAGGGGCCGTGTTTGGCATGCGGAGGGCGGCAAGCGAAAGCCGGAGCGTGGAACGCCTCGAAACGATGTGGCGGCTCCTGCGAGGCCACAAGGAGCGTTCCCTTGATAACCACGACCTCCTCGTAAAACTCGTGGGCGCGCACGGCATCGATCTCGGCATTCGGCGCCCAGCGAGCGAGGCGATTGAGATGCCCCTTGCCGGCGGCTTCATCGAGCGATCCCGCTAGCGTCTTCGCTTCGATACCCGGCGCGATCGTTTCCCAACCCGAGGAAAGATCGATGTTGAAGAACTCCCGGTGTTCCTTTCCGGTCCTTGGGTCGCGCTGATCCATGATGCTGTCCTGTGTTGGGTAACGTCGACTATACTGGCTGTTGTCATGATTAAAAATGATACTTGTCGATTGTGATGGATCGAGAGAGGTTGTGCATGATCGACTTGCGTTCGGGCCAATTGCCCGTCTTAAAGAGCAAGCGGCAAGGCGCGGGAGTTAATCGTGAGCGCGAATAAAGCGATCAAACTTGCGGTGATCGGGCGTGGCATGATCGGGTCGGCGGCGGCGCGGCATCTGTCCAAGATGGGTCACGATGTTGCACTGATCGGGCCCGATGAGCCGGCGGATTTTTCACGCCATGACGGCGTCTTCGGCAGTCACTACGATGAGGGCCGTATCACGCGGAGTTACGATCCGCAGCCATTTTGGCGGCAAATGAACCGCGCTGCGATTTCGCGCTACGGCGAGATTGCTGCGGAAAGCGGTGTGGCGTTCTACCGGGAAGTCGGTGCGCTTTACGTCGGCGACAGCGAAACGACAAACGTCGCTTCGGTTGGCAAGATCTGCGCCGAAGACGGGATCCTGTGCGAAGCATATCATGATGCGGGGCTCGCGGAGCGATTTCCGTTTCTGAGATCGACGGCGGGAGTGCAGGGATATTTCCAGCCACGCAATGCCGGATACATCAGCCCGCGCCGCCTGGTCCGCGCGCAGACGATCGCGGCGGAGCGCGCCGGGGCCCGGATCATCGACGAACCGGCTCTGGGGATTTCGGAAAGCAGCGCGGGCGTGACGATCCGGACGAGATCGGGCAGTGTCGAGGCCGAACGTGTTCTCGTGGCGGCAGGCGGGCATACCCAATCGCTGCTCGGTCGATCATTGGGTGTTACGGTCTATGGGCGTACCGTGGCGATGTTTCGGCTTGGTGCGGCGGAGACTCAACGCCTGAACGGAATGCCATCGATGCTTTGTTTGGGTCCCAAGGGCGACAATCCCTATATTCTGCCGCCGATCGCCTATCCGGACGGCCAAATCTGGTTGAAGCTCGGCGGTGATCCGGTCGATCTTCCGCTCGAAAGCGAGGCGGATATCAAGAACTGGTTCCGATCGGGCGGGTCGATTGAGGTCGCTGATCGGCTGCAAACGCAGATCCTTGAGCGTATTCGCGACCTCCATTTCGAAGAACGCCGCGTGGTGCCGTGCATGACCAGCTTTGGCGACACGGGCCTGCCCTGCATCGGACCGCTTTCGGAGCGCGTAGTGGTTGCATTCGGCTGCTACGGCAAGAGCGCGAAATGTTCGGACGAATTGGGTCGGTTAGGCGGCATGGCGCTGCTCGGCGAGGCCAAAGCCGAACTTGCCCTAATGGCCACGAGTTTACCTTAATCCCTGTTGCGCCGCAGCCGATGGCGCTAATCTCGTTTGAATCGATAATCGAAGCGATCGCCATCGGCCGTGATCAGGCCGACCGTCGGATTCGGGAAATGAACCGGCAGGATCAGCGTATCGGTGCCGACGACGGAGGCAAAGAACGTGCGGCGCGACACCGCCGACTGCTTTGGGTCCCAGTCGACGCCCGGCGACCAGTCGGGCTCGCGGCACTGGATCGCATGGTGCATCAGATCGCCGGCCACCACCGCCCGCTGCCCTTTCGAGAAGATGTTGACGCAGCAATGGCAGGGCGAATGCCCCGGCGTCGGCGTCAGCGTGACAGTATCGTCCAGCGCGTAGTCGTCATCGACCAGCAGCGCCTGCCCGGCCTCCACGATCGGCAGGCAATTGTCGCGAAACACCTTGCCGGGCGGCTCGGCGCCTTTGGCGTATTCGGCTTCCCACACCGCGTATTCCCTCTTGTGGAATATGTACTTCGCGTTCGGGAATGTCGGCACCCAGCGCCCGTCGCGCAGCGTGGTATTCCAACCGGTATGGTCGATGTGCAGATGCGTGCAGAACACGTAGTCGATCTGCTCGAAGCTCACGCCGAGTGCGAACAGCTCATTGCGCCAGCGCTCCTTGCCCGGGAAATCGAACGGCGGCGGGTGGCCCTTGTCCTCGCCGGTGCAGGTGTCGACCAGGATGGTATGGCGCGGGGTGCGGACCACAAAGGTCTGGTAGGTGATGAACATCTTGCCGGACGCCGTGTCGAAGAATTCCGGCTCCATATCAGGCAGGTGCCGCCTGAATACAGCCTCGTTATAGGCCGGGAAGAAATCCTGCGGCCGCCGCCACGGCCCCTCCCGCTCGATCACCGCGTCGATGGTGATGTCGCCGATCCTGATCTGCCGCATCGTTGCCCCCGAATTTTGCAAGAAGCGTATCGGGCAGACACTGATGGTTCAAGCCAGCGTGCACGCGTGCCTCCAATGCGTTTGGCTGGTCCTGTCGCTTGCCGCCGCCGCAAATCGAACAGAAATACTGCTTAGCAGCACATCTCAAAAGAGGTGTGATATTGGGCAGGAAAATAAAGTACGTCGCCGGAGCAATCGCTACAATCGCCGCTTGCATCACCATCAACAACACCAATCTGCTGACCGCGCATCGCGAAGGCCCTCCCGTCCTTCTCGCACATCGAGGCGTGGCGCAGCGCTTCGACGAACGCGATTTGAAGAACGACACCTGCACGGCGGCACGGATGTTGCCGCCGACGCACGACTATCTGGAAAATACCATTCGTTCGATGCGATCAGGGTTTGCGGCCGGCGCCGATATCGTCGAGATTGATGTCCATCCGACAACCGATGGCGAGTTTGCGGTATTTCATGACTGGACGCTCGACTGCCGCACGGATGGACGCGGGGTTACCCGCGAGCATGCGATGGCCGAACTGAAATTGCGCGACATCGGTTACGGATACACGGCCGACAACGGCAAGACGTTTCCATTCCGCGGCAAGGGCATCGGCCAGATGCCGACGCTGGGCGAGACGCTCGCGACCTTCCCGGACAAGCGGTTGCTGATCAACGTCAAAAGCCGCGATCGGTCTGAGGGCGAGAAGCTGGCGGCCGTGCTTCGAGCCCTCCCCGCCGAGCGCCGCCGCCTCATCATGGTCTATGGCGGCGACGAGCCGATCGAAGCGGTCCGGCGACTGGTGCCGGACATCAGGACGATTTCACGCGCGGCCATCAAGAGCTGTCTTGTCAGCTACATCGGATATGGCTGGACTGGCATGGTACCGCGGGCGTGCGCAAACGCGATGGTTCTGGTGCCGATCAATGTCGCGCCGTGGCTGTGGGGCTGGCCGGACCGGTTCCTGAACCGCATGGACGCGGCGAACAGCGCGGTCTTCGTGCTGGGCCCCTACAGCGGTGGCGAGTTTTCGTCCGGCATCGACACGCCGGAGCTCTTGCAACGGCTGCCCGAAAAATATTCCGGCGGCATCTGGACCAACGAAATCGAAACAATCGCCCCGCTGGTGCGACGGAGATAGCGCATCAGCTCCGCAGGCCCGGTGCCTCGTGGCCGGTGCGCGCGACGTATTCCGTATAGCCGCCGCCGAACTGGTGGATGCCCTCGGGCGTCAATTCCAGCACGCGGTTGGAAAGCGCCGCCAGGAAGTGGCGATCATGCGAGACGAACAGCATGGTGCCCTCGAATTCGGAGAGCGCGTTGATCAGCATTTCCTTGGTCGCGAGATCCAGATGGTTGGTCGGCTCGTCCAGCACCAGAAAGTTCGGCGGGTCGAACAGCATCTGCGCCATCACCAGCCGCGCCTTCTCGCCGCCCGACAGCACCCGGCATTTTTTCTCGACATCGTCGCCGGAAAACCCGAAGCAGCCGGCCAGCGCACGCAATGAGCCCTGGCCTGCCTGCGGGAAGCAATCTTCCAGCCACTGGAACACGGTGCGTTCGCCGTCGAGCAAATCCATCGCGTGCTGGGCGAAATAACCCATCTTGACGCTACCGCCGACCACGACGGTGCCGTCATCAGGCTCGGTCGAGCCCGCCACCAGTTTCAGCAACGTCGACTTGCCGGCGCCGTTGATGCCCATCACGCACCAGCGCTCGCGGCGGCGGATCATGAAGTCGAGGCCTTCATAGATGCTGCGGCTGCCATAACCCTTGTGGACGTTCTTCAGGCTGACGACGTCCTCGCCGGAACGCGGCGCCGGCAGGAAGTCGAACGCGACCGTCTGGCGCCGCTTCGGCGGCTCGACGCGCTCGATCTTGTCGAGCTTCTTCACCCGGCTCTGCACCTGCGCGGCATGCGAGGCGCGCGCCTTGAAGCGCTCGATGAATTTGATTTCCTTGGCCAGCATCGCCTGCTGGCGCTCGAACTGGGCCTGCTGCTGCTTCTCGTTGAGCGCACGCTGCTGTTCGTAGAATTCGTAATTGCCGGAAAAAGTCGTCAGCGTGCCGCCGTCGATCTCGACCACCTTGTTGATGATGCGGTTGATGAACTCGCGATCATGCGAGGTCATCAGCAGCGCGCCTTCATAGCCACGCAAAAACTGCTCCAACCAGATCAGGCTTTCCAGATCGAGATGGTTGCTCGGTTCGTCCAGCAGCATCACATCCGGCCGCATCAATAGAATGCGCGCCAGCGCGACGCGCATCTTCCAGCCGCCCGACAGCGCGCCGACGTCGCCATCCATCATTTCCTGCCTGAACCCGAGGCCCGAAAGCGCCTCGCGGGCCCGGCCGTCGAGTGCATAGCCGTCGAGCTCCTCAAAGCGGTGCTGCACCTCGCCATAGCGCGCGATGATGTCTTCCATCTCATCCGCCTGATCCGGATCGGCCATCGCGCCTTCAAGCGCCCGAAGCTCGGCCGCCACGACGCTGACGGGGCCGGCGCCATCCATCACCTCGGCAACCGCGCTGCGGCCTGCCATCTCGCCGACATCCTGGCTGAAATAGCCGATGGTAATGCCGCGATCGAGCGACACCTGCCCCTCGTCGGGCAGTTCCTGACCTGAGATCATCCGGAAAAGCGTGGTCTTTCCAGCCCCGTTCGGGCCGACAAGGCCGATCTTCTCGCCCTTTTGCAGGGCTGCCGAAGCTTCGATGAAGAGGATCTGGTGGCCGACTTGCTTCGAGACGTTATCGAGACGGATCATTGTTACCCAAACATAGAAATTGCTGGCCGCTCTTATTCCATGTAGCGCGCAGGGGAAAGCCTAATCCGAGGCGCGGGCCAATCGGGTTTTTCTAGGCCGCCCGCATCAGCTTCAAGGTGGCGGCCAGCCGCAGGCTGCGCTTTCCAGCGAGCGCGATGCCTTCGAGTTCCGCGCCCTCGCCGTCGCACGTGCCGGAAAAGCCGATGCCGACCTCATAGCCGCCAAACACCAGATTTTCGCCCTTTGCCGGTGTGTGCTCCTGGTTGAGTATCTCGCCTTTCCAGCGGCCATCGGCGGAGCTGTAGGAACCGAGGTAATAGAAGAACGCGTCGCCGCCGAGGATGCGACCGTTCATCAGCAGCATGACGCCGGACAACCCGGCATCGACGCCGTGGAGCGCGCGGATGTGAATCGAATAGAGCCCGTTCACAATGCCGCCCGATCCGACTTCGCCGACCGGCGGCAATGCCTCGTCATCGAGCCGGGTGAGATTGGCCCAGAACAGTGCTCCCGGCCGGGGCGCGGCGCTGCCTTCGAAGCGGATATTGGTGCCGTCCGTCGTTCCCCGCACACTGATCGCGGCGACGTCGGTGTCCATCAGCGGCTTGTAATGTGGGTCCTCATTATGACGTTGGGTGATGACCTCGCCGAGAATCTCATCGCCGTTTTCCTGGTAGCTCCCCAGGCGCGCGAAGGCGGAATTGCCGCCCAGCAGCTTGCCCTCATGCATGCACATGATGCTGCGACCGAACGCATCGTTCACGCCGTACTCAGCCTTGTAAAGCCCGTCCAGCAAAGCAAATTTCCTGCTTCATTGCATCATCTCGCGGGGGCATAGCACTGGCGGGGAACCAGTACCAGCGGTCGTTTTAGCGCAGGTTCTGGGCGTTCCGTGTCATACCTCACGCAGTCGGCACCGCCGTCGTGAACCGGCTGGCCGCAGCAGCCGACCAATGGGCGATTTCCATTGCGGTGATACCGATGACCGAAGATGAAGAGACCATCGCCCGAACCATCGCCGAGGCCAGTGAGCTGCCGCTGAAGGACGCGGCGTATTTGCTGTGGCGGGAGTGCTCCAAGCTCGACTTGCTCGCGTGGCGGGCGATGCCGCCGAACGTGCGTGACGTGTTCCGGTCGCGGCCGGCGGAGAATTCGATCGAGGTCAAATTCGAGCACGATCATCCCGAAGACGGTCTGACCTTCGACCGCTTGCAACTCACCCATCCCGGTATGGATGAAGCGGAAGTGAAGCAGGCCATCATTGCCGCGGTGAGATTCGACGATGCCTGTTTTGGCTACTTCGACAAGATCAAGGGCGAGTTCGGCGCACGCTACAAGCGCGCCGTCGAGCTGGCGGCAAGAGATTATCCCGGATATCTCGAACTAACCTATCAGCGGGCCCGATACTACATCAGCTATTACATGAAGTAGTCCCCGCCCTCCTCGGCGGCGACCCGGCCGCAGAGCACGAGATCGGCCGATTTGCGCGCGCCAGAACGGGCAACATCTACACACCTATCGCAACCGCGACCCCGTAAAACAGCTTTCTCATGGGGCGGCAGGTTGCGTCGACCGGCAGGCAAATTCAAGGCTCGCAAATTCAAGGCTCGAGCCCGCTCTCGTGCAGCACCGGCGCAACCTCGCGCGATGCAAGAAACCGCAACAGCCGATCCGATTGAGCAGCCTTGGCAGAGGCCGCCACGCGGCCGGCGGAGAACACCGCGGGCGTTTGCAACTCGCGGGGAATGGGGCCGATGACCTCGATACCCCCGACCTGCTTCAACTCGCTGATCTGCTGCACGGCCAGATCCGCCTCCCCCGCCACCAGCCGTTCGGCGGTAAAGCCCGACGGGATGATGCAGGCTTTCGCATTGATCTCGGACGCAATGCCCAGGCGCTCGATCAACTGGGCGAACAGAATGCCGCTGGCGCCGATCCGCGAATAGGCCACCGAACGGGCGGCAAGCAGCGCCGTGCGCAGCGCGGGCTCGGTTGCGATGTCGGGATGGGAAAAGCCCGCCTTCACCGCGAGGCCGACATAGGATCGCGCGAGATCCACGCAGCTATCCGCCACCACGCGACCCTCGCGGACCATGTCGTCGAGCCCCTCGCGGGTCAGGATCACGATGTCTGCGCCCTCGCCGCCGCGCAGGCGATCCAGCAGCGCCAGCGTCGGCGCAAAATCGGCATCGATGCGCACACCGCCGGCTGCCTGATAATGCCCAGCCAGATTGTGAACCGCGCCCTTCAGCGCCAGTGTCGAGAGCACGCGCACGGCATTGTCCATGGCGTTACGCCCGATGCATCAGCTTGAGCACGGCTGTCAGCCGCAGGCTACGCTTGCCCGCAAGTGCGGTGGCCTCCAGCAGCGCGCCCTGGTCGTCGCAGGTACCGGCAAAGCCGATGCCGACCTCGTGCCCGCCGAACACCGGGTTCTCGCCTCTCGCCGGCGTGTGCTCCTGATTGAGGATCTGGCCTTTCCAGCGGCCCTTCTCGGAGGTGTAGCTGCCGATGTAGTAGAACGACGCGTCGCCGCCGAGAATGCGGCCTTCATTGAGCAGCATCACGCCGGTCAGGCCGCCGTCAACGCCGTCGAGCATGCGGATGTGAATGGAATAGAGGCCATTGACGATACCATCCTGGCCGACGCCTCCGGCGATCGGGATCTCCTCCTCCCCGATCGGCGTCATGACCGAGCTGAATTTCGCACCCGGCAATTCCTTGAGGCCGCCTTCAAACCGGTAGACTTTGCCGTCCGGCTTGCCCCGCGCCAGCAGGGTGGCGTCGTCGGTGCCGGCCATCGCGCGGTAATTCGGGTCGGGATTATGGCGAACGGTCTTGATCTCGATGACAAGCTCGCCATCGGCTTCTTCCTGATAAGTGCCGATATGAGCAAAGGCGGAATTGCCGCCGAGCATCTTGCCGGCGCCCACATACATCACGCTGCGGCCGACCGCGTCGTTGAGCTGAAACCGGATCTTGTAGAAACCCTCGAGCAATGGCCGTGTCCCCGGCAAGCGCATCCGCTATCTAGCGCGGTTCATAACGCAGGGGAACGGCTTGAATCGGGCAAAGGGCCTGAATCGATACATTTGAGGCAAGGTCATCGCAACGCAATGATCCGCCAAAGCGGTCGCGCTTTGGCGGATCAGGGTAGCGAGCCGAACGGCCCCGTCCGGGTATGCAGTGTCGCTTAGGCCGCGGCCGACTTGGCCGAGGTCGGAACCTCGGAGATCGTCTTCAGGATCTGGGAAGCGATCTGGTAGGGGTCGCCTTGCGAGTTCGGACGACGGTCTTCCAGATAGCCCTTGTAGCCGTTGTTCACGAAGGAATGCGGAACGCGGATCGAAGCACCGCGGTCGGCCACGCCATAGCTGAACTTGTTCCACGGCGCGGTCTCGTGCTTGCCGGTCAGGCGCTTGTCGTTGTCAGGCCCGTAGACGGCGATGTGGTCCATGAGATTCTTCTCAAAGGCCGCCATCAGCTTCTCGAAATACTCCTTGCCGCCGACTTCGCGCATGTAGCTCGTCGAGAAGTTGGCGTGCATGCCGGAGCCGTTCCAGTCAGTGTCGCCGAGCGGCTTGCAGTGGAATTCGATGTCGATGCCGTAGCTCTCGGTGAGGCGCAGCATCAAGTAGCGGGCGATCCACATTTCGTCGGCCGCCTTCTTGGAGCCCTTGCCGAAGATCTGGAATTCCCACTGCCCCTTCGCCACTTCAGCGTTGATGCCTTCGTGGTTGATACCGGCAGCGAGGCAGAGATTGAGATGCTCTTCCACGATCTTGCGGGCGACGTCGCCGACGTTCTTGTAGCCGACGCCGGTGTAGTACGGGCCCTGCGGCGCCGGATAACCGTCGGTCGGGAAGCCGAGCGGACGACCATCCTTGTAGAAGAAGTATTCCTGCTCGAAGCCAAACCATGCGCCTTCGTCGTCGAGGACGGTCGCACGCTTGTTCGACGCGTGCGGGGTTTTGCCATCAGGCATCATGACTTCGCACATCACGAGTGCGCCGTTTTCACGCGCAGCGTCGGGGTAGACCGCGACCGGCTTCAACACGCAATCGGAGCTGTGGCCTTCGGCCTGCTGCGTGGAGGAGCCATCGAAGCCCCACAGCGGGAGCTGCTCGAGCGTCGGGAACGAAGCAAATTCCTTGATCTGTGTTTTGCCGCGCAGACTGGGTGTCGGCGTATATCCGTCGAGCCAAATATACTCGAGCTTGTACTTGGTCATTGAGCCTCTCTTGAGTTTAGTGCTGCAAAGTGCGGAAACCCCGGACTTTGGAGGTTAGAAGCCCCTGCCGTCCCCGCACACGTGTACCCGGCCACGTCAGGCCGCTTCCTACCAAGCAATTAAAGTGCCAATCGCTGCAGCGCGGCATCAGATGGCGTCGAGATGCTCACCGTCGCGCGTGCATTTTTTGCTGCGGCATAGGAGCGCGCCCGACATGCGCGCCAGGCGGCCAAAAGTCGCTTTGGTCCCCGGTTGAAGCCCGATTCTACAGCAGTTTTGCCCCCGGCTTTCCGGCCCGATTAAAGCTGCAGCAGCTGATCTGCCCATGCGACGCCAAAGGCGGCCGCCACCGGCAACCTTCACGCCGGCCCAAGCGTTAGCCATCTGCCCATTGCCTCCCACGAAGCAAAACAGCAAGTGCCTACAAAATGTACATTCTCGGCGCTTTTTTGAGCAACTTGCATTCCCGGAGGCGCAAACGATATCGCGGTTTCAGTAACGACTACAGAACGAGTCGGGCGCACCATGGTGGTTCGCTCGACCTACGGAGAGACTCAAATGGTCAATACAGGTGTGAATGAGGGGTCTGCCAAGATCTATCAATTCCCAGCCGGGGGTCGGTCCGCCCTGGCGGGGCGCCGCTACGGCGAGACCAAGTCCGACGCTGCCGCGCCGGCGGTCGATATCGCCGATTGCAGCGGCAGCTGGTACCACGCGGCCGCCATCGAGGAAACCAAGCCGGGGCGCGACCACTGATGCCAGCCCAACGTTCGGCAAATCCGCGTCAAAGAGTTCAGGCGCGGTCAGTGAAGTAGAAAAGGGTCGGAACGAAATCGTTTCGGCCCTTTTTCATGCAAACCTTGTCTTTAGGTCTGCTCGCACGCCGTTACCGGCCGTTTGGCGTGCTTGAGCGTGGTGAGCCCGGCCTTCGTGACTCTCAGGGTAATCCCGCGGGCCGTATAGCGCGCCCCCGACAACGCCACCCCCTTTTTCAGCGTCACCGCCTTGCCATCGAGCTGCAGGTGGGCGCGTGAATCGTAGCGGAAGAATCCGGCAATGAATTGCGTTCCGTCGGCGCAACGATAGTTTTTGAAGGTCGCCTGTGCCCACGCGGCCGAGCCCGCCGTTCCCAGAACCACCGTTCCCAGGAACAGCGCCGCCGCGAAACCAGCGATCTTGCGATTATTCATATTCTCCTCCAGACGGCCCGAGTATAGACCAGAGGTCAAGACGCGACACACCCCGGCTCAAGCGCCGCACAAGAATTGCTTCTCCAAGAATTCCATCAAGAATTCCATAAGGCCGCCCGATGTCAGATTCCCCTGCCCGTCATCTCAATCTTGCTGGCGCCAGCAATTTCCGCGACCTCGGCGGCTATCTCACCCGCGACGGCCGCACCGTACGCTGGCGGCAGATATTCCGGTCCAACCATCTCGGCCATCTCACCGATGATGACGCTGCGGTCTTGCGCTCGCTCGGCGTCAAGAGCGCGTTCGATTTTCGCGGCACGACGGAGCGCGCCGAGGCGCTGTGTGGCCTCGCCGATATCACCGTGCATTCGCTGCCGGTCGAGCCAACGGTGGTCGCCGCACTTCGCGCCATCGCCGCCGGCGGCACGGAGCTGTCGGCCGACCACGCCGTCGAGGTGATGCGCGATTCCTACCGCAGCTATGTGCAGCAGAACACGCCGCGCTTCCGCGCGCTGTTTGCGCATCTGCTGGAAGATCGCGCGCCCCTGGTAATCCATTGCACCGCCGGCAAGGATCGCACCGGCTTCGCCTGCGCACTGATCCTGCACACGCTTGGCGTCCCCGACGAGGTGATTGCGGAAGATTATCTGTTGACCAACCAGTTCTACCGCCGGGATCCCGCCGCCAGCAGCGACCTGCCCGATCACGTCAAGCAGGTGCTGGGCTCGGTGCAAACAGCGTTCCTGGGCGCTGCGTTCGAAGCCATCGACGCCGACTATGGCGACCTCGAAGCTTACCTGCGCGACGGCATCGGCCTTGGGGCAAAGGAGCGCGCGGCGCTTGCCGCGCTCTATTTGCAATCCTGATTTAATCGGCCTTCCCCGCCGCATCCGTGCGGCAAGCCTGCCGTGCTTCCGCGCGAATGTGTCTTGCGATCGTTCAGGCCGCGGCTTCCATTTCCATTTCTGCATCGAGATCGGCGATGACGTCCTCGAATGCCTGGATTGCCTGCTGGATCGCCGCGATCTGCATCAGCTCCCAGTCCTTGATCGGACCGTTGCGGTTTTGCAGCGCGACCACCAGATCCCGCCGCTGCTCCTTAAGCTGAACAAGCGGTAAACCGTGGTCGGGTAGAGATCCCATCGTGATGCCCCTGCCTTGGATTGGACTCCCCTTGTAGTGAATGGAACCTGCAATCGACTTGCGCAACTCCCGCAAATTTTAGCGATCGGCCTTGATCCGTATTCTTACGTAGTCCGCAACGCCGGTTCGGCCTTTTTGGACGTGAAATTCGCCGCATTGCTGATGAAAAAACCCTGACGATAGTTGTCGCTCTTATTGCGGAGGCCCATTATGGATGGAAAAGTCATTGTCGTGACCGGCGCCCTCGGTGCACTCGGCAGCATCGTCGTTGACCAGGCGCTGACGGCCGGCGCCAGAGTCGCGAGCGTGGACCACGCGCCGACGCAAGTACCGGCGACATCAAATCAGTTCGAACTCGGCGGTGTCGACCTCACCGATGCGGCGGCAGCGAAAAAGGCCATCGATGCCGCGGCATCGCATTTCGGCAGGCTCGACGCGCTGATCAACATCGCCGGCGGTTTTGCATTCGAGACGGTCATTGAGGGCGATCCGAAGACGTGGCAGCGCATGTACGCGCTCAACGTAACGACCGCGCTCAACGCCTCGCGCGCGGCGATCCCGTATCTGACCGCGTCCGGCACTGGGCGTATCGTCAATGTCGGCGCGCTTGGCGCGCTGCAGGCGAGCGCCGGCATGGGCGCCTATGCCGCGTCCAAGGCCGGCGTGCATCGCCTGACCGAAGCGCTCGCCGCCGAACACAAGGGCAAAATCACGGTCAACGCCGTGCTGCCGTCGATCATCGACACCGCGGCCAATCGCGCCAGCATGCCGAAAGCCGATTTCAGTAAATGGGTAAGGCCAATGGAACTGGCCGACGTCATCCTGTTCCTCGCCAGCGACGCCGCCTCCGCCGTCACCGGCGCGCTGCTGCCGGTGAGCGGGCGGGTTTAGATCCTCAGTCTGCAAGCCGGCGCAGCATTGGATCGCGCCCGTTTGTCTGTCCCGCCGGCAAGATAGCCGCTTACGCGCGAATTGGCCAAATCCGGGCTAAACTCGTGACACTGAGTCGCGGCCGCTTTTGCCGCCGGAGCCTGTCGTTGGAAACCGCGCTTTATCTGCCCGTCAAACGCTTCCTTGAAAAGCTCGGCTTCACGGTCAAGGGCGAGATCGGCGGTTGCGACCTGGTGGCGCTCAGCGGCGACGATCCGCCTGTCTTGGTGATCGGGGAACTGAAGCTCACGTTCAACCTCGAACTGATCCTGCAGGCGGTCGATCGCGCCGGCGCCTGCGACGAGGTGTGGCTGGCGGCCAAATTGTCGGCACGCGGCAAGGGCCGCGAAAGTGACGCCCGCTATCGCAACCTCTGTCGTCGGCTCGGCTTCGGTATGCTCGCGGTCACCAACACCGGCGACGTCGAGGTGATCGTCAAACCCGCCACGACGGCCCCTCGCCGCAACCCGAAGAAGCGCTCGCGGCTGATCAGGGAGCATGAGCGACGCAAGGGCGATCCGGCGATGGGCGGCTCTACGCGCGCGCCGATCATGACGGCCTATCGCCAACAGGCGCTGGCCTGCGCTGCGGCGCTTTCGGGTGGTCCGCGGCGCGTGAAGGATTTGCGGATCGAGATGCCGGACGCCGGCAAGATTCTACTGCACAATGTCTATGGCTGGTTCGATCGCGCCGAGCGCGGCATTTACGTCCTGACCGATGCCGGACACGCCGCGCTCAAGCGCTGGCCGCAACACGCGCTGGATCTGACCGCCGCCGAATAGCTCGGCGCAAGCCGGTATCTGGAACGACGGCACAAGGAGGATCAAAATGATCGTGGTTACCGGCAGTGTGACCGCGCGCCAGGACAGTTTCGACGAGGTTCGCCGGCTGAGCCTCGAGCACGTCCATCGTTCGCGCGGTGAGCCCGGATGCATCTCGCACGCCGTGCATGTCGATTGCGAAAACCCGCTGCGGCTGGTGTTTTTCGAGCAATGGGCCGACCGCGCGGCGCTGCTTAACCATTTCGCGGTCCCCGCCTCGCGCGATTTCGTCAAGTCGCTGCAGTCGCTGGCCGCGGCCGCCACGTCCATCGAACTGTACGACGCTACCAGACTGGAGAAATTATAAACGCATGGCTGTAATGCCATGCGAATTTCATATTGCAATGCAACATAAGGGCACATAGGTATCTCCGCATCATATGCGAGGCCCCGATGAGCGAAGACTGGAACACGAAATACGGCACCCGGCGCGTACGGCGCGATCCGCCGACGCTGGAGGAAGCGATCTTCGCCGCCGTCGGCATTACCGACGATCAGCAGCAGCAGGCGGAAATCGCCGCGGCGCTGATGGGGCTGCCGTTCGAAGAAGTGCTGGCTGAGGTGAAGAAGACCGGCCGCGCCGTTGCGCGGACCGCCACCCGCGTCATCACGGGTGAGCAAGGCGCTCAGCGCTCGGTCGTGGTCGAGCGCAAGGTGATCAGGCGCTTCGGTAACGACAAGCGCACCGGTACCTGACACCCACTCCTGAAGATCCTAATGTTAAAGGCCCCCGGGCAATTCGCGCGATCGAGCAGATCCGCGAGTTGCCGCTAAAGCGTTTTTCAAGCGAAGTGGGCACCGGTTCGCGTCAAGAAAACGCGTCAAATCAAAAATACAGAGCCCCGTTCCGATGCAAGCGGAACGGGGCTCTGTCGATTGGCCTTCCGGTCAGGCCGTCCGGCCCCAGCCGGACATTCTCAGCATCATGGCCCAATAAGCGCGATTGAAGTTCGTGATCGCACGGGCTGCTTCAAGCGTCGTCACCATTGCGGACGGCGCCGACTCTGGCTGGTTTTGTTTGGCCAGATCGATGCTGCCGGTGGATTCGCCGTAGCGGAACGTCAGGTGTGCGCCAAACTTGTTGGCGAGCGCCCGCATCGCTTCATTCTGCGCACCGGTGGTGATCCGCAGGCTCTTGTATCCCTTGGCCCGCGCCTCTGCGATCAGCTTCCTGAACAGGATGCTGCCGACGCCCTTGCGCCTCACCGAACTCTCCACGCTGAAGGCGATCTCCGGCAGTGCGTCAGGCGATTGCTCCGGCGGATGCAGTTCGGCGGCGCCGCGCACCACGCCATCCTCGAAATAGGCGATGATGACCGTGCCATCGTTGGCGCATTTTTCGGCGTAGCGTTCGATGAAGCTGTCATCCATGAAGCCATGAAACCGATCATGGCGGCTGGTGCGGTCGAGCCGCAAAAGGTGATCGCGCAGAAGCGGCAATTCCTCTTGCTGGCTTAGAATCCGAACGGTGCCCGCGATACCCTTGGCGCGGCTCGGAGCGGTAGTCTGGTAGTTCATAGTCATAACTCCTCGTGGTGGCCCTCGAGGAGGCGTCGAATCCCTAGACCTCCAATATTGTGCGTCGCAATATGAAGTTCAAGCCCTTCAAATGCCTAATAAAAAGACATTCTTAGCTTAACAATTCGGTAACCAAATCGACGCCAGTCGCGGCGCCAGGCAAGCTAATTGCAGACACTGGATTTGAGCCGGTCTTTGGCTCACACTTATGCCGGTTCCCGGAGGTCCCATCGTGGCTGTCGTGCTCGACACGAGTTCCTCAGTTCCGGATCGACGCCTGGCGGTCTGGCAGGACATCGTCTGCGACACCTTTGTCGGTCTCGACTGCCATTCCGATATGCGGGAGGGTTTTTGGGGCGCGGTCTCGCAATCCGCGGTCGGCCGCGCGACGTTTACCCGCGTCGATTCCTGCGCCCAGCGGGTGTTCCGCACGCCATCCCGGATCGCACGCGCCAGCGAGGATTACGTGCTGGTGGCGCTGGGCAACCACGGCGTTAACGGCGTGTATCAGGACGGCCGCGATGCCGTCGTCTCCGCGGGACAGTTCGTCATTTACGACACCACCCGGCCCTACGAGTTGCGCTTCGACGACAGTTTTTCACAGACGATCCTGCAGATGCCGCGAAAACTTTTGCAGCAACGCATCGGCGCGTTCGACGCGCTGACCGCGACCACCTTCTGCAGCAGTCGTCCCCTGGAAGGCCTGGCCTACGAGTTTCTGATCAGCACCAGCAAGGTCGTCGACCACGTCGATCCCGCCACAGCATCCCGCCTCCTGGATCAGGGACTGGATCTCATTGCCATGGCCTTCGCCGATCGGATGCATGCGCGTTCGTCGGATCAGTCGTTTCACCGCTCTGCGCTGCTTTATCGGCTCAGGAATTACATCCTGACGCACCTGAGCGATCCCGACCTCTCGATCTCGCAGGTTGCCGCGGCCACCGGAATCTCGCCGCGCTATGCCAGCGATCTGATGGCCGACGAGCAGCACTCGTTCCGCAGTTACGTCCAGATGCAACGCCTGGAGCGATGCAGGCGCGACCTGTCGGACCCGGCGCATGCGGCCCGGCACATCAGCGACATCGCATTCGCGTGGGGCTTCAACGACCTCGCCCATTTCAGCCGGATATTCAAGCAGAGGTACGGCGCCTCGCCGCGCGAATGGCGCGAGCACCCGCCGCAATAAGCTCTCCTCCGATCGGTCCGGCCTCCCGCGGCGGCACAACGCCGGCCTGCGGCGACGCGCCCGGCTCTCCGCCTTGCAGCTGACAATTGCAAGTTAAGACAAGTTTTCGTTCTGCCACGGACAAGCGCCACGGCCAGGGGCGGCGGTAGGCTTTCGACCCAGCGATTGCCTTATCTCCCAACGCAGAAGGATGATTTCGATGGGTCTCGTGCACCAGAAGTACAAGGTAGCGGTGGTTCAGGCGGCGCCGGTCTTCCTCGATCTCGATGCGACCGTGGACAAGACGATCGCGCTGATCGAACGGGCTGCCAGCCAGGGTGCAAAGCTGATCGCGTTTCCCGAAACCTTCATTCCCGGATATCCGTGGCAGATCTGGCTCGGCGCGCCCGCCTGGGCGATCGGCCGCGGTTTTGTGCAGCGCTATTTCGACAACTCGCTGGCTTATGACAGCCCGCAGGCCGACAAGATCCGCAACGCCGTCAAGCGCGCCAAACTCACCGCGGTTCTCGGCCTCTCCGAACGCGCCGGCGGCAGCCTCTACATCGCGCAATGGCTGATCGGGCCCGACGGCGAGACCATCGCAAGGCGCCGCAAGCTGCGGCCGACCCATGCCGAACGCACCGTGTTCGGCGAAGGCGACGGCAGCGACCTTGCCGTGCACGATCGCGCCGATGTCGGGCGGCTCGGCGCCTTGTGCTGCTGGGAACATCTGCAGCCGCTGTCGAAATACGCGATGTACGCCCAGAACGAGCAGGTTCACGTCGGCGCCTGGCCGAGCTTCTCGCTGTACGACCCGTTCGCGCACGCGCTCGGCCATGAGGTCAACAACGCCGCGAGCAAGATCTACGCGGTCGAGGGCTCATGCTTCGTCCTCGCTCCCTGCGCCGTGGTCTCGCAGGCCATGATCGACGAGCTCTGCGACTCCCCCGAGAAGCACGCGTTCCTGCACGCCGGTGGCGGCCACGCCGTGATCTATGGGCCGGACGGCAGTTCGCTCGCCGAAAAACTGCCGCCCGATCAGGAAGGCATTCTCTATGCCGATATCGATCTCGGCATGATCGGGGTGGCGAAGAACGCCGCCGATCCCGCCGGACACTATTCCCGGCCTGACGTCACGCGGCTGCTGCTCAACACCTCCCGCGCCAACCGCGTCGAGCATTTTACCTTACCCGTCGACGCCGAGGTCATGAGCGAAATCAGGCTTCAGGCCTGAGAGCTTCAAGAGGTGCTGCTAGCCGACGAGGAGCGAACCCATGGAATCCGCGATCCCCGAACATCTGCGAACCGCGCGCACACGCCACCGCCGCGTCCCTGACGACTACGCACCGCCCTACCCGTCGTTCGTGGCGCGCCACAAGCCTGAAGTGGCGCGGGTGGTGATGGCCTATTTCGGCGTCCAGACCCGTGGCGAGCCGTCGGATGCCGCGCAGCAGGCGCTGGCGTGGATCGTCGCCGCTTTCGGGCAGAATGGCGGCCCGACGCATTGGGACCGGGCGCGCTATGTCGACGAAGCCGGTTACTCCAATATCGTGACGGTTGCCTATTGGGACGATCGCACGAGGTTCGACGGCTGGTTCCCGGCGGCGCGCGATGGCTGGACCGGGGAGCGGCGAAACGCCGGCGGTGTAGGCACGTTCATCGAGGTGCTGCGTCCATCCGTGGAAGGCTATGAGACGCTGTTCTCTTCCCTCGGAAGACCCGAAGGCGTCGCGGTTCTCGCCGACGGCATGAGCGGCGAAATTCAGGAGCACGCCTATTGGGGCGGCATGCGCGATCGCATTCCCAAATCCCAAACCAGCGAGATGGCGCCATCAGGAACGAACACCGCTGTCCGTGATGGCGCCCGCATCAGGGTCATATCTTCAGACAATGTCTGCCTGATCCGATCCGGCCAGGATTGGGGCGATACCGAAGCCTCCGAACGCAAGATGTACCTCGAGGACGTCGAGCCGGTGTTGCGGGAAGGCATGGACTTCCTGCGCGATGACGGCCGCTCGATCGGCTGTTACGCCAACCGCTATATGACGGTGGTCGCGTCCGACGGCGCACGCACCGAAAAATCCTACGGCATGAGCTGGTGGAAGAGCCTCGCCGCCCTGGAGCGATGGGCGGAATCGCATCCGACCCATGTCCGGATTTTTGGTGCCGCGATGAAATATCTGTCGACCTTGGGTCCTGCCGCGAAGCTGCGGCTCTATCACGAGGTCACGGTGGCGCGGGCCGACGAAGCCTTCTTTGAATATCTGGACTGCCACCCGCGAACCGGGATGCTGAACGCCGTGCCGGCGGACGCCGCGTAGAGCGCCCGCCTACAGCACCATCTGGGTCTGGGTGACGATCGCGACCAGCTTGCCGTCCTCGGTCTCGAGCCGGGTCTGCCAGACCTGGGTGCGCCGTCCCCGGTGAACCGGGGTCGCGGTCGCAATCACTGTGCTGCCTTCCTTGGCGCCGCCGATGAAATTGGTCTTGCTTTCGATCGTGGTGGTGCCCTTGGCATCTTCGGGCAGATTGATGACGGTCGCGGCTGCGCCAACCGAATCCGCAAACGCCATCACCGCACCGCCGTGAATCGTGCTGCGCAGCGTGCAGAGCTCGGGGCGCACCAGCATCCGTGCCACCACGCGATCCTTGTCGGCCTCGATAAAGGTCACGCCCTTCAATTCCGCAAACGGCATCTTCATCGATTGGATTTTTTCCAGCAGCGTCATGAGTCCTCCGGTTTTTCTTGTTCCTTGCAAGCCATTCCGCAGGAAGCATGAAGGAGCCAGGTAAATCAGGCAATGACCTCTGAGGTAATGGTGCCGTGACAAGAGGCTGGTAATTCTGCATATGGTCCCGATGCGCCAGTTCCCGCCCCGCCGGATCGTCTGCCTCACCGAAGAGACCGTGGAGACGCTGTACTGGCTCGGCGAGCAGGACCGCATCGTCGGTGTCTCCGGCTATGCGGTGCGGCCGCCGCAGGTACGCCGCGAGAAGCCGCGGGTATCGGCGTTCATTTCGGCAGACATTCCGAAGATTTTGGCGCTGCAGCCTGATCTCGTGCTCGCCTTCTCCGACCTGCAGGCTAACATCGTCGCCGACCTCGTGCGCGCCGGCGTCGCCATCCATGTCTTCAACCAGCGCGACGTCGCCGGCATTTTGGCGATGATCCGCACCCTCGGCGCGCTGGTCGGCGCCGCGGATCGCGCCGATCAGCTCGCGACCAGCTTTGAACGGCGCCTCGCGACGATTGCCGCAACGCCCCGTCCCGCACCCAAACCAAAAGTCTATTTCGAGGAATGGGACGATCCCATCATCAGCGGCATCGGCTGGGTGTCCGAACTGATCGAGATTGCCGGCGGCGAAGACGTGTTGCCAAAGCTGCGGTTTCAGCAGGCCGCCAAGGATCGCATCATTTCGGCGGATACGGTGCGCGACACCGCGCCCGACGTGATCCTGGCCTCCTGGTGCGGCAAGAAGGTCGTGCCCGAGCGGATCAGGCAACGGCCGGGCTGGAGCGACATTCCGGCGGTACGCAACAACCGCATTGTCGAGATCAAATCGCCGCTGATCCTGCAGCCGGGTCCGGCCGCGCTGACGGACGGGCTCGATGCGATCGTGAAGGCGTTGTGGCCGCCGGGAGGCGGATGATTTCACCGCAGCCGACTTTGAACCGACACGGACACTTCTGAAACAAACGGTCTCAGAATCATCGCGTTGAATGTGACGTAGAGAGTTGTGCAGCATGTGGCTACTATCGACAGCGAAGCGACATCTTGCTTTCGGCCTGGCTCTGGCCGGCGGCCTCTTCGCCGGCCTCGCAAACGCTGCCGATCCGGTCACGCCACCCGGCAGCCGCATCAGTCTCGCGCCGCCGAAGGGCTTTGTCGTCGCCACCACATTCACCGGCTTTCAGGATCAGGCGCACCATGCATCGATCCTGATGGCGGAATTCCCTCCGGTCGCGTTCACACAGTTCCGCAACGGTCTGACCGCGGAAGCCATGGTCAAGCGCGGCATGCGCCTGCTGTCGACGGAGACGATCGAGGGGCTGCCCTACGAGCAGATCACCGTGCGTGCGGAGCAGCGCGCCGGCAATCAGGTTTTTGACAAATGGCTGATGGTCATCAACGGCCCCGACATGACCGGAATGTTGACCGTCTCGATCGCAAAGCCTGCGCCAAAGCAGTTGTCGGATGCCGTGATCCGCGCCGCGCTTGCCAGCGTCCGCATCCATGCAACGGCCTCGGGCGATCCGATCGCCGCCCTGCCGTTCTCGATCGAGCCGGCAGCGCGCTTTGCTTACCGCAAGCCGCTGGCCGGCAGAGGCCTGTTGCTGAAGGAAACGCCGCCTCCGCCGGAAGGGAAGCTGGACGACGTCGGCTTCATCGTCAGTCTCGCGACCGAAGCCACCATTGCGCCCTCTGATCAGCAGCGCTTCGGAGAGCAGCAATTTCTCAGCTCGAGAACAATCACCGACCAGAAAATTCTGAGCACCAGACCGCTCACGACGTCGAACATGGCCGGCTTCGAATATCTTGGAGAGGGCAAAGGCGCTGGTGGCCGCCCGCTCCGCTACCTCGTCGTTGCGCTCTATCCGTCGGGACGCCCCTTTGTCCTGCTGGGCATGGCGCCGCCGGAGCGATTTGACGAGGCCTTGCCGGAATTCCGAGCGATGGTCGAAAGCTTCAAAGCAAGCCGTAGAGCGTTTTCGAGCGAAGTGAATACCGGTTCGCGTGAAGAAAACGCGTCAAAATAAAAATCTAGAGCTACACCTTCTCCACCCCGCACCATTCCGCGATGAACAGCGCGGTGGCCTTGGTCGATTTGCGCAACGAGTCCAGATCGACATATTCATTGAAACCGTGGATCGCAGCCCCACTGGCGCCGAAGCACAGGCTCGGGATGTTGTAGTTCAGGCCGTAGAACCGCGTGTCGGTCAGGGCCGTGAAGACGAGGTCTTCGACCTTGCCGCCATAGACGACGCCAAACGCCTTGCCGAAGGCCGCTTCCGGCGCGGCGGCATCCTTCAGCTCATAGCCTTCGGACAGGAAGCCCGACCATTGCACCTCGGGCGGATTGTTGGAGAGGAAGCGGTGGTCGCGCGAGGCCGCGGAGACGCAGGCCAGGATCTCCTTCTGGCAATCCTTGATCGACCAGCCCGGCAGCACGGCAATGCGGCAATCGACGTCGCACCACGCCGGCACGCTGGAGGCCCAGTCGCCGCCCTTGATGATGCCGGGATTGAAGTTGATCGGATGCGTCAGTGTCTTGAAATGCGGATCGGCCTTGGCGCGCTCGTTCCATTCGGCCTCGAGCTTGCCGATCGCATGAACCAGGTGATAGGCCGCCATGATCGCATTCGAGCCGGAACCTGCTTGCGCCACATGCACGGGAATGCCGCGCACCTTCAGCCGGAACCAGATCACGCCGACCTGCGAGCGCACCATCTTGCCGTTGGTCGGCTCGGGAATGAAGCAGGCGTCCGCCCGGTAGCCGCGCTGCAGCGTCGAAAGCGCGCCGACGCCGGTAGACTCCTCCTCGATCACGGATTGAAAGTGAATCCGCGCGGTCGGCCGCAGGCCGGCGGCCTTGATCGCATCCAGTGCATAGAGCGCGCCGATGGTGCCCGACTTCATGTCGCAGGCGCCGCGGCCATACATCTTGCCGTCCTTGATCACGGGCGAGAACGGCGGCGTCTCCCACATGTCGAGCGGGCCGGCCGGCACCACGTCGCAGTGCCCCTGCAGGATCAGCGATTTGCCGCCATTGGTCGGCGGACGGTAGGTGCCGACCACCGTGCGCGCCTTGGAAAAATCATGCTCGATCGGCCCGAAGCCGCGCAGGTCCTTCAAATCCTCGACGTCGATATGCCAGTCATCGACCTCATAGCCGCGGGCGCGCAGGAGGTCGCCGATCATGTCCTGGCACGGCCCCTCGGCGCCGCGCGTCGAGGGAATCGCGACAAAATCCGCAGTCGTCGCAAGCTGCGCATCAAAGCCGGCATCGACGGCGTCTAGGATTCTTTGTTGCGTATCGGTGGTCATGCGGCGGCTCCAATCGGGAATTGCGTCACGAGAACGCGCACTTTAGCCCGATCTCAGCCCCCGGGGTAATGCAGAAGATGGGTCTCCCGCAAGGCGTCATCGAGCAGACGGCCTTCCGAATAGGCGCGCAGCGATTGCGGCCGTTTGACGCCGTCCAACAACCGCGGGCAAGGTTCCGGCGCGCCGATCACGGTGCGGACCGGAATGCGCTCGGCGTAGATCGGCAGTGCGTAGTCCTCATCATCGTCGGCGACGCCCTTGGTGCGGATCTTGGCCGACGCCTGCTCGATCTCCATCGCGATGACGGCGCTCGCCTTGATTTCCTGCTTGGTGCTTTGCCGCAAGGAGGCGGTGCGGTCCGGAAAGAACCGATCGACCATCGCGACAAGCGCGCGCGCTTTCTCGTCCGGGTCGGTGACGATGTAGGCGGTGCCGAACGCCATCACGGCGCGGTAGTCGGCCGAATGGTTGAAGCCGCACCTTGCCAGCACCAGGCTGTCGAGATGCGCAACCGTCAAACACACTTTCTGCCCGTCCGACTGGTTCTCCAGCATGCGGCTGGCGCTGCTGCCGTGCCAGTACAGCCTGCTGCCTTCCCGCCAGAAGAACGTCGGTGTGCAATAGGGCTGGCCGTCGATCACGTAGGAGACGTGACACAGCATCGAGGCGTCCAGCAGGCCGTGGACCGTCGCGTGATCGTAGCGGCCGCGCTCATGGAGGCGCTTCACCCGATTGCGCGGCGACACCGGATACGAATTGGTGGCTTCGATTTCGGTCACGGCAGTTCCTGTCAAATCAATCAATGACGAGAGTTGTAGCGGCGAATTTGGTCTGCGATAGTGCCAATTCCATGCGAAAAATTCCGACCAATTCTCCGGCGCCGCCGCGGAAGACCGAGCTGCCGCTCGACCTCTCCGGGCCGCATGTGACGCCGCGGGCCTCCTCGCCGCATCGGCTCTATCAGGCGCTTTGCCACGCCATCGTCAGCGGCATCGTCAAGCCCGGCGAACCGCTGCCGCCTTCGCGAACGCTGGCAAGCCAGACCGGTTTTCGCCGCAACGCGGTTACGACGGCCTATGAGCGGCTGATATCAGACGGCTTTGCAATGGCCATTGGCGGCTCCGGCACCTTCGTCGCCGCGCGCATCCCGGCGCAGGTGAGCGGCGCCGGCAAGGCCAGGATCGTCATCGAGACGCCGCCACAAGGCACCCTGTCGCTCGGCTGCACGCATATTGACGAGCGGGCCCTGCAGCGCTTCCGGTCCTTTGTCGGGCGACGGATGCGCGCCTTCGGCACCGACCACCTGCACTACGGCGATCCCCGCGGCAGCCACGAACTTCGCACCGCCATCGCCGATCATCTGCTGTCGGCACGCGGGCTGCGCTGCGATCCGGACCAGATCATGCTGGCATCGGGAACCCAGCACGCCCTGCGGATTGTGCTCAGCGCCATTCTGAGGCCGGCCGATCAGGTCTGGTGCGAGGACCCCGGCTATCCCGCCGCGCGGCGCGCCATCGAGCATTGCGGCTACCGCCCGGCCCCGGTGCCGGTCGACGCATCAGGCCTGATCGTCGCCAAAGGCCGCACGTCAGCGCCATCGGCGCGCGCGGCTTACGTGACGCCCTCGCACCAGTTTCCGCTTGGCGTGCAGATGACGATGAACCGCCGGCTCGAACTGCTGGATTGGGCCAGGGACGCCGACGCGTTCGTGCTGGAAGACGATTACGACAGCGAGTTCAGGTATGACGGCGCGCCATTGCTGTCGCTTGCCGGCATCGATCATTTGCGGCGCGTTATCTACATGGGCACGTTTTCAAAGACGCTGTTTCCGGGATTGCGCATCGGCTATTGCGCGCTGCCCGAGAGATTGATCGGACCGGTGACGACGGCCCGCGCCGCGCTCGACCGCTTTCCCGGCACGCTGCTGGAAGGCGCTGTCGCGGATATGCTGAATTCTGGCGCGTTCGCTGCCAATCTGCGCAGGGTGCGCACCCTCTACCGCGAGGCCCGCGACGTGCTGGCCTCGACGCTGTCGGCGGCCTCGGAGGGCCGCCTCACCGTGCCGGTGCCGTCGCAAGGCCTGCATCTGGTGGCGCGGTTTGATCCGTCGATCGATGCGCAGGTTGCAGCCCACGCCAAATCCGCGGCCGGCGTCGAGGGCTGGCTGCTGGCGGACACCTATGCTCGCGCCCGACCGCTGCCGGGATTTGTGCTGGGATTTGCCGGCCACCCGCTTCCGCAACTGAAAGCGTCGGCCGAGAAACTGGCCAAGGCATCGCTGGCGGCGATGCGGGCCAGCCGGAAGCCGGACAGCGGCGGAACCGGAAAATCGCGAAGGCCGGCGTCGGCGCGATCCCGATCGGCGGGCTAGCTTAGCACCCTAGGAGAATCGCCGCCGCATCCGCTAAATGCATTGAATCGTCGTCACGATGGAGACACCGGATGCCAGCGAATCGCAACGTCATGTACCTGATTATCGGTGTGCTGGTCGTTGCCGTCGGCGTGCTCAGCTACAATCTCTATCAGGCCAGGAAACAGCCCGAGGGCGTGCAGATCAATGTCGGCCCCGACGGGCTGAAGATCCAGAGCAAGTGAGGGAGGCCAATTTGGCAATCACGAAGGCCGTCACGGCCGCCGCTCTTGCACTTTCTGCCGGCCTCGCTTTGTGTCTGCTCGCCTCACCTGCCGCCGCGCAGCAGGTCGTCCCCAACGAGCGGAATATTGTCGATCTGCGGCTCGGTCAGCGCATCCTCGTCGACGACGGAACATGTCCTGCCGGACAGATCAAGGAAGTTTCGGGCTCGCAGATGACCACATCCGGCGTGCTGCGCACCCACAAATGCATTCCGCGCCTGGGGACGAAGCAGCGGCGGTAGGGCCTGTGCTCATTAAACCGCGATAGTCGCAATCTCAGGCAGGCGAGCCTGCCTTCGCGCGAATGGCCATCGACCGCTTGAAAAGCGCGTTGGCATCGCCGTAGCGGCGCTGATCCTTGTAGAGACCGGCCAGGTTTTGCAGAACGTCCGCGAGGTCCGGATGGTTAGGGCCGAGCGTCTTTTCGAAGGTGGCCACCGACCGCTTGTAAAACCGCTCGGCGTCGGCGTTACGGCCCAGTCGCCCATAAACAGTGGCCAGACTGTTCAGCGCCTGCGCAACATCAGGATGGTCGCGACCGAACGCTTTCTCGGTCACGGCCATCGACCGCTTGAGCAGCCGCTCGGCATCGGCATAACGATGCCGGTTGATGTAGACATAGGCCAGATTGTTCATCAAAACCGTGGCCTCTGGATCGCTCGGACCGTGCGCCTTCTCGAGAATGGCCAGCCCGCGCTTGAACAGCGGCTCGGCCTGATCGTATCGACGCTGGTTGCTGTAGAGAGCGGCCAGGTTGCTCAGCGCCAGCACGATGTCCGGATCGTCGGGACCGTCCGTTTTCTCACGAATGGCGATCGACCGCTTGAGCAGCGGCTCCGCCTCGGCAAAACGCTCTACCGCGCGGTAGAGTTCGCCGAGATTATTCAGCACGCTTGCGACTTCGGCATGATCCGGACCGAGTGTCTTCTCCCTGATCGCCAATGAACGCTTGTACAGCGGCTCGGCGACGGCGTATTGACCCAGATTGTAGTGGATCGTGCCGAGGTCATTCAGCGGCAGCGCGACCATTGCATCATCGGGACCAAACTCCTTCTCGCGCATGGCCAGCAACCGCTGGGCCAGCGGAAGCGCTGCCGCGTACTTTCCGACCCGATAGAGTTCCTTGGATTCCTGGTTGAGACGGCTTGCCTCATCCTGCTCGGCGTAGGATGGCACGATGACTGACAGGCTCAGGGCCAGCGCGGTGACCGCAATGCGGATAGATGCTTTCATGGCCTTCATCACATTTGCCTCCGTCGCGGTTCTTCCGCGACATACCCGCCCTTTGTGTCTTCAGTGGCTAGAGAGGTTCATACTGACGGGTCACCGCGCAGCAATCACGCCATGCGACCGCTTTTGGCACGAAACCGACATGCGGCGGCGTCACGTCAGATCAATTCGCCGCTTAAAGCGTGGTCGTAAAGGCCGCCATCGTTTCGCGCCGTCTCGCCAGCCCGTTGAGCCTTACCAGCGGCCGTATTTGCTGACGATCCCGCGCCAGACGGCACCGCGTTCGAAAGCGAACGATTCCTTTCCGACATTGGCGTTTTTGGCTGCGGCCGTGACCACCATGACGAGCTTGAGCTCGGGGTCGACGAAGATCGACTGGCCGTAGACACCGAGCAAGGCAAACCTCCGCTTCTCGCCGGGATAGAGCCAGAACTGATAGCCGTATCCGAAATACGGCGTGGCCTTCCCCGGCGCGAATGCCGGAGGTTGCCGCTGCCAGTCGGTCGCATCCAGCAGATAGTCCTTCGGCACAATCTGCTTGCCGCCGACCGCGCCATCATTGGCCAGCAGCATTCCCAGACGTCCGTAATCGCGCAGCGTCGCATTGAAATTTCCCAACGCTACTTCCGAGCCGTCCGCCGTCGTGGTCCACGTCGCGTCGGCTTCGGCGCCCATCGGTTGCCAGAGCCGCGTGGTCAGGTATTGGCTGAGCGTGGTGCCGGTGACCTCGCGGAGCAGCACGGCCAGCAGAACGGTCTCGCTGGAGGCATAGTGAAACCGCGTGCCCTGCTCGGCGTCGCGGGTCTCGAACTGGCGCAGCGCTGATATCGATCCTTCGCGGCCGCGGGCAATCACGAACCGCGTCAGATCGTCCTTGCCGTCGTAGATTTCACTGAACTGCACGCCGGACGACATGCGCAGGGCACTGCGTATGGTGGTCTCGCCATAGGCACTGCCGGCAAGTTTGGGCACGTATTTCGAAATCAGATCATCCAGCGAAGTGATGCGGCCCTCGGCGAGCGCCATCCCGACAGCCAGGCTGACGATGGATTTCGCCATCGAATGCGAGATGAAGCGGTCGGACGGCTTGCGATCGTACTGGTAGCGCTCGAACAGGACCGCGCCGTCCTTGATCACCAAAAGCCCGGTAACGCGCTGGTGCGCGAGAAAATCGTCGAGGGTCCAGCTCTGGTTTTCGAACCGGTAGCCGAGCTTTGTTTCGCCGCCGGCCGCAACAAAAGGCAATGGAGATTCCGCCTTGCCCAGCCTGTTGTATGGAAAGATCTCGTCAATATGACTGAAGGATCCAACCCGCACACCTTCATCGAAGAACCAGTTGGCGCGGGTGCCGACTGGATAGCCCTTGTCCTTGCCGAGCAGGTCCTCGTCGGGGGCGGCAAAGGCCGGGACTGCCAGGGCACCAAGAAAGCATGCAAGGAGATAAGTGGAAAAAATTCGTCGTTGCTGCATTGGCCGACTCCCGCGCGCGGGGGCGAACGCCATCGCGCTCCCCGGAGATCATCGAACAACATTGCACATCATGGCGGTGACGGCTTGCCGAACCCGTGACGGCATCGAGATCGCCGTTAACCAGTGGTTGCGTGAGATCTCGCGCGAACTAGTTCGACGGCTCGAACATGCATTGCAGCGTCGGCTTGGCGATCTTGGTGAAGGTCGGGCCGATTTCGGACTGCTTCGACGCTGGCACCCAGGCGGTCTCGATCGTGGGCACGCCGGTCTCGCTGATGCCGCGCAGCAAGGCTTCGCGCAGATCGTTATCCTCGACGGTCGCGGCCGCATGATCGTGCAGGCAAGTGCAAACTGTTTCGGGATGCGCCCAACGTCCGACCATGTGGGGCGCGCACAGCCGTACAAACTCACCGCGGGGATCGGGGAGCTTGAACATGGAGCCGATCGGCCCCTGCTGGAACCGCATCTGCGCCGTTAACTGGGTTTGGGCCTGGGCTGAAGCGCCCAGCAGGCAGGAAACCAAAATCGCAGCGGCACCAAAACGTACAAACATACTGAGCCTTTACCGGCAAATTCTCTTGCGAGCTGTTAGCTGCGATCAGTTGACAGCTGCGACAACGATCGGCTGCGGAGCCGAGGGCGCCGCCGGCGCGCCGTTGTAGGAGAAGGTGCCGATGCTGGGCAAGCCCTGATCCGAGGAGCCCGCGACCGAGGGACCAGCCAGGATGAAGGCGAAGGCGAGGATGAAGCTGATGGTCCGCATTTGACTGTCTCCGGTTTCGGTGCCGGCGTCCCCGCCGTTTCGTTGGCAGAGTGATAGCCAACGGCTGTTTCCGGATATCTGCGCCAAAAGCGGAAAATGGTTTCATTGCAGGGGTGAATTGTTTCGTCGGTCGGCCAGGGACGAAACATTAGCGAGAAAAACCCAATGACTTCAGTATCAATGGCTGCATAGAGCTACAGGTCACCTGCGAACCGGGGCCATTCTACTTTGCGTGGGGTTGTTTTCGCGATTTTGAGTCTGGGCCCTGCCGTGTACCGCCGAAGGGAGGCGAAACGGGCTCACTCGCTGTCGACAGCAGTCAAATCGGGTTCGGGCGTCACGACAGGCGATCCGCAATAGGTGAACGTCCCTACTCCAGGCATGTCGCGATCGGCACTGCCCGCCAGTGACGGGTCGGTCAGGACGAAAACAAGGGCAATTATGCAGCTGAGGGCGCGCATCTGACGTCTCCATTCACCATCTGGCGATGAGACGCCCCTTGCTGTCAGGTGGTTCGACGCCGTCGCAAGTTCTTAATCCAGGTTCTTAATCTTTGTCTGCTGAATAGGCCGCAGCGCAGCATACTCAGTTGTGAACCGAAGCCTCGGTCCGCCCGACTCAAGCAGACACCCCGTGCAACCTTTCCCGTTGGTTCGGCGTTGTTCCCGTTCACAATCCAACAAAGGATAGCCGTCGTGGGCAATGGCAACATCAGTGTTGGCAATCAATCCTCGCCCCGCAAATCCGGCCAGCAACAGATGGCTGGTGCGATGTCGCAGCAGGGCGCACCGGTCATGGGCGACAATCAGTGCTCGCCACAGAAGTTCGTGCGGCTGGTTGGCTGCCACGAGCCTAAGGTCCGGCCCGCCGGCTCAGAGGTCCGCCCACAGCCCAATCCGGTGAAACGGTAAGTCCCGGGACGGCCGCCTGGCCCGGACCATTATTGGATGAACTCGGCACATTTCTGCACCGCGGCGTCGGCGGCTCCCCAGGGCATGACCGGCACCGAGGATGTCGAGTTCTTGGGTGACCCCTCGATCAGTCGGTCCGAATACACCATGTAGACGAGCACGTTCCGCTTGGGATCGCAGCCGCGGACAATCTGCATTTTCTTGAAGAACAGCGAACGGCGCTGGCGAAACATGTCGTCGCCCTGGGACATCTTGCCCTTGAACCGGATCGGCCCGATCTGGCGGCAGGCCAGCGAAATATCTGAAACTTCCTCGGCAAGCCCGAGCCAGCCCTTGTAACCGCCCTTCTCCGGCACCGTAAAATGGCAGGCCACGCCGTCGACCTCGGGGTCATCGACACCGTAGGTCGCAAGCTTGTCATTTGGGCTCAGCCATTTGAACACGGTGGAGCGACGGAAGATCAGGTCCGGCTCGTCGGCGGCAAAGGCCGGACCGGCCTGCCACACCATCGCGGCCAACACCGCCAACGATACGCCCAAGGCCAGATTTCTCCATGACTTGTCACACTTACCGATGGCCTTGAATGTCATTTCTATCTCCGCTGAAGGACCCACCGGTTATGTAATGTGCAAATGCCGCACAGGAAGGCTGAGGAACGGTGCGGGGGAGCTCGCGTTTAACGGAATGTGAGGCTTTTTTGCTACGCTTGCGGCGAAAAGCGCGGGTTTAGAGGGCTTAAGCTGGTGAACGCTTTTCGCGTCTGCAACAACAAATGATTATCGGAACATCGGATTCGACGATCTGGACTTAGGGAATTTGGGCGTGAGCGGGCATCGGCTTTTTGGGTTGAATAGTACGAGCGTAAGCAGCGCGAACCAGCGATTTTGGCAGATAGCTATTCTGGTTGCCGCAGGCACGATCGCCGCCTCCTCCCACGCCGACGCCGCCCTGTATTACTGGCAGGATTCCGACCCCAGCTTCTACCGGCCGGCACCATCAGCCCAGCCGCGCAAGCAGCGGACCCGCAAGCCCTCGAAGGCCATGATGGCCGCCGAAAAGGAAGTCAGCGCCAAGCCGCAGGGCCCCCTGATCATCGCGATCTCGATCAACCAGCAAAAGGTCAGGGTCTACGACGCCAACGGAATTTTCGCGGAAAGTCCGGTGTCGACTGGCACGAAAAGTCATCCGACCCCGATGGGCGTGTTCAGCATCATCCAGAAGCACAAGATGCACCACTCCAACATCTACAGCGGCGCGCCGATGCCGTTTATGCAGCGCATCACCTGGTCGGGTGTCGCGATGCATGCCGGCGCCCTGCCCGGCTATCCGGCGTCGCACGGCTGCATCCGTTTGCCGATGGCCTTTGCCGCGAAGATGTGGAAGTGGACCAAGATGGGCGCGCGGGTCATCGTCACGCCCGGCGAGATGACGCCTTCGAGTTTCTCGCACCCGCTGCTGGTGGCGCAGAAGGTCGTGCCGCAACCTGTGGCCGCCGACGAGCCGATGTCGGACGCGCCGGCGGTGAAATCCGACAAGGGCGCGGACGCTGGATCCGCAATCAAGTCCGCGAGTTCAGACACGAGCCTCGAGTTGCGATCGACTGTCGGTCACGGTCACGGCACCCCCGATCGGACGCCGTTACGCGAACGAACCCATACTGCGGATGCCAGCGGAGCCATGCCGGCGACCAATTCCGCCGTGACGATGTCCGATGCTTCGTCCTCGGCGAGCAGGATGCCGGTCTCCAACGAAGCCGCGAAGTCCGAGCCGGTGAAATCGGACGCTGAGCCAGAGCCCGCCAAGAGTGCCGACGCCGCGTCCACCGACACCAAGCCGGCCGAAGTGACATCGTCCGAGTCCAATTCGTCGGATGCTGCAACGGCCGAGGTCAGATCGGTTGAGACCGGCAACACGATCAAGAGCGAAATCTCCGCCAGCGACGCCCCGGTCGAGGCCAAATCGGCCGACGTGAAACCGGACGAGGTGAGAACCGGGACGCTCAAGGCGGACGCGCCCAAGGTCGAGACACCGAAAGCTGAAGCAGCCAAGGCCGCCGAAAAACCGGCCGAGCCCGTCAAGGCAATCGCCGATACGCCTGCCGTTGCGCCCGATGCGAAAAAGGATCCGTCGCGCCTGCCAGGCGTCGAGAAGGCCGCGGCGAAGCCGGAACCGAAGCGCACCGGGCAGATCGCGGTGTTCGTCAGCCGCAAGGACGGCAAGCTCTACGTGCGGCAGAACTTCACCCCGCTGTTCGACGTGCCCGTGACGATCGCGCCGAGCGAGCGGATGCTGGGCACGCATGTGTTCACGGCGGAAGTCGACAAGAACGATCCCAATCTGCTGCGCTGGTCGGTGGTGTCACTGCCGGTGACCGCCCGCAACGCGGCCATCAAGGAAGAAGACGAGCGCGCCGCGCGCCGGCGCAAGGTCGCCGGCGGAGCCCCGGCCGAGGCCAAGCCGGCACCGGCGCCGAACAGCCCGGCCGAAGCACTGGACCGCATCACCGTGCCGCCGGAAGCGATGGCGCGCATCGCCGAGGCCCTGACGACGGGCGGCTCGATCGTGGTGTCCGATCACGGTATCAATACCGGCGAAACCGGCGAAGGCACCGACTTCATCGTTCCGCTGCGCTGACTCGCATAACAGCTTGTTGACGAGCGCCGGTTCGCCGGTTCAGCTATGCTTTGCGCCGATCAATCTCGCGCGAGGCCGGCCATGATCGACCGCAGAACCATGATGACGGCAACGTTGGCCGCCATTGCGGGTATGGGCTCAACCCGGATCGCGAACGCCCAGGCCGGCATGAGCCGGATCACCGCCTACGCGTTTTCGTTTGGCGGATTGGCCGGCGGCGATATCAGGCTTTCGGAATATGCCGGCCGTCCCCTCCTGATCGTCAACACCGCCTCGCTTTGTGGCTTCACGCCGCAATATAAGGGGCTGCAGGAATTGTGGACGCAGTTCAGCGACCGCGGCCTGATGATCGTCGGCGTTCCCTCCAACGATTTCGGCGGCCAGGAACCAGGCGGCGCGACCGAAATCGCAACAACCGCGCAGCACCATTACGGCGTGACCTTCCCGATATCGGCCAAGGCCATCGTGAAAGGGCCGAATGCGCATCCGTTCTACAAATGGGCAGCAGAAGCACGGCCGAAGGATGTTCCGCGCTGGAACTTCCACAAATACCTGATCGGCCGCGACGGCTATATCGCCGAAGTCTTCCCGGAATCCGTCGACCCCTCGGATACGCGGGTGAAGACCGCGATTGCGCGGGCGCTCGCACCAAGTGTTTCCGAACGAAGCGGCTAGCGGGTCGCTGCGGGCCACGCGTCGAAGCAGCGGGAAATAATCCCCTGAATTAACCGGTTCGACGACAAATCGGCTGCCTGTGTGGCAGCCGTTGCCTTGGCGAGGCAGCGGCAACTAGGCTATTGTGCGTTGGGGCGGGAAGCGGCCGGACGACGGCAAAGCCGGTACCGGACGCGGGATCATTTAAGGAAAACAAGATGCGTATTGCGGCAGGGTTGATCTTTGCAGGCGCGGTTTCGTTGTTGACCTCGAGCGCGGCCTGGTCGCAGACGCCGCCAGCCAAGGGCGGCGCTGCGGCCCCGGCGGCAGCTCCAGCACCTGCTGCCGCAGCACCCCAGCCAGCACCTGCCCCGAAGGCCGCGGCCGCTCCGACTCGGCCTCCTTGCACCAACCCGAACGCACTCGGCGTCGGCCGCACTGTGGAGATCGACACAACGGGCGGTCCCGGCTTCGGCTTCGAACATTTCAAGGATCTGGACTTCCTGCGCGACAAGGAAGTCGTGCTGACATTCGACGACGGCCCGTGGCCGGTCAACACGCCGTCGGTGTTGAAGACGCTCGCCGAAGAATGCACCACGGGCATCTTCTTCCCGATCGGCAAGCATGCCACCTATTATCCGGAAATTCTCAAACAGGTCTATGCAGCCGGCCATGCGATCGGTTCACATACCTGGTCACACGCAGCCCTGGTCAACAAGAAGCTGACCGAGCAGCAGCGCAAGGACGAGATCGAAAAAGGCTTCAGCGCGGTCAAGTGGGCGCTCGGCGGCACCTCGCCGGCACCGTTCTTCCGCTTCCCGGCGCTGCAGCATCCGCCTGAGATCGTCACCTATCTCGGCACCCGCAACATTGCGATCTTCTCCTGTGACCTCGACTCCTTCGACTTCAAGGCGAGCAAGTCGCAGACCATCGTCGATACCGTGATGCGCAAGGTCGAAAAGCTGGGCAAGGGCATCATCCTGATGCACGACTTCCAGAAGCACACCGCCGAGGCGCTGCCCGAACTCTTGAAGAAGCTGAAGGCCGGCGGCTACAAGGTGGTTGCGATGCGCGCCAAGACGCCGGTGCAGACCCTCCCGCAATCCGACGAAGAACTGCTGAAGGAAGCCAAGCTGCCGACCGTAAGCTCGCGCCCGGTTTCCAGCGTCGTGCAGACGATCTCGGAATAATCGGCTTCGACTCGGCGACAAGTCCATGCCGGCGCTGCGCATCGAAGGCTACGTTATCGTCTCGGCGGACGGCATGCTGGCGAACGCCAGCAATGTCATGCCTGATGACTTGAAATTCGAAGGCGACAAGCAGTTCTTCACAGCCGCGCTCGACCGCGCCGACCTGATCCTGCACGGCCGCAATTCCTTCGAAGACCAGCCGAACTCGCCGCGGCGCAAGCGCCTGATCCTGACGCGAAAGGTTCGCGCGATTGCGCCCGATCCCTCCAATCCCAACGCCACGCTATGGAATCCGGCCGGCGCCTCCTTTGAGGCCGCCTGCACGCAAGTCGGGGTTCGCGCCGGCACAGTCGCCGTGATCGGCGGCCCTTATGTGTTCGGCATGTTCATGGACCGCTACGACGAGTTCTGGCTGTCACAGGCCCCGCACGTGCGGCTGCCGGACGGCGAGCCCTGCTTCCCCGGGGTGCCCGCGCGCTCGCCGCAACAGGTGTTGGCGTCGCACGGATTACGCGCCGGACAACCGCAAATGCTCGACCCGGCGGCTGACGTCACCGTCACGCCGTGGCGGCGGACCTGAGCACGTCCGCTCTAGACGTCGTAGGCAGGTTCCGACGATCGCGGCCCGCGGCCGTAGCCCGCGATCATGAACAGAGCGCCGATGATCGAGAGATTCTTCAACGCCTCGATCAACGTCTTGGCGTTCTCGGGCGAGGCCTGATTCCAGAAATCGTGGAAATAGAAGGTGGCTGTCAGCACGAAGAAGATCAGAAGGATCGCAAAGAACCGCGCGCCGAAATTAACCGCGATCATCAGCCCGGCGATGATCTCGAACCCGCCAATCGAAATTGCCAGCAATTGCGGCGTCGACATGCCCGTCAAGGTTTCGAGCTGCGAAGTATAGGGCGCGAGCAGCGTGGGAATGGTCACCTTGGACGCGATAAAATCCGCCGTCTGCTGGATGCCGAAGAGCTTGGTTGCTCCGGTGTAGATGAAGAGCACGGCAAACAAAACTCGCCCGAAAGTAAAGAACGCTGGCATGGGTCGGCCTCACTGGATGGCAATGCAATGTCACAAGCGGTCGCGCAAGGCGATTATGAGCGTTTCGCCCCTGCTTTTCAAACGATCAAATCGAAGCCATCCGCGTTAGAACCCGTCGACATCAGCTAGCCGAACAGGGTCGGTTGCGCACGGCCGGCACGCTCCTGGGCCTCGACGGCGGCAACCGCCGTCATGTTGAGAATGCCGCGCGCGGTCACCCCCGGGGTAAGGATATGCGCCGGACGCGCCGGTCCGATCAGGATCGGCCCTACCGGCAGCGCATCCGCCAGCGTCTTGATCATCTGGTAGGCGACGTTGGCGGTATCGAGGTTCGGCATGATCAGGATGTTGGCATCGCCTTCCAGCTTCGAATGCGGCAGCACGAGCTTGCGCGCGGCCGCCGATAGCGCGGTATCGCCCTGCATTTCGCCGTCGGCCTCGATCTCCGGATGCTTTTCCTTCAATAGCGCGGTGGCCAGACGCATCTTGCGCGAGCTATCGGTATCATAGCTGCCGAAGTCGGAATGTGACACGAAGGCAACGCGGGGCTTCATGTTGAAGCGCTGGACGTGGATCGCCGCCAGCGATGCCATCTCGGCCAATTCCTCGGCGCTCGGATTGGGCCTGACCTGCGTGTCGGCGATGAAGTAGGACCCTTTGCTGGTGATCATCATCGCCAGCGCCGCAAAATCGCTGACGCCCGGCAGGAAGCCGACGATTTCCCGGACATGACGTAGATGGCTCATGTAGCGGCCCTCGACGCCGCAGATCATCGCGTCGGCCTCGCCGCGGACCACCGCTAGCGCTGCGATCACGGTGGCGTTAGTGCGAACCACGGTGCGCGCGGCCTCGGGCGTGACACCGCGCCTTCCGGCGACGTCGATATAGGTCTGGACGTAGGACCGGTAGCGCGGATCGTCCTCGGGATTGACGAGGTCAAAATCCTGCCCGGCCTTGATCGACAGCCCGAACCGCTTGATCCGGGCTTCGACCACCGAGGGCCGCCCGACCAGGATCGGCCGCGCCAGTTTCTCTTCGAGCACGACCTGGGTGGCGCGAAGCACGCGCGCGTCTTCGCCCTCGGCATAGATCACGCGCACCGGCTGGGATTTCGCCTTGGCGAATACCGGCTTCATGACGAGGCCGGAACGGAATGCAAAGCGCTCCAGCAGCGCAGTGTATTCGTCGAAATTCTTGATCGGCCGTGTCGCCACGCCGGAATCCATCGCTGCCTTGGCGACAGCCGGCGCGATGCGCAGGATCAGGCGGGGATCGAACGGGCTCGGAATCAGCGAGCCGGGTCCAAAGCCCTGGGTTTCGCCGCTGTCGAAGCCCTGCGCCACCGCGTCCGACGGCGGATCGCGCGCCAGTTGGGCGATCGCGTCGACCGCGGCGTGCTTCATTTCCTCGTTGATCCCGGTGGCGCCGACGTCGAGCGCGCCGCGGAAGATGAACGGGAAACACAGGACGTTGTTGACCTGGTTCGGGAAGTCGCTTCGTCCGGTGCAGATCATCGCATCGGGGCGCGCTTTTCGCGCCTCGTCCGGCATGATTTCCGGATTCGGATTGGCCAGCGCCATCACCAGCGGCTGATCCGCCATCGCCTTGACCATTTCCGGCTTCAGCACGTTGGGTGCGGATAGCCCTAAGAAGATATCGGCACCGCCGATCACGTCGGCGAGCACCCGCGCGCTGGTCTTCTGCGCATAGACCGCCTTCCAGCGATCCATCAGCGTGTTGCGGCCCTCATGCACGACGCCGTCGATATCGCAGACCCAGATGTTCTTGTGTTGCGCGCCGAGCGACACCAGGAGATTGAGGCAGGCGATCGCGGCGGCACCTGCACCGGAGCAGACGATCTTGATGTCGGCAAGCTTCTTGCCGTTCAGCAGCAGCGCATTGGTGATCGCGGCGGCGACGATGATGGCGGTACCGTGCTGGTCGTCGTGAAACACCGGGATCTTCATGCGCGCCTTGAGCTGCGCCTCGATCTCGAAACACTCCGGACCCCTGATGTCCTCCAGATTGATGCCGCCGAAGGTCGGCTCCAGCGCCGCCACCGTCTCGACCACGCGCTCGATCGTATCGGCGGCGATCTCGATGTCGAAGACGTCGATCCCGGCGAATTTCTTGAACAGGACCGCCTTGCCCTCCATGACCGGCTTGGACGCCAGCGGGCCGATATTGCCGAGGCCGAGCACGGCCGTCCCGTTGGAGACCACGGCTACCAGGTTGGCGCGGGCGGTCAGGGTCGCCGCTTCAGCTGGATTGTTGGCGATTTCGGTACAGGCGGCTGCAACGCCCGGCGAATAGGCCAGTGCCAGGTCGCGCTGGTTGGCGAGCGGCTTGGTGGCCTGAATTTCCAGTTTACCGGGCCGCGGCAGCCGATGGTACGCCAGTGCTGCGGAATGGAGATCTTCAGAATAAGACGACATGCATACTCCCGCGTTCCCGGTCCCGATCTTTTATTTCTTCGCCACGTCCGGACGAGGTCAGTTTGCCGGCAGATTGAGCCGGATGTGAAGCACGCGCAACCGCTTGGATGCAACAGCTGACGGCGCCCCCATCAACAGGGCGCGGAGGCCGGCGGATCGACGCAAACGATCGAACCCGGTAGCATGGCCCCTCCCCATCCCCGGTCATTCGACCGACAACGGCAAATTGCCCTCCGCCCAACCGGCAACCGGAGCTGCCCGAATGGTAAAGGTTCTGAGCGGCCTGGTTGCCGCAATCGTGATCGCGGTGGGCGGTTTCTTCGGCTTTCAGTTCTATACCCAGCATCGAATAGCCAGCGAGGTCGACGCCGCACTTGAGCAGGTTCGCGCGGCGGGCGGCAAGGCGAGCCGCGGCAAGGTGTCGTTCGACCTCCTGAACCGCACGGTCACGATCGCCGAAATCGCGGCTCAGTCGGCGGCGCAACCGCCGGTCAGCGTCAAGATCGGCAACCTCACAGCATCCGGCGTCAGCCAGCCGGACGCGGCGCGGTTCTCGGCCGAGACCATCGAAATCGCCGACCTCGATATCGGCGCTGCAATCGGCCCACAGCCGCCATCGAACCTCTCCTACAAGCTGCCGCGGATCACAGTGAAGGAATATTCCGGTCCCGCCAGCCTGCAGCGGCCGCCGGCCTCGTCGGCCCTTGCCGACATCTACCGGTCCGTACTCGAGCAGTTCGCAGGCGTTGCGGCGACGTCGATCACGGCCCCTAGCCTGACCGGAACCATCAACTCCGGCGTTGCGACGCCGGGCGGTGGCGAGGTCGCGTATACGGGCCTTGCGATGCAGGACATCAAGGAAGGCAAGGTCGCCAGCGCCAAGATCGACGGTGCGGTGTTCACGGTCAACGCTCAAGGCGCGGGGGGCAAGCCGGACAAGCTCACCGGCAACCTCGCCAATATCGCGGGCTACGACATCGACAGCCGCGCGGTGGCCGCGATGTTCGATCCGCAGAAGGCCAGCGACGACCAATATTACCGCGCCTACCGCCAAATCACGACGGGGCCCTATGTTGTCAGCTCCGGGCAAGGCCTGAACATGCGGATCGATGGCATCACGATTGATGATCTGGGCTTGCGGCCCTCGCGCATGCAAGTGCCGGATCTGCTGGCGATGATACCTGCGCCCGGCGCCGCGCCGCCGACGCCGGCGCAGGCGCGCGCGATGATCGAGAAGGTGGCCAAGCTGTACGAGGGCATGCGGATCGGCAATGCCGAGATGCGCGGATTCTCCGTGGAGACCCCGCAAGGCCCCGTCAAGCTGTCGGCGATGCGGCTCGATCTGGACAATGGCAAGGTCAACGAATTCGCGATCGAAGGCGTCGATGGCCGCGCTCCCGAAGGGCCGGTCAAGCTTGGCCGCTTTGCCCTCAAATCCCTCGACGTCGCCAATCTGCTGCGGCTGTCGGCGCAATTCGCCGGTTCGCCGCCGCCGCCCGACAAGGCGCTGGACATGATTCCGCTGATCGGGGGCGCTGAACTCAGGGGACTGGTGGCCCCCTTCAAGAACACCGGCAAGCAGGTCAGCATCGAACAGTTCAGCCTGGACTGGGGGCAGTTTGTCGGCCCGATCCCGACCAAGGTCCGCATGACCACCAGGATGACGACGCCTCTCGACGCCTCCGATCCTATACTGATGGCGCTGATCGCGGCTGGCCTCGACAAGGCAGTCATCGATAATGACGTCGGCGCTGTTTGGACGGAGGCGACGAAGACGTTCGCGCTTGAGCCGGTGTCGCTCGAACTGGGCGGGCTCCTCAAGGCAAATGCGCAACTGTCGCTCACCAACGTGCCTCGCGGCGTGTTCACGCTCAACCCGGTGCAGGCGGCGGCGATGGCCGAGCAGATCGAGGCCGGCCCGATCGAGCTCGTGCTGCGCGACACCGGCGCGATCGACATCGCGGTTGCCCAATATGCTCGCCTTCAGGACGTGAGCCGCGAGGCGGCGCGGAGCGCCATCGTCGACATGATCCGGTCGGCACGCGAACCGGCCGCGGCCTATCCCGACGTGCTCGCGGCGCTGGACGCCGTCGCCCGCTTTATCGAGACGCCGCGGCAGACGTTGAATGTCAAACTCACGCCGCGCGGCAAGCTGCCGCTCCAGCAGCTCAACCAGTTCATGAACACCGACCCGTTGCTCGCGCTGTCGCAATTCCGGATCGAGGCCTCGACGGGACTCTAACCCTGCACTAGCTCTTGTCCGGCAGGTTGAGCCGGATGTGCAGTTCGCGCAGTTGCTTGATCGCGACATCGGACGGCGCGCCCATCAGCAGGTCGACGGCCTGCTGATTCATCGGGAACAGCGAGATTTCGCGCAGGTTCGTGGTGCCGCACAGCAGCATCACGATGCGATCGACGCCGGCCGCCATGCCGCCATGCGGCGGGGCGCCGTATTGGAACGCGCGGTACATGCCGCCGAACCGCTCGACGACGTCCTTCTCACCATAGCCCGCGATCTCGAACGCCTTCACCATCGTCTCGGGCTTGTGGTTGCGGATGCCGCCGGAGGCGATCTCGTAGCCGTTGCAGACGATGTCGTACTGGAAGGCAGGTATGCGCAAGGGATCGCGGTTTATGAGCGCTCCTAAGCCTCCTTGCGGCATCGAGAACGGATTGTGTGAAAAGTCGATTCTCTTTTCTTCTTCGTTGTATTCGAACATCGGGAAGTCGATGATCCAAGCCAGTTCAAACCGATCTTTATCAATGAGATTCATTTCCTCGCCGATTTTGCCACGAACGGCGCCTGCAAACTTGTAAATATCTTTTGGTGTTCCCATCACGAAGAACACCGCGTCACCATCTAACAGACCGTCTGGCCGCATATCTCGATACGGTTTTGCAACCTGTAGAGGGAAATTCTCAGCGAAAAGAGTGTCTATCGTGGTCTGCTCTTCGACGGGCACTGGCAACCGGACGAACTGACCATTCCGTCCATTAAGTTCCTTCATTAGAATTGCGGTCAGATCGGCTCCCAAGTTCTTGGCAATCGGACCAGCGCCGGAAACATCTCCGTCTCGCCAGAAGACATACCCCAGACCCGGTTGCCCCTCACCCTTTGCCCAACTATCCATGCGGTCACAGAAAGCGCGGCTACCCGCTGACGGAGCAGGAATTGCCCAAATTCGAACATTCTCGTTGCTGGCAATTCCCCTAGCAAAAAGTCCAAAACCTGAGCCGCGGAACACGTTTGTCACATCGTGGATCAACAGCGGATTGCGCAAATCCGGTTTGTCTGATCCAAACGCACGAATTGATGCACTGTAGGAAATTTGAGGCCAGCCCTTTGTCACCGGCTTGCCTTTTGCAAATTCCTCGAACACGCCGGTGACGACCGGCTCCATCGCCGCGAACACGTCGTCCTGTTCGACAAAGCTCATCTCGACGTCGAGCTGATAGAACTCGCCCGGCAGGCGGTCGGCGCGCGGGTCCTCGTCGCGGAAGCATGGCGCGATCTGGAAGTAGCGGTCGAAGCCCGACATCATCAGCAGCTGCTTGTACTGCTGCGGCGCCTGCGGCAGCGCGTAGAATTTGCCGGGATGAATCCGCGACGGCACCAGGAAGTCGCGTGCGCCTTCGGGCGAGGACGCGGTCAGGATCGGGGTCTGGAACTCGAAGAAGCCCTGCTCCTTCATCCGCTTGCGCATGGAATCGACGATCGCGCCGCGGGTCATGATGTTCTGGTGCAGTTTCTCACGACGCAGGTCGAGGAAACGGTACTTAAGCCTTATGTCTTCAGGATATTCTTGCTCGCCGGCCACAGGCATCGGCAATTCGGCGGCTGGACCCAATACTTCAATTTCGTTGACGTAGACCTCGACAGTCCCAGTCTCTAGTTCCGGATTATCTGTTCCCTCGGGCCGACGTCGAACCTTGCCCTCTATCCGCACCACCCATTCCGAACGCAACTTTTCGGCGTGCCTGTAGGCTGGCGAAGTCGCGTCGGCCACGACTTGGGTGATGCCGTAATGGTCGCGCAAGTCGATAAACAGTACACCGCCAAGGTCACGGACGACATGGCACCAGCCCGAGAGGCGGACCGTCTCGCCGATGTGGATGTCGCGGAGCTCGCCGCATTTGTGTGACCGGTAGCGATGCATGGAAATCCCAAAAACTGATATTGGAGGGGTCGAATCGAGGGCCAAAGCCCTTCTCGAACTGCGGGAGGGTTTACCCGACGAGACCGGGTGCGGCAACCAGTGGAGGCCCCCGTTTTGGCCCCAAAAGCGCTGTTTTGAACCCGCCGAAGATGGCCCCTTTGCCTATCCCCCGGGCGCGCCTATCTTTGTGGTCATGACCGTCCATTTCCCGTTCCAGCACACCTATGCGGCGCTGCCGGCGAACTTTTTCGCCCGGGTGGCGCCCACCCCCGTGGCCGCCCCCCGGCTGATCAAGCTGAACCGGGCGCTGGCCACCCATCTCGGCCTTGATCCGGAGGTGCTCTCTAGCCCCGAGGGCGCCGAGATCCTGGCCGGCAAACGCGTCCCTGATGGGGCCGACCCGATCGCGATGGCCTATGCCGGCCACCAGTTCGGGCATTTCGTGCCGCAACTCGGCGACGGAAGGGCCATTTTGCTCGGCGAAGTCATCGACGCCGACGGCGTCCGCCGCGACATCCAGCTCAAGGGCTCCGGCCCGACGCCGTTCTCCCGCCGTGGCGACGGCCGCGCCGCGCTCGGCCCGGTGCTGCGCGAATACATCGTCAGCGAGGCGATGTATGCGCTCGGCATTCCGACCACACGTTCGCTCGCGGCCGTGATCACCGGCGAGCGCGTCCAGCGCGAGACCATGCTGCCCGGCGCGGTGCTGACCCGCGTCGCCTCTAGCCACATCCGGGTCGGCACCTTCCAGTTCTTTGCCGCGCGCGGCGACACCGACGGCGTGCGCCAGCTCGCCGACCACGCGATCGCGCGCCACTATCCGGAGGCCGCCAAGGCTGAGCGCCCCTATCACGCGCTGCTCGAAGGCGTCGTGGCGCGGCAGGCCGATCTCATGGCACGCTGGCTTCTGGTCGGCTTCATCCATGGCGTCATGAACACCGACAATTGCTCGGTCTCGGGCGAGACCATCGATTACGGCCCATGCGCGTTCATGGACCATTACGACCCCGCGCAGGTGTTCTCCTCGATCGACGAGATGGGCCGTTACGCCTACGCCAATCAGCCGCAGATCGCGCTGTGGAATTTGACGCGGCTGGCCGAATGCCTGCTGCCGCTGCTTTCCGACGACAAGGACAAGGCGATCGAACAGGCGCAATTCATCCTCGGCGAATTCGCGGAAAAATTCACCACCGCTTATCAATCGGGACTGCGTGGCAAGATCGGCCTGTTCAGCCAGCGTGACGGCGACGAGGCGCTGGTGCAGGACCTGCTCGACGCCATGGCCAAGAACCAGGCCGACTTCACCCTCACCTTCCGCCGCCTCGCCGATGTCGCGCTCGACGCGAACGACGACAGCGTCAGGGCCCAGTTCCTCGACCCCGCGGCGTTCGATGAGTGGGCGGCGCGCTGGCGGCAGCGTATTGCTGACGAACCGCAATCGGCGACGGAGCGACACGCCGCGATGCGTCGGGTCAATCCGGCCTTCATCCCGCGCAACCACCGCGTCGAAGCCGTGATCCAGGCCGCGATGAATAATGACGATTACGCGCCGTTCGAGGAATTGCTGAGCGTGCTGGCAAAGCCGTTCGAGGACCAGCCGGAGTTTGCTGACTACGCCAATCCGCCATTGCCGGAGCAGCGCGTGTTGCAGACGTTCTGCGGGACGTGAACTCGTCATGCGCCCCATGCCGTGACCGTCGTCCTCCGCGAAAGCGGGGGACCCAGTACGCCGCGGCTTCTCGGTTCTATCATCGGCTTCTCTGGAATACTGGGTCGCCCGGTCAAGCCGGGCGATGACAGTTGAATATGTGGCCGCATTCTCGCGACGCATTGCGCCCGAGCTTTGCTGGAAACTTCCCGCCCTCTGCAAATGGAGGGCGCAGGGAAGACCGGGTGCGCGCTGCACCCGCGGTCTCGCGTGCGGTTTGCACTAAAAAGGCTGCACACGAGCATACAGGGCAGCGGTGAACACCCGGCCTTCCCTGCGCAATGGCTTTACGGCTTATGCCGTGATCTCCCCGGAGACGAGTTCTTGGTTGACTCCGTCGCTGCCGTTTCGGCTCTCGCCTACCCGACAGCTTGACGCCTGCAACGGGCGCCAGGACCACACGGTTTTGCCGTACGCTT